>NZ_SOPU01000080.1:0-105987 GCF_004402115.1 Pseudomonas sp. F01002 | reverse complement strand
AACGATGCATCGCCGATGGTAGTGTGGGGTTTCCCCATGTGAGAGTAGGTCATCGTCAAGATTAAATTCCGAAACCCCTATCTGCGTATGCAGGTAGGGGTTTTGTTTTGTCCGCAGGAAAACTGACCTGTAGGGTTTCTATGCAATGGCGCGGGGCATGGCTATCATGCGGGCCTCATTGTGAGGCGAGACTTGCATGCTGACATTGTTAAAGCTTCTTAAAGATGGCCGATTCCATTCGGGTCAGGCCTTGGGCGTCGCCTTGGGTGTCAGTCGTAGTGCCGTTTGGAAGCAGCTTCAGCATTTAGAAGCTGAGCTGGGATTATCTATTCACAAGGTGCGGGGTCGCGGCTATCAACTGGCTGCGCCATTGACGCTGCTTGATCCTGTCGAGATAAGAGAGCAGGCGCCTTCTTGTGATTGGCCCATCCTGGTTTTCGATTCAATTGACTCCACTAATGCCGAGGCATTGCGCGCCATAGAGCGGGGGCAGGCGGCACCCTTTCTGGTGCTTGCCGAGCGGCAAACTGCAGGGCGCGGGCGGCGTGGACGTAAATGGGCGAGTCCATTCGCGGAAAACATCTATTACAGCCTCGTGCTGCGTATTGAAGGTGGAATGCGTCAGCTGGAAGGCTTGAGCCTTGTTGTTGGGCTCGCCGTCATGCAAGCCCTGCGTGAGCTTGGTATTTCGGGGGCTGGATTGAAGTGGCCCAATGATGTTCTGGTTGGTCAGAAGAAGATCGCCGGGATATTGCTCGAGCTGGTGGGGGATCCTGCTGATGTGTGTCACGTTGTGCTGGGTGTGGGAATTAATGTGAACATGCAGATTACCGATGAGGTAGATCAGCAGTGGACGTCCATGCGGCTAGAGTCGGGCAAGGTGTTTGATCGAAATCACTTGGTCGGGCAGTTGGGTGCGACGCTCAAGGCATATCTGTCTCGTCATCAAGTCGACGGATTTTCAGCTATCCAGGCAGAGTGGGAGCAAAATCATCTCTGGCAGGGGCGGGCCGTGTCGTTGATCGCAGGTGTTAACCATATAGATGGCGAAGTGCTGGGTATTGATAGTCAGGGTGCTCTGCGCTTGAAGGTGGGTGGTGTGGAAAAAGTCTTTAGTGGTGGTGAGCTCAGTCTGAGGTTGCGTGATGATTCTTGAGCTCGACTGCGGAAACAGTTTTATCAAGTGGCGTGTGCTCGACGCGGATGTTCGGTGGGTGGTTGGCGAGGGCGTCGTTGATTCGGATCTCGCTTTGTTGGAGAGCTTGAAAGTGCTCAAGGGTCTCGCTCTCAAGTTTTGTCGGTTGGTCAGTGTCAGGACCGCCGAAGAAACCAGTGCACTGATTTCTCTGCTGACAGAGGCTTTTGGCGTGTCGGTGGTATGTGCGGCGCCGTCCCGCGAAATGTCCGGGGTTCGTAATGGTTATGAGGAGTTCGAACGGTTAGGGCTCGACCGTTGGCTGGCGATGCTTGGGGGATTCCAACTGGCTTCGGGTGCGTGCCTTGTGCTTGATTTTGGTACGGCTGTTACTGCGGACTTCATCTCTAGGGATGGAGAGCACCTAGGAGGATTTATATGTCCGGGAATGCCTCTGATGCGAAACCAATTGCGTACCCACACCCGTAGAATTCGTTATGGCGATCTAGCAGCTGAGCGCGCTCTGGAAAGTCTTGTTCCTGGTCGGACAACTGTCGAGGCGGTCGAGCGGGGGTGCTCGTTGATGCTGAGAGGCTTTGTCCTGACACAGCTAGAGTTGGCGCGTAGCTATTGGGGGGATGATTTTGCTGTGTTCCTCACCGGAGGAGATGCAGACCTGGTTTCCGAGATCGTGCCTGAGGCCAGGGTGGTTCCTGATCTGGTGTTTGTAGGTTTGGCTATGGCGTGTCCCTTGTCGTGAGGTTTTTATGCGTTGGTTGTTTCTGCTGCTGCTTGTTCTCAATGTGTTCTATTACATCTGGCACCAACAAGAGGCTCCTCTGCGTGCGAAGGATGTAACCCCTTTGAATTTGTATAGGGGGTCGCAGCAGGATATTCGCTTGTTGAGTGAAACGACTGACGCGGCTCGTGACAAAGGAAAGCCTACCCAGGCAGACGAGGGATGCCTCTATCTTGGCGGTTTTACTCGTCAGGAAGCGGCTCAGGCGGTTGAGCGGCGATTGAGTGGCATGGAAATCAAGTTCGAGTCCTTGCTGAGGCCCCCTGCTGAGTCTGATGGTTACTGGGTGCGTGTGGCACCAGAAAGCCGGCGTTGGCTGGATGACTCGCAGCTGAAAAACCTTTCTAGAGAATTCAATGAGTTAAAACATAAAATAATGCCGTGCGAGGGGGTTGCACCCGCCGAATAGTTTGCATAGAATGGCGCCCGCTTCGCAGTGAAGACCTTTAATGGTTAACACCGCAAAGTGATGTCAACGCAGCTAACCTCAGGTTTTTAATGAGAAAATGCTTGACAGAAGGCTGGCATGATGTAGAATGCCGACTCGCTTAGGAGGGGTTCCCGAGCGGCCAAAGGGATCAGACTGTAAATCTGACGTCTACGACTTCGAAGGTTCGAATCCTTCCCCCTCCACCATTTTTAGCGAGAGCTGCAAGCTCGCGGGTATAGTTTAGTGGTAGAACCTCAGCCTTCCAAGCTGATGATGCGGGTTCGATTCCCGCTACCCGCTCCAAGTTTGCAGATCCTGCATGGTGTTACGCTCTTGTAGCTCAGTTGGTAGAGCACACCCTTGGTAAGGGTGAGGTCAGCGGTTCAAATCCGCTCAAGAGCTCCATATAACAAGGCAGATATGAAAATATCTGCCTTTGTTTTAATGGCTTGTTTGACCTGCTCAATTCTTCTCCTGGGGGTGATTTTGATGGCTAAGGAAAAGTTCGAACGTAATAAGCCGCACGTCAACGTTGGTACCATTGGTCACGTCGATCACGGTAAAACTACTCTGACTGCTGCTTTGACCCGCGTCTGCTCCGAAGTTTTCGGTTCGGCAAAGGTAGACTTCGATAAGATCGATAGCGCCCCTGAAGAAAAAGCTCGTGGTATTACCATCAACACCGCTCACGTTGAGTACGATTCGGCTGTGCGTCACTATGCGCACGTTGACTGTCCAGGTCACGCTGACTACGTAAAAAACATGATTACCGGTGCTGCCCAGATGGATGGCGCGATTCTGGTTTGCTCGGCCGCTGATGGTCCGATGCCGCAAACCCGTGAGCACATCCTTCTGTCCCGCCAGGTTGGCGTTCCGTACATCGTTGTCTTCCTGAACAAGGCTGACATGGTTGATGATGCGGAGCTGCTGGAGCTGGTTGAGATGGAGGTGCGCGACCTGCTGAGCACTTACGATTTCCCAGGTGATGACACTCCGATCATCATTGGTTCGGCGCTGATGGCGCTGAATGGTCAAGATGACAACGAGATGGGTACTACTGCCGTCAAGAAGTTGGTCGAGACTCTGGATAGCTACATTCCGCAGCCTGAGCGGGCTATTGATAAGCCGTTTCTGATGCCGATCGAGGATGTTTTCTCGATCTCCGGTCGCGGTACTGTTGTGACTGGTCGTGTTGAGCGTGGCATTGTCCGCATTCAGGAAGAAGTTGAGATTGTTGGTCTTCGTGACACTGTCAAGACTACTTGCACTGGTGTTGAGATGTTCCGCAAGCTGCTCGACGAAGGTCGTGCTGGCGAGAACTGCGGCGTATTGCTGCGTGGTACCAAGCGAGATGATGTTGAGCGTGGCCAGGTTCTGGTCAAGCCGGGCACTGTCAAGCCGCATACCAAGTTCACTGCAGAGGTTTACGTTCTGAGCAAGGAAGAGGGCGGTCGTCATACTCCGTTCTTCAAGGGTTACCGTCCACAGTTCTACTTCCGTACCACGGACGTGACCGGTAACTGCGAATTGCCAGAAGGCGTTGAAATGGTAATGCCTGGTGACAACGTTCAGATGACTGTCACCCTGATCAAAACCATCGCGATGGAAGATGGCCTGCGTTTCGCTATTCGTGAAGGTGGTCGTACCGTCGGTGCTGGTGTCGTTGCTAAGGTTATCGAGTAAATTGTTGTAATGTCTTTTTCGGGCCGGCATAATGGTCGGCCTGATTTTGTTTTAGGTCAGTAGCTCAATTGGCAGAGCGACGGTCTCCAAAACCGTAGGTTGGGGGTTCGATTCCCTCCTGACCTGCCAGATTCACTTGGTGTGTCTGGCTTTCTTTTCACAGGATCTTCATAGATGACTCCTAAAGCTGAAGCTCAAGGCTCTCGCTTCGATCTGCTCAAGTGGCTAGTAGTAGTTGCTTTGGTGGTTGTTGGCGTTGTTGGCAATCAGTATTACTCTGCTTCGCCGATCCTGTACCGCGTACTTGCTTTGCTCGCCATTGCTGCTGTAGCTGCCTTTGTAGGCCTGCAGACGGTCAAGGGCAAGTCTTTCTTTGTACTGGTTAAGGAAGCTCGCACCGAGATTCGTAAAGTCGTATGGCCAACTCGCCAAGAAACCACGCAGACCACGTTGATTGTTGTGGCTGTTGTTCTGGTAATGGCGTTGCTGTTGTGGGGGCTTGATTCCCTGCTCGGCTGGCTTGTTTCCTTGATTGTCGGCTAAGGGTGTCCCGTGGCTAAGCGTTGGTACGTTGTGCATGCTTACTCCGGTTACGAGAAGCATGTCATGCGCTCGTTGGTAGAGCGCGTAAAGCTGGCTGGCATGGAAGATGGCTTTGGCGAAATTCTGGTTCCCACTGAAGAAGTGGTTGAAATGCGTAATGGCCAGAAACGCAAAAGCGAGCGCAAGTTCTTCCCAGGTTATGTGCTGGTTCAGATGGACATGAATGAGGGTACTTGGCACTTGGTCAAGGATACTCCTCGGGTGATGGGTTTTATCGGCGGTACTGCTGATAAGCCTGCACCTATCACAGATAAAGAGGCAGAAGCGATTCTGCGTCGCGTTGCTGATGGTAGCGACAAGCCGAAGCCGAAGACGTTGTTCGAGCCAGGTGAGTCGGTGCGTGTCAATGATGGGCCGTTTGCTGACTTTACTGGCACGGTCGAAGAAGTTAACTACGAGAAGAGCCGGATCCAAGTGGCAGTGCTCATTTTCGGTCGCTCTACTCCGGTAGAGCTAGAGTTCAGCCAGGTCGAAAAAGTCTAGCTGAGCAAGCATCCCAACCCCGCAGCCCTAGGCTGTGGGGTTTTGTCGTCACTGGGATAAACGCGCAAGTAACCGGGGAGCCTTTCGAGGCGTTCGAACCCGTAATTGGAGTGCCTCATGGCCAAGAAGATTACCGCTTACATCAAGCTGCAAGTGAAGGCCGCTCAGGCTAACCCAAGCCCACCTGTTGGTCCTGCTCTGGGTCAGCACGGCGTGAACATCATGGAATTCTGCAAGGCTTTCAACGCCCGTACTCAGGGTATTGAGCCAGGTCTGCCGACTCCAGTGATCATCACTGTCTACAGCGACCGTAGCTTCACTTTCGAAACCAAATCCACACCTGCTTCGGTTCTGCTGAAGAAAGCTGCTGGTCTGACTAGCGGTTCCGCTCGTCCGAACACCGTTAAGGTTGGCACCGTTACCCGTGCTCAGCTGGAAGAGATCGCGAAAACCAAAAACGCGGATCTGACTGCAGCTGATATGGACGCGGCCGTGCGTACTATCGCCGGTTCTGCTCGTAGCATGGGCCTTAACGTGGAGGGTGTGTAATGGCTAAGTTGACCAAGCGTCAAAAGGCTATCGCCGGCAAAATCGAAGCAGGCAAGTCCTACAACTTTGTAGACGCTGCTGCTCTGCTGGCTGAGCTGTCGACCGTCAAGTTCAGCGAGTCGTTTGACGTTGCTGTAAACTTGGGTGTTGACCCGCGTAAATCCGACCAGGTCGTTCGTAGCGCTACTGTGCTGCCACACGGCACTGGCAAGACCGTTCGCGTTGCTGTGTTCACCCAGGGTCCAGCTGCCGAGGCCGCTTTGGCTGCCGGCGCTGACCGTGTAGGTATGGACGATCTGGCTGCCGAAATGAAAGGCGGCGACCTGAACTATGACGTAGTTATCGCATCCCCGGATGCAATGCGCGTTGTTGGTCAGTTGGGTCAGATCCTGGGCCCACGTGGCCTGATGCCTAACCCTAAAGTCGGCACCGTAACGCCAGACGTAGCTACCGCGGTTAAGAACGCCAAGGCTGGTCAGGTTCGTTATCGCACCGACAAAAACGGCATCATCCACACCTCCGTTGGCAAGGTTGGCTTCGACGCCGTCAAGCTGAAGGAAAACGTTGAAGCCCTGATCGCTGATCTGAAGCGTATCAAGCCAGCTTCCTCGAAAGGTATTTACGTCAAGCGCGTTACCCTGAGCACCACCATGGGTCCAGGTCTGGTCATCGACCAAGGCTCGCTCGACGCGTAAGACACAGGTTGGCGCAAGCGATTGCGCCAATTGAAAGATTGGGGTCCCTGCCTGGCGGGGGCTATCCAAGACCGTAGGCGACGCAAGTCTTAAACCTCAAGCCTACGCAGATGGTGCTCCCGGTTCCTTACCGAATCAGACACCAAAACGACATCTGGCCTCGGTTGGATGAAACGGTAACAAGCAGGAGTTTTTCCCGTGGCAATTAAACTTGAAGACAAGAAGGCCATCGTCGCTGAAGTCAACAAGGCTGCCCAAGTTGCTCTGTCCGCTGTCGTGGCTGATGCCCGTGGCGTAACAGTAGGCGCTATGACCGGACTCCGTAAAGAGGCTCGTGAAGCTGGCGTTTACGTACGTGTTGTACGTAACACCCTGCTCAAGCGCGCCGTTGCTGGCACTCAATATGACGTGCTCAACGACGTGTTCACCGGCCCGACCTTGATTGCATTCTCCAAAGAACATCCGGGCGCTGCTGCTCGTATCTTCAAAGAGTTCGCAAAAGGTCAGGATAAGTTCGAGATCAAGGCAGCTGCGTTCGAGGGCAAGTTCCTCGCAGCTAATCAGATCGACGTACTGGCAAGCCTGCCGACCCGTGACGAAGCAATTTCTCAGCTGATGAGCGTGATTCAAGGCGCAACCAGCAAATTGGCTCGTACTCTGGCGGCTCTTCGCGACCAGAAAGAAGCTGCCGCAGCCTAAGGCTGAGCCACTCCTTTCAGCGTTTATTGTTTATTTCGATGGCCGCGTAGGCTGTCACCCCAATACAGGAATTTATAGTCATGTCTCTGACTAACGACCAAATCATCGAAGCAATCGGCGAAAAATCCGTTCTGGAAATCGTTGAGCTGATCAAGGCCATGGAAGAGAAGTTCGGCGTTTCCGCTGCCGCTGCTTCCGCTGGTCCAGCTGCTGTCGCTGCCGTTGTTGAAGAACAAACTGAATTCAACGTCATGCTGCTGGAAGCTGGCGAGAAGAAAGTTAACGTGATCAAGGCAGTACGTGAACTGACCGGTCTGGGCCTGAAAGAAGCCAAGGCTGTAGTTGACGGCGCTCCTGGCGTTGTTCTGGAAGCTGTTTCGAAAGACGCAGCTGACAAAGCAAAAGCCACTCTGGAAGAAGCAGGCGCTAAAGTCGAGCTGAAGTAAGCATCGACTTTGCGTCTCCAGCCCGAGCGTTAAGCGAAAGGCTGATGGCTGGTGGCTCTTGCCACCGGCCTTTTTCCGTTATTGGCAGCCGACTGGGTCGGTGCTGATAACGAGCTGTAACCACCCGATGCGGTGGCGCAAACCATGGGGTTTGCACGATTTTCTGGCTGCTCCCGTCGGGAGGGGCCAAACAAGCAGGTGACCAAGCTGGGGAACGCTGATGGCTTACTCATATACTGAGAAAAAACGTATCCGCAAGGACTTTAGCAAGTTGCCGGACGTCATGGATGTGCCGTACCTCCTGGCCATCCAGCTGGATTCGTATCGTGAATTCTTGCAAGCGGGAGCGACTAAAGATCAGTTCCGCGACGTGGGCCTGCATGCGGCCTTCAAATCCGTTTTCCCGATCATCAGCTACTCCGGCAATGCTGCGCTGGAGTACGTCGGTTATCGCCTGGGCGAACCGGCATTTGATGTCAAAGAATGCGTATTGCGCGGTGTAACTTATGCCGTACCTTTGCGGGTAAAAGTGCGCCTGATCATTTTCGACAAAGAGTCGTCGAACAAAGCGATCAAGGACATCAAAGAGCAAGAAGTCTACATGGGTGAAATCCCCCTGATGACTGAGAACGGTACCTTCGTAATCAACGGTACCGAGCGTGTAATCGTTTCCCAGCTGCACCGTTCCCCGGGCGTGTTCTTCGACCACGACCGTGGCAAGACGCACAGCTCCGGCAAACTGTTGTACTCGGCGCGTATCATTCCTTACCGCGGTTCGTGGTTGGACTTCGAGTTCGACCCGAAAGACTGCGTATTCGTGCGTATCGACCGTCGTCGCAAGCTGCCTGCATCGGTACTGCTGCGCGCGCTCGGCTATACCACTGAAGAAGTGCTGGACGCGTTCTATACCACCAACGTATTCCATGTGCAGGGCGAAAGCATCAGCCTGGAGTTGGTGCCTCAGCGCCTGCGTGGTGAAATTGCCGCTATCGATATCGTCGATGACAAGGGCAAGGTTATTGTCGAGCAGGGTCGTCGTATTACCGCTCGCCACATTAACCAGCTGGAAAAAGCCGGGATCAAAGAGCTGGTCATGCCTCTGGACTACGTCCTGGGTCGCACTACCGCCAAGGTCATCGTGCATCCGGCAACCGGCGAAATCCTGGCAGAGTGCAACACCGAGCTGAACACTGAGATCCTGGCAAAAATCGCCAAGTCCCAGGTTGTTCGCATCGAAACTCTGTACACCAACGATATCGACTGCGGTCCGTTCGTCTCCGACACTCTGAAGATCGACTCCACCAGCAACCAATTGGAAGCGCTGGTCGAGATCTATCGCATGATGCGTCCAGGCGAGCCGCCAACCAAAGACGCTGCCGAGACTCTGTTCAACAACCTGTTCTTCAGTCCTGAGCGCTATGACCTGTCTGCGGTCGGCCGGATGAAGTTCAACCGTCGTATCGGTCGTACCGAGATCGAAGGTTCGGGCGTGTTGTGCAAAGAAGACATCGTTGCAGTGCTGAAGACTCTGGTCGACATCCGTAACGGTAAAGGCATCGTCGATGACATCGACCACCTGGGTAACCGTCGTGTTCGCTGCGTAGGCGAAATGGCCGAGAACCAGTTCCGCGTTGGCCTGGTACGTGTTGAGCGTGCGGTCAAAGAGCGTTTGTCGATGGCTGAAAGCGAAGGCCTGATGCCGCAAGACCTGATCAACGCCAAGCCAGTGGCTGCGGCGGTGAAAGAGTTCTTCGGTTCCAGTCAGCTTTCCCAGTTCATGGACCAGAACAACCCGCTGTCCGAGATCACCCACAAGCGTCGTGTTTCTGCACTCGGCCCTGGCGGTTTGACTCGTGAACGTGCTGGCTTTGAAGTTCGTGACGTACACCCGACTCACTACGGTCGTGTATGCCCGATTGAAACGCCGGAAGGTCCGAACATCGGTCTGATCAACTCCCTGGCCGCTTATGCGCGCACCAACCAGTACGGCTTCCTCGAGAGCCCGTATCGTGTGGTGAAAGACGCTCTGGTCACCGACGAGATCGTGTTCCTGTCCGCCATCGAAGAAGCTGATCACGTGATCGCTCAGGCTTCGGCCACGATGAACGACAAGAAAATGCTGATCGACGAGCTGGTAGCTGTTCGTCACTTGAACGAGTTCACCGTCAAGGCGCCGGAAGACGTCACCTTGATGGACGTTTCTCCGAAGCAGGTAGTTTCGGTTGCAGCGTCGCTGATCCCGTTCCTCGAGCACGATGACGCCAACCGTGCGTTGATGGGTTCGAACATGCAGCGTCAAGCTGTACCAACCCTGCGCGCTGACAAGCCGCTGGTCGGTACCGGCATGGAGCGTAACGTAGCTCGTGACTCCGGCGTTTGCGTCGTGGCTCGTCGTGGTGGCGTTATCGATTCCGTCGACGCCAGCCGTATCGTGGTTCGTGTTGCTGATGATGAAGTTGAAACCGGTGAAGCTGGTGTCGACATCTACAACCTGACCAAATACACCCGCTCCAACCAGAACACCTGCATCAACCAGCGTCCGCTGGTGCGTAAAGGTGATCGGGTTCAGCGTAGCGACATCATGGCTGACGGCCCGTCCACCGACATGGGTGAACTGGCGCTGGGTCAGAACATGCGCATCGCGTTCATGGCCTGGAACGGTTACAACTTCGAAGACTCCATCTGCCTGTCGGAACGAGTTGTTCAAGAAGACCGCTTTACCACGATCCACATTCAGGAACTGACCTGTGTGGCACGTGACACCAAGCTTGGGCCAGAGGAAATCACTGCAGACATCCCGAACGTGGGTGAAGCTGCACTGAATAAGCTGGACGAAGCCGGTATCGTTTACGTAGGTGCTGAAGTTGGCGCGGGCGACATCCTGGTTGGTAAGGTCACTCCGAAAGGCGAGACTCAACTGACTCCGGAAGAAAAACTGCTGCGTGCCATCTTCGGTGAAAAAGCCAGCGATGTTAAAGACACCTCCTTGCGCGTGCCTACCGGCACCAAGGGTACCGTCATCGACGTACAGGTCTTCACCCGCGACGGCGTTGAGCGTGATGCTCGTGCACTGTCGATCGAGAAGACTCAACTCGACGAGATCCGCAAGGACCTGAACGAAGAGTTCCGTATCGTTGAAGGCGCAACTTTCGAACGTCTGCGTTCCGCTCTGGTCGGCCGCAAAGCCGAAGGCGGCGCCGGTCTGAAGAAAGGTCAGGAAATCACCGACGAAGTTCTCGACGGTCTTGAGCATGGTCAGTGGTTCAAACTGCGCATGGCTGAAGATGCTCTGAACGAGCAGCTCGAGAAGGCTCAGGCCTACATCGTTGATCGCCGCCGTCTGCTGGACGACAAGTTCGAAGACAAGAAGCGCAAACTGCAGCAGGGCGATGACCTGGCTCCAGGCGTGCTGAAAATCGTCAAGGTTTACCTGGCAATCCGTCGCCGCATTCAGCCGGGCGACAAGATGGCCGGTCGTCACGGTAACAAAGGTGTGGTCTCCGTGATCATGCCGGTTGAAGACATGCCGCACGATGCCAATGGCACCCCGGTCGACGTCGTCCTCAACCCGTTGGGCGTACCTTCGCGTATGAACGTTGGTCAGATCCTTGAAACCCACCTGGGCCTCGCGGCTAAAGGCTTGGGCGAGAAGATCAACCGGATGATCGAAGAACAGCGCAAAGTCGCTGAGCTTCGAAAATTCCTGGACGAGATCTACAACCAGATCGGCGGTCGTAACGAAGATCTGGATAGCTTCTCCGACCAGGAAATCCTGGATCTGGCGAAGAACCTGCGTGGCGGCGTTCCAATGGCCACTCCAGTGTTCGACGGCGCCAAGGAAAGCGAAATCAAGGCCATGCTGAAACTGGCGGACCTGCCAGAAAGCGGCCAGATGCAGCTGACCGATGGCCGTACCGGCAACAAGTTCGAGCGCCCGGTTACTGTTGGCTACATGTACATGCTGAAGCTGAACCACTTGGTAGACGACAAGATGCACGCTCGTTCTACCGGTTCGTACAGCCTGGTTACTCAGCAGCCGCTGGGTGGTAAGGCGCAGTTCGGTGGTCAGCGTTTCGGGGAGATGGAGGTCTGGGCACTGGAAGCATACGGTGCTGCTTACACTCTGCAAGAAATGCTCACAGTGAAGTCGGACGATGTGAACGGCCGTACCAAGATGTACAAAAACATCGTGGATGGCGATCACCGTATGGAGCCGGGCATGCCCGAGTCCTTCAACGTGTTGATCAAGGAAATTCGTTCCCTCGGCATCGATATCGATCTGGAAACCGAATAACACGTGACGCGAATCGAGAGCGGGGCAGGATTGCCCGCTCTCTGCTCCGCCAGGAGGAAAGGCCTTGAAAGACCTACTGAATTTGCTGAAAAACCAGGGTCAAGTCGAAGAGTTCGACGCCATCCGTATTGGATTGGCATCGCCTGAGATGATCCGTTCGTGGTCGTTCGGTGAAGTTAAAAAGCCGGAAACCATCAACTACCGTACGTTCAAACCTGAGCGTGACGGCCTGTTCTGCGCCAAGATCTTTGGCCCGGTAAAGGATTACGAGTGCCTGTGCGGTAAGTACAAGCGCTTGAAGCACCGTGGCGTGATCTGCGAGAAGTGCGGCGTTGAAGTCGCGCTGGCTAAAGTTCGTCGTGAGCGCATGGCACACATCGAACTGGCCTCGCCAGTTGCCCACATCTGGTTCCTGAAATCGCTGCCGTCGCGTATCGGCTTGCTGATGGACATGACCCTGCGTGATATCGAACGCGTTCTCTACTTCGAGAGCTATGTCGTTATCGATCCAGGCATGACCACACTTGAAAAAGGTCAGCTGCTCAACGACGAGCAGTATTTCGAAGCGCTGGAAGAGTTTGGCGACGATTTCGATGCCCGCATGGGTGCCGAAGCTGTCCGTGAACTGCTGCACGCTATCGATCTGGAGCACGAGATTGGCCGTCTGCGTGAAGAAATTCCGCAAACCAACTCCGAAACCAAAATCAAGAAGCTGTCCAAGCGTCTGAAGTTGATGGAAGCCTTCCAGGGTTCCGGCAACCTTCCAGAATGGATGGTGCTGACCGTTCTGCCGGTTCTGCCGCCAGATCTGCGTCCGCTGGTCCCGCTGGATGGCGGTCGCTTCGCGACCTCCGACCTCAACGATCTGTATCGTCGAGTGATCAACCGTAACAACCGCTTGAAGCGCCTGCTTGATCTGTCCGCTCCGGACATCATCGTGCGCAACGAAAAGCGTATGTTGCAGGAAGCTGTCGACGCGCTGCTCGATAACGGTCGTCGTGGCCGCGCTATCACCGGTTCCAACAAGCGTCCTCTGAAATCCCTGGCTGACATGATCAAGGGTAAACAAGGTCGTTTCCGTCAGAACTTGCTCGGTAAGCGTGTTGACTACTCCGGTCGTTCGGTAATTACCGTAGGTCCGACCCTGCGTCTGCACCAGTGCGGTCTGCCGAAGAAGATGGCTCTCGAGCTGTTCAAGCCGTTCATTTTCGGCAAGCTGGAAATGCGTGGTCTCGCGACCACCATTAAAGCTGCCAAGAAGATGGTCGAGCGCGAGCTGCCTGAGGTTTGGGACGTTCTCGCTGAAGTGATCCGTGAACACCCGGTTCTCCTCAACCGTGCACCGACCCTTCACCGTCTGGGTATCCAGGCGTTTGAACCGGTACTGATCGAAGGTAAGGCTATCCAGCTGCACCCTCTGGTCTGTGCTGCGTACAACGCCGACTTCGACGGCGACCAAATGGCCGTGCACGTACCGCTGACACTGGAAGCCCAGTTGGAAGCGCGTGCGTTGATGATGTCGACCAACAACATTCTGTCGCCAGCCAATGGTGAGCCAATCATCGTTCCGTCGCAGGACGTTGTATTGGGTCTGTACTACATGACTCGTGAAGCGATCAACGCCAAGGGCGAAGGTCGTGTGTTCGCGGATCTGCAAGAAGTTGACCGTGTGTTCCGTGCCGGCGAAGCCGCACTGCACGCCAAGGTCAAAGTGCGGATCAACGAAACCGTCAACGATCGTGATGGTGGCAGCGTCAAGAACACCCGTATCGTCGACACCACTGTCGGCCGTGCGCTGTTGTTCCAGGTTGTTCCACCTGGCCTGTCGTACGACGTCGTCAACCAGCCGATGAAGAAGAAGGCGATCTCCAAGCTGATCAACCAGTGCTACCGCGTGGTTGGTTTGAAAGAGACCGTGATCTTCGCTGACCAGTTGATGTACACCGGTTTTGCCTATTCGACCATTTCCGGCGTTTCCATCGGTGTTAACGACTTCGTTATCCCGGATGAAAAAGCCCGCATCATCGGTGCTGCTACCGACGAAGTGAAAGAGATCGAAAGTCAGTACGCCTCCGGCCTGGTAACCCAGGGCGAGAAGTACAACAAAGTGATCGACCTTTGGTCCAAGGCGAACGACGAAGTTTCCAAGGCGATGATGGCCAACCTCTCGAAAGAGAAAGTCATCGACCGTCATGGCGTCGAAGTCGACCAGGAATCCTTCAACTCGATGTATATGATGGCCGACTCGGGCGCACGGGGTTCTGCTGCGCAGATCCGTCAGCTCGCCGGTATGCGTGGCCTGATGGCCAAGCCGGACGGTTCCATCATCGAAACGCCGATTACTGCGAACTTCCGTGAAGGTTTGAGTGTACTTCAGTACTTCATCTCCACTCACGGTGCTCGTAAAGGTTTGGCGGATACCGCGCTGAAAACTGCGAACTCCGGTTACCTGACTCGTCGTCTGGTAGACGTGGCGCAGGATCTGGTAGTAACCGAGATCGATTGCGGCACCGAACATGGCCTGGTAATGACTCCGCACATTGAAGGCGGTGACGTTGTTGAGCCGCTGGGTGAGCGCGTATTGGGTCGTGTTATTGCCCGTGACGTTTTCAAGCCAGGTACCGAAGAAATCATCGTTCCTGCCGGCACGCTGGTAGACGAGAAGTGGGTCGAGTTCATCGAGCTGAACAGCATCGACGAAGTGATCGTGCGTTCGCCGATCAGCTGCGAAACCCGCTACGGCATTTGCGCCAAATGCTACGGACGTGACTTGGCTCGTGGTCACCAGGTGAACATCGGTGAAGCGGTCGGCGTTATCGCTGCCCAGTCCATCGGTGAGCCGGGTACCCAGCTGACCATGCGTACGTTCCACATCGGTGGTGCGGCAAGCCGGACCTCCGCAGCCGACAGCGTTCAGGTGAAGAATGGCGGTACCGTCCGTCTGCACAACCTGAAGCACGTTGAGCGAGTAGATGGTTGCCTGGTTGCTGTGTCCCGTTCCGGTGAGCTGGCAATCGCTGATGACTTCGGTCGTGAGCGCGAGCGTTACAAGCTGCCGTACGGTGCTGTGATTTCGGTTAAAGAAGGTGACAAGGTCGACGCTGGCGCAATCGTGGCCAAGTGGGATCCGCACACTCACCCAATCGTTACCGAAATGAAAGGTACCGTGACCTACGTGGGCATGGAAGAAGGCATCACGATCAAGCGTCAGACAGACGAATTGACCGGTATGACCAACATTGAAGTACTCGACGCCAAAGACCGTCCAGCTGCCGGTAAAGATATCCGTCCTGCTGTGAAGATGGTTGATGACAACGGCAAGGATCTCTTGCTGCCGGGTACCGACGTAATTGCTCAGTACTTCCTGCCTGCTAACGCCCTGGTCGGTGTAGCGGACGGTGCGAAAATCGCGATCGGTGATGTTATCGCTCGTATTCCGCAAGAAACTTCGAAAACCCGTGACATCACCGGTGGTCTGCCGCGTGTTGCCGACTTGTTCGAAGCCCGTCGTCCGAAAGAAGCCTCGATTCTGGCTGAAGTCAGCGGCACCATCGCGTTCGGTAAAGAGACCAAAGGCAAGCGCCGTCTGGTCATTACCCCGAACGACGGTAGCGATCCGTACGAAGAGCTGATTCCGAAGTGGCGTCACCTGAACGTCTTCGAAGGCGAACAGGTAAACCGCGGCGAAGTTATCTCCGACGGCCCGAGCGATCCACACGACATCCTGCGTCTGCTGGGTGTGAGTGCGCTGGCCAAGTACATCGTGAACGAGATCCAGGACGTTTATCGTCTGCAAGGCGTGAAGATCAACGACAAGCACATCGAGACCATCCTGCGTCAGATGCTGCGTAAAGTTGAAATCGCTGAATCCGGCGATTCCAGTTTCATCAAGGGCGACCAGATGGAATTGACTCACGTTCTGGTAGAGAACGAACGTTTGGCTGGCGACGAGAAATTCGTTTCCAAGTTCACTCGCGTGCTGTTGGGTATCACCAAGGCGTCGTTGTCCACCGAATCGTTCATCTCGGCGGCTTCCTTCCAGGAAACCACTCGCGTACTGACCGAGGCGGCGGTAACCGGCAAGCGCGATTACCTGCGCGGCCTGAAAGAAAACGTGGTCGTGGGTCGTCTGATCCCGGCTGGTACCGGTCTGGCTTATCACAGCGAGCGCAAGCGCCGCCGTGATGCTGACAAACCGTTGCGCGTAAGCGCCAGTGAAGTGGAAGCTGCACTGACCGAAGCACTGAACTCGAGCGGTAACTGAGTTCTGCAGTAAATAAGCGTGGGGCCCTGGCAGCCCCGCTCATCGAATCGAGACAATTTGTCGAGGTTGGATGAGTGGGGAGGTCGGGGCCTTGCCTTGACTGGGGACAAGATCCTCTTTAGACTCTTGTACCCCTAAATTTGGCGGGAATTCGTTCCTGCCATTTTGCTTTTCTTGCAAGACAATAGCGTCGCAAGACAACAGTGGAGCTAGTAGATGGCAACTATCAACCAGCTGGTACGTCAGCCGCGTAAGCGTATCGTCGAGAAATCCGACGTGCCTGCGCTGCAGAACTGCCCGCAACGTCGTGGCGTATGCACCCGTGTGTATACCACCACGCCGAAAAAACCTAACTCGGCACTGCGTAAAGTATGCCGTGTGCGTCTGACCAACGGTTTCGAGGTTTCCTCGTACATCGGCGGTGAAGGCCACAACCTGCAAGAGCACAGCGTGGTACTGATCCGCGGCGGTCGTGTAAAAGACTTGCCAGGTGTTCGTTACCACACCGTACGCGGTTCTTTGGATACTTCCGGCGTTAAAGGTCGTAACCAGGGTCGTTCGAAGTACGGTACCAAGAAGCCTAAGTAGTAGTGGCTTTTTGTAAAAACTGATTTTCTATTTTTCTGAGTCGATAAGAGTAAGGTCGGAGGCGTCCCGAAAGGGCACCGATTCCGAGCGAACCTGAAGACCGTTTGAGGGCTTATCCATGCCAAGAAGACGCGTAGCAGCCAAGCGCGAAGTGCTTGACGATCCAAAATACGGAAGCCAAATCCTGGCCAAGTTCATGAACCACGTTATGGAAAGCGGCAAGAAAGCCGTTGCCGAGCGTATCGTTTATGGCGCGCTGGAGAAGGTTAAAGAGCGCAAGAACAGCGACCCCCTGGAAATCTTCGAGAAAGCTCTCGACGCCATCGCTCCGCTGGTCGAAGTAAAGTCGCGCCGTGTAGGCGGTGCTACTTACCAGGTTCCGGTTGAAGTTCGTCCGTCCCGTCGTAACGCTCTGGCAATGCGCTGGTTGGTAGACTTCGCCCGTAAGCGCGGCGAGAAGTCTATGGCTCTGCGTTTGGCTGGCGAACTGTTGGACGCTGCTGAAGGTAAAGGTGCTGCAGTTAAGAAGCGTGAAGACGTGCACCGTATGGCTGAAGCCAACAAGGCTTTCTCGCACTACCGCTTCTAATTTTAGCGTCACTAATTTTGCGAGGGCTTTATGGCTCGTACTACACCGATTAACCGCTACCGTAACATTGGTATCGTTGCTCACGTGGATGCTGGTAAAACCACCACCACCGAGCGCGTCCTTTTTTACACTGGCAAAAGCCACAAGATGGGCGAGGTGCATGACGGCGCCGCGACCACGGACTGGATGGTGCAGGAGCAGGAGCGTGGTATTACCATTACTTCTGCTGCTATTACCACCTTCTGGCAGGGTTCCGAGAAGCAATACGCTGACAAGTACCGCTTCAACGTCATCGATACCCCGGGCCACGTTGACTTCACTATTGAAGTTGAACGTTCCCTGCGTGTACTCGACGGCGCTGTCGTGGTGTTCTGCGGCACCTCGGGCGTTGAGCCTCAGTCGGAAACCGTATGGCGTCAAGCCAACAAGTACGGCGTTCCACGTCTTGTTTACGTAAACAAGATGGACCGTGCTGGTGCGAACTTCCTGCGCGTGATCGGTCAGATCAAGCAGCGTCTGGGTCACACCCCGGTGCCAATCCAGTTGGCAATCGGTTCCGAAGACAACTTCGAAGGTCAGATCGATCTGATCAACATGGAAGCTGTTTACTGGAACGATGCTGACAAGGGTACTGTTCCGCGTCGCGAAGCTATTCCTGCAGAACTGCTGGAATTGGCTGAAGAGTGGCGTGACAACATGGTTCAGGCTGCAGCCGAAGCTAGCGAAGAGCTGATGGACAAGTACCTGGAAGGTGAGGAAATCACCATCCCGGAAATCAAGGCCGCTCTGCGTCAGCGTACCATCGCTGGTGAGATCGTCTTGGCTGTCTGCGGTTCTTCCTTCAAGAACAAGGGTGTTCCCCTGGTTCTCGATGCTGTTATCGACTACCTGCCGGCCCCGGTCGACATTCCTGCCATCAAGGGTACTGACCCGGATGACGAGACTATCGAATTGGAGCGTCATGCAGACGACAGCGAGCCGTTCTCGGCTCTGGCGTTCAAGATCGCTACTGACCCATTCGTGGGTACCTTGACCTTCGTTCGAGTTTACTCGGGCGTGTTGAGCTCCGGCGACGGCGTGATCAACTCGGTTAAAGGCAAGAAAGAGCGTGTGGGTCGTATGGTGCAAATGCACGCAAACGCCCGCGAAGAAATCAAGGAAGTACGCGCTGGCGACATCGCGGCCTTGATCGGCATGAAGGACGTCACCACTGGTGAAACTTTGTGCACCGCTGACAAGCCAATCATCCTGGTTCGCATGGACTTCCCGGAGCCGGTTATCTCGGTAGCCGTTGAGCCTAAGACCAAGGACGACCAGGAAAAAATGGGTATCGCTCTGGGCAAACTTGCTCAGGAAGATCCATCTTTCCGCGTTAAAACTGATGAAGAGACTGGTCAAACGATCATCTCCGGCATGGGCGAGCTGCACCTGGACATCCTGGTTGACCGGATGCGCCGTGAGTTCAACGTCGAAGCCAACATCGGTAAGCCTCAGGTTTCCTATCGTGAGCGCATCACGAAGAACTGTGAAATCGAAGGTAAGTTCGTTCGTCAATCCGGCGGTCGTGGCCAGTTCGGTCACTGCTGGATTCGTTTTGCTCCTGCTGACGAAGGTCAGGAAGGTCTGCAATTCGTGAACGAAGTAGTGGGTGGTGTGGTTCCTAAGGAATACATCCCGGCTATCCAGAAGGGTATCGAAGAGCAGATGAAGAACGGTGTTGTTGCCGGCTATCCGCTGATCGGCCTGAAGGCTACCGTTTTTGATGGTTCTTACCACGACGTCGACTCCAACGAGATGGCGTTTAAGGTGGCTGCTTCCATGGCGACCAAGCAACTGGCCCAGAAGGGCGGTGGTGAGTTGCTTGAGCCGATCATGGCGGTAGAGGTTGTTACGCCTGAAGACTATATGGGTGACGTGATGGGCGACCTTAACCGTCGTCGCGGCATGATCCTGGGTATGGAAGACACGGTTTCCGGCAAAGTGATTCGCGCCGAGGTTCCGTTGGGTGAGATGTTCGGTTACGCAACCGACGTCCGTTCCATGTCCCAAGGTCGCGCAAGCTACTCTATGGAATTCAAAAAATACAATACAGCTCCGTCGCATATCGTCGAAACTGTTACCAAAAAACAAGGCTGATTCAGCCCTTTAGGCAAGGAGTTAATTGTCGTGGCTAAAGAAAAATTTGTACGTGACCTCCCGCACGTTAACGTTGGCACTATCGGTCACGTTGACCACGGTAAAACCACGCTGACTGCTGCTCTGACTCGCGTCTGCTCCGAAGTTTTCGGTTCGGCCGCTGTTGCTTTCGACAAAATCGACAGCGCACCGGAAGAAAAGGCTCGTGGTATCACCATCAACACCGCACACGTTGAATACAACTCGCTGATCCGTCACTACGCTCACGTTGACTGCCCAGGTCACGCTGACTATGTGAAGAACATGATCACCGGTGCTGCTCAGATGGACGGCGCTATCCTGGTTTGCTCGGCCGCTGATGGTCCGATGCCTCAGACCCGCGAGCACATCCTGCTGTCCCGTCAGGTTGGCGTTCCGTACATCGTTGTCTTCCTGAACAAGGCTGACATGGTTGACGACGCTGAGCTGCTGGAACTGGTTGAGATGGAAGTGCGCGATCTGCTGAGCACTTACGACTTCCCGGGCGACGACACTCCGATCATCATCGGTTCCGCTCTGATGGCTCTGAACGGCCAAGACGACAACGAAATGGGCACCACTGCCGTTCGTAAACTGGTTGAGACTCTGGACAGCTACATTCCAGATCCAGTTCGTGTTATCGACAAGCCGTTCCTGATGCCAATCGAAGACGTATTCTCGATCTCCGGTCGCGGTACTGTTGTAACTGGCCGTATCGAGCGCGGTATCGTCAAGGTTCAGGATTCGCTGGAAATCGTTGGTCTGCGTGACACTGTTGTCACCACCTGCACCGGCGTTGAAATGTTCCGTAAGCTGCTCGACGAAGGTCGTGCTGGCGAGAACTGCGGCGTGCTGCTGCGCGGCACCAAGCGTGACGACGTTGAGCGTGGCCAGGTTCTGGTCAAGCCAGGTTCGGTTAAGCCGCACACTACCTTCGAAGCTGAAGTGTACGTGTTGAGCAAAGAAGAAGGCGGTCGCCACACTCCGTTCTTCAAAGGCTACCGTCCACAGTTCTACTTCCGGACCACTGACGTGACCGGTAACTGCGAGCTGCCGGAAGGCGTTGAAATGGTAATGCCGGGCGACAACATCAAAATGGTTGTCACCCTGATCAAAACCATCGCAATGGAAGATGGTCTGCGTTTCGCTATTCGTGAAGGCGGTCGTACCGTCGGCGCTGGCGTCGTAGCCAAAATCATCGCTTAATAAGTGATGACTTGAAAAAGCCCCCGCCTAGCGGGGGCTTTTTTATTGGGTTGACACTGTAGAAGCCCGTCTATAGAATTGCGCCTCCTTTTAACGGGCGTATTGCGCTCGCTGGGAATAGCAGCCGGAGTCTGAAATCCAATGCAAAATCAGCAAATCCGTATCAGGTTGAAGGCTTTTGACCATCGCCTGATCGACCAATCCACCCAGGAAATCGTGGAAACCGCGAAACGTACTGGTGCTCAAGTGCGTGGTCCAATTCCACTGCCTACCCGTAAAGAGCGGTTCACCGTTCTGGTCTCCCCGCACGTCAACAAAGACGCGCGTGACCAGTACGAGATCCGTACTCATAAGCGCGTTCTGGACATCGTCCAGCCGACGGATAAAACCGTTGATGCGCTTATGAAGCTTGATCTTGCGGCCGGTGTGGAAGTGCAGATCAGCCTCGGCTAAGACTCGGTCTTAGTCGTGTAACGCTCTGAAATGGGCGGCCATAGCGGGT
The DNA here is from genome assembly GCF_004402115.1 of Pseudomonas sp. F01002. Taxonomy (NCBI): domain Bacteria; kingdom Pseudomonadati; phylum Pseudomonadota; class Gammaproteobacteria; order Pseudomonadales; family Pseudomonadaceae; genus Pseudomonas; species Pseudomonas sp. F01002. The sequence goes on along the minus strand of NZ_SOPU01000080.1, from coordinate 84,868 downwards.
GAAAGCCCCGTACACTCATGAGGTTTACAACATGACTATTGGTGTAGTCGGTCGTAAATGCGGTATGACCCGTATTTTCACCGAAGAAGGTGTCTCCATTCCGGTCACGGTCATTGAGATCGAACCGAATCGCGTCACCCAGTTCAAAACTGAAGAGACCGATGGCTATCGTGCAGTGCAAGTCACTGTAGGCGAGCGTCGTGCTTCGCGTGTTACAGCTGCTCAAGCTGGCCACTTCGCTAAAGCGAACGTTGCCGCTGGTCGTACCGTAATGGAATTCCGTCTTGAAGAAGGCGAGTACCAGGCCGGCGATCTGATCAACGCTGAAATCTTCGCCGCTGGTCAACTGGTTGATGTAACCGGTCAGTCCAAAGGTAAAGGCTTCCAGGGTACGATCAAGCGTTGGAATTTCCGCGGGCAAGATAATACCCACGGTAACTCCGTATCCCACCGCGTTCCAGGCTCTATCGGCCAGTGCCAGACTCCTGGTCGTGTATTCAAGGGCAAAAAAATGTCCGGTCATATGGGCGCTGAGCGCGTGACCGTGCAGTCCCTCGAAGTAGTGCGCGTGGACGCTGAACGCAATCTGTTGTTGGTCAAGGGCGCTGTTCCTGGCGCTACTGGCGGCAACTTGGTTGTACGTCCAGCAGCCAAGGCTCGCGGTTAAGGGGAAGCTGACATGCAATTAAATGTAAATGACGCTCAAGCGATCGAAGTTTCCGAACTGACATTTGGCGGCGAATTCAACGAGACGCTGGTTCACCAAGCAGTCGTGGCCTACATGGCCGGCGGCCGTCAAGGTAGCAAGCAGCAAAAGACCCGTTCCGACGTTCGTGGTGGCGGTAAGCGCCCATGGCGTCAGAAAGGTACTGGCCGTGCTCGTGCCGGTACTATCCGTAGCCCAATCTGGCGTGGCGGCGGTACCACTTTCGCAGCTCGTCCTCAGGATCACACCCAGAAGCTGAACAAGAAGATGTATCGCGCAGCAATGCGTTCCATCCTTGCTGAGCTGGTGCGTACTGATCGTCTGGTTGTGGTTCAGGACTTCGCTGTTGATGCACCGAAGACCAAAGATCTGCTGAACAAACTGACCGGCATGGGCCTGACTGACGTCTTGATCGTGTCTGAAGTGGTTGATCAGAACCTGTACCTGGCTGCTCGTAACCTGCCACACGTTGATGTGCGTGACGTGCAAGGTTCCGATCCAGTTAGTCTGATCGCATACGACAAGGTGTTGATCACCGTGTCGGCCGTGAAGAAATTCGAGGAGCTGCTGGGATGAACCAGGAACGCGTATTTAAAGTTCTGCTTGGCCCGCACGTTTCCGAAAAGGCTACGGTTCTGGCTGACAAGAAAGGCCAGTTCGTTTTCAAGGTTGCAACTGACGCAACCAAGCTGGAAATCAAGAAGGCCGTCGAAAGCCTGTTCAGCGTGAAAGTAGAGCGTGTTACTACCCTGAATGTTCTGGGTAAGAGCAAGCGCACTGCTCGCGGTCTGGGCAAGCGTAATGACTGGAAGAAGGCAGTTATCTCCCTTCAGCCAGGCCAAGATCTCGATTTCAGCAGCAGTGCTGAGTAAGGAAGGGGTGCATCATGGCAATCGTTAAATGCAAACCGACTTCCCCTGGCCGCCGTTTTGTGGTCAAGGTGGTCAACCAGGAGCTGCATAAAGGCGCTCCTCACGCACCGCTGCTCGAGAAAAAATCGAAGACTGGTGGTCGTAACAACAATGGTCGTATTACCACTCGTCACATCGGTGGTGGCCATAAGCAGCATTATCGTCTGGTCGATTTCCGTCGCAACGACAAAGATGGCATCTCTGCCACTGTCGAGCGTATTGAATACGATCCAAACCGTACTGCTCACATCGCTCTGCTGCTGTACGCAGATGGCGAGCGTCGCTACATCATCGCCCCTAAAGGCGTGAGTGCTGGTGACCAGCTGATCGCAGGTGCTTTGGCACCGATCAAGCCGGGCAACGCTCTGCAACTGCGTAACATTCCAGTTGGTAGCACCGTACACGGCATCGAATTGAAGCCAGGTAAAGGCGCGCAAATCGCTCGTTCCGCTGGTGCTTCGGCTCAGCTGGTCGCTCGTGAAGGTGTCTACGTGACCCTGCGTCTGCGTTCTGGTGAGATGCGTAAAGTGCTGGCTGAATGCCGCGCGACCTTGGGTGAAGTCTCGAACTCCGAGCACAGCCTGCGTTCGCTGGGTAAAGCTGGTGCCAAACGCTGGCGTGGCGTTCGCCCAACCGTTCGTGGTGTTGCCATGAACCCGGTTGACCACCCACATGGTGGTGGTGAAGGTCGTACCTCTGGTGGTCGTCATCCGGTATCGCCATGGGGCTTCCCGACTAAGGGCGCGAAGACTCGTGGTAATAAGCGTACCGACAAAATGATCGTCCGTCGTCGCAAGTAAATAGAGGGATACGACAGTGCCACGTTCTCTGAAAAAAGGTCCTTTTATTGATCTTCACCTACTGAAGAAGATCGAAGTGGCGGCGGAAAAGAACGATCGCAAACCAGTTAAGACCTGGTCGCGCCGTTCCATGATCCTGCCACAAATGGTCGGTTTGACCATTGCTGTGCATAACGGTCGTCAACATGTTCCAGTTCTCGTGAACGAAGACATGGTCGGCCACAAACTAGGCGAGTTTGCCGGTACCCGCACATATCGTGGGCACGTGGCAGACAAGAAAGCCAAGCGTTAAGGGGTAAGGAACGATGGAAGTAGCCGCTAAGTTGTCGGGCGCTCGAATCTCCGCCCAGAAAGCCCGCTTGGTCGCCGACCAGATCCGCGGGAAGAAGGTGGGCGAAGCGCTCAACCTGTTGGCTTTCAGCAGTAAGAAAGCCGCCGAGATCATGAAGAAAGTGCTGGAGTCGGCCGTAGCCAACGCCGAGCATAACGAAGGCGCAGACGTTGATGACCTTAAGGTCAGCACCGTTTTCGTCAACGAAGGGCGTTCGCTGAAGCGAATCATGCCACGTGCCAAAGGCCGTGCTGATCGCATCGTCAAGCGGTCTTGCCATATCACTGTCAAGGTTGCTGACAAGTAACGGAGTCGAAGAGATGGGTCAGAAAGTACATCCCATTGGCATTCGCCTGGGAATCGTCAAGGAGCACACCTCCGTCTGGTACGCAGACGGTCGGACTTATGCGGACTATTTGTTCGCTGATCTGAAGGTGCGTGAGTATCTCCAAGACAAACTAAAAAGCGCGTCCGTAAGCCGTATCGATATCCATCGTCCGGCTCAAACTGCACGTATCACCATCCACACCGCTCGTCCAGGTATCGTTATCGGGAAGAAAGGTGAAGATGTTGAGAAACTGCGTCAGGACCTGACCAAACAAATGGGTGTGCCTGTGCACATCAATATCGAAGAAATCCGCAAGCCGGAACTCGACGGTATGTTGGTTGCGCAGAGCGTAGCTCAGCAGCTGGAGCGTCGCGTAATGTTCCGTCGCGCTATGAAGCGCGCTGTACAGAACGCCATGCGCATTGGTGCCAAAGGCATCAAAATCCAAGTGAGCGGTCGTCTCGGCGGTGCTGAAATCGCACGTACTGAATGGTATCGCGAAGGTCGTGTGCCACTGCACACCCTGCGTGCCGACATCGACTATGCCAACTACGAAGCTCACACCACTTACGGTGTGATCGGTGTAAAGGTTTGGATCTTCAAAGGCGAAGTAATTGGTGGTCGCCAAGAAGAACTGAAACCACAAGCACCAGCGCCTCGTAAAAAAGCTGCTAAGTAAGGGGTACGCCAAATGTTGCAACCAAAGCGTACGAAGTTCCGCAAGCAGATGACAGGCCACAACCGTGGTCTGGCACAGCGCGGTAGCAAAGTCAGCTTCGGCGAGTTCGCGCTGAAGTCTGTAGCTCGTGGTCGTCTCACCGCTCGTCAGATCGAGTCAGCGCGTCGTGCTCTGACCCGTCACGTTAAACGTGGCGGCAAGATCTGGATCCGTGTATTCCCGGACAAGCCTATTTCCAAAAAGCCACTCGAAGTTCGGATGGGTAAAGGTAAGGGTAGTGTGGAGTACTGGGTTGCCCAGATTCAGCCAGGCAAAGTCCTGTATGAAATCGAGGGTGTTACTGAAGAGCTGGCGCGTGAGGCTTTTGCCTTGGCTGCTGCAAAGCTGCCGCTCGCCACTGCCTTCGTTAAACGGACGGTGATGTGATGAAAGCGAACGAACTTCGTGAAAAAGACGCGCCGCAGCTTAACGAGCAACTGCTCGGCCTGCTGCGCGACCAGTTCAATCTGCGCATGCAGAAAGCAACTGGCCAGTTGGGGCAGTCTCACCTGCTCCGGCAAGTTAAGCGTGACATCGCTCGCGTGAAGACTGTGCTCAAACAGCAGGCAGGTAAGTAATCATGGCTGAAGCCGAAAAAACCGTCCGTACGCTGACTGGCCGTGTTGTCAGCGACAAAATGGACAAGACCATCACCGTTCTGATCGAGCGTCGCGTTAAGCACCCGATCTACGGTAAATACGTTAAGCGTTCGACTAAGCTGCACGCGCACGACGAAACCAACCAGTGCCACATCGGCGACAAAGTCACTATTCGTGAAACTCGTCCGCTGGCCAAGACCAAGTCTTGGGCATTGGTTGATGTTCTCGAACGCGCTGTGGAAGTCTAAGGACTAGGGGTCGGAGAAATTATATGATTCAGACTCAATCCATGCTCGATGTGGCCGATAACAGCGGCGCTCGCCGTGTTATGTGCATCAAGGTGCTGGGTGGCTCCCATCGTCGTTACGCTGGTATCGGTGACATCATCAAAGTTACCGTGAAGGAAGCAATTCCTCGCGGTAAAGTGAAAAAAGGCCAAGTGATGACTGCTGTTGTAGTCCGCACTCGTCACGGCGTACGTCGTGCTGATGGCTCCATTATCCGCTTTGATGGCAACGCTGCTGTTCTTCTGAACAATAAGCAAGAGCCGATCGGCACCCGTATCTTTGGGCCAGTGACTCGTGAACTTCGTACTGAGAAGTTCATGAAGATCGTCTCGCTCGCCCCAGAAGTGCTGTAAGGAGATCCGACATGCAAAAGATTCGTCGTGACGACGAGATCATCGTGATCGCCGGCAAAGACAAAGGTAAGCGCGGTAAGGTGCTTAAGGTTCTCGCTAATAACCGTCTGGTTATTGGTGGTCTGAACCTGGTTAAGCGTCATACCAAGCCTAACCCGGCGTCGGGCGTACAAGGCGGTATCGTCGAAAAAGAAGCTCCACTGGACGCTTCTAACGTCGCCATTTTCAACGGCGAAACCAACAAGGCTGACCGCGTTGGTTTCAAAGTAGAAGACGGCAAGAAAATTCGTGTCTTCAAGTCGACCCAAAAAGCGGTTGATGCTTGAACACTGCTAGGTAGAAGACCATGGCACGACTAAAAGAGATTTACTGGAAGGAAATCGCACCGAAGCTTAAGGAAGAACTTAAGCTTTCGAATGTGATGGAAGTTCCACGCGTTACCAAAATCACCCTGAACATGGGTCTGGGCGAAGCGGTCGGTGACAAAAAAGTCATCGAGCACGCTGTTGCCGACCTGGAAAAGATCACCGGTCAGAAAGTTGTTGTGACTTACGCTCGGAAATCCATCGCTGGCTTTAAAGTCCGTGAAGGTTGGCCGATCGGCGTCAAAGTGACCCTGCGCCGTGAGCGTATGTACGAGTTCCTGGATCGTCTGCTGTCGATCTCCCTGCCTCGGGTTCGCGACTTCCGCGGCCTGAATGCCAAGTCCTTCGATGGTCGTGGCAACTACAGCATGGGCGTTAAAGAGCAGATCATCTTCCCGGAAATCGACTACGACAAGATCGATGCTCTCCGCGGTCTGGACATTACCCTGACCACCACTGCCAAGAACGATGATGAAGGTCGCGCCCTGTTGCGTGCTTTCAAATTCCCGTTCCGCAACTGATTGGAGTAGGAAAATGGCCAAGATGAGCATGAAAAACCGCGAGCTGAAGCGTCAGCTCACGGTTGCCAAGTACGCCAAAAAGCGTGCAGCACTGAAAGCTATCATCGTTGATCTGAACGCAAGTCCAGAAGCGCGTTGGGAAGCTACAGTAGCTCTGCAGAAGCAGCCACGTGACGCAAGCGCTTCGCGCATGCGTAACCGCTGCCGCCTGACCGGTCGTCCACACGGCGTTTACCGCAAGTTCGGCCTCGGCCGTAACAAACTGCGTGAAGCTGCAATGCGTGGCGACGTACCTGGTCTGGTTAAAGCCAGCTGGTAAGCACTGTCAAAGTCTCGGTGTTCGGGATCGCAAGATCCTGACCGCCGGTGACCTTGAACTTGAATCAAGCCCCTTTTGGGGCTTGATTCATTTGTGGGGTGTGTCTAGAATACCCGGCTCGCCTGAGCCCGTGCTTTTTTCGCATGGATGAGCTCGGCGACAAGTAGTAGCCGCAAGGCTAATTTTTTTGTATTAGGAGCGTCTAGCCCATGAGTATGCAGGACCCGTTAGCGGACATGCTAACTCGAATCCGTAATGCCCAGATGGCTGAAAAGTCCGTCGTAAGCATGCCATCTTCTACTTTGAAGGTAGCTGTTGCCAAAGTCCTGAAGGACGAAGGTTACATTGCGGGTTATCAGATCAGCAGCGAAATCAAACCACTGCTGTCCATCGAGCTGAAGTACTTCGAAGGCCGTCCGGTCATCGAGGAAGTGAAGCGCGTTAGCCGTCCAGGCCTGCGTCAGTACAAGTCCGTCGATGATCTGCCCAAAGTTCGTGGCGGTCTCGGTGTGTCTATCGTCTCCACCAACAAAGGTGTGATGACGGATCGTGCTGCGCGCGCTGCCGGTGTCGGCGGCGAAGTTCTTTGCACTGTGTTCTAAGGGGGGATAAGCATGTCACGCGTCGCTAAGAACCCCGTTAAGCTGCCAGCCGGTGTCGAAGTAAAATTCGCAGGCCAACAGCTTTCGGTGAAGGGTGCCAAGGGCACTCTCGAACTGAACATCCATTCGTCTGTTGAGATCGTTGAAGAAGCTGGTGAGCTGCGTTTCGCTGCTCGCAATGGCGATCAACAAACTCGCGCAATGGCTGGTACCACTCGTGCGTTGGTAAACAACATGGTCCAAGGCGTAAGCCAAGGCTTCGAGCGTAAGCTCCAGCTGGTCGGTGTTGGTTATAAAGCGCAAGCAAAAGGCACAGTGCTGAACCTGGCTCTTGGCTTCTCGCACCCAGTGGATTATGAACTGCCGGAAGGCATCACCGCTGAGACTCCTAGCCAAACCGACATCCTGATTCGGGGTATCGATAAGCAGCTGGTAGGTCAAGTGGCCGCCGAGATCCGCGACTTCCGTCCACCAGAGCCGTACAAAGGCAAAGGTGTGCGCTACGCGGACGAAGTCGTCCGTCGTAAAGAAGCCAAGAAGAAGTAGGGCATAGCAAATGACCGACAAAAAAGTTACTCGACTGCGTCGCGCTCGCAAAGCACGCCTGAAAATGCACGAACTCGAAGTCGTGCGTCTCTGCGTGTTCCGCTCGTCGCAGCACATCTACGCCCAGGTCATTTCGGCCGACGGCAACAAAGTCCTGGCATCTGCCTCGACTTTGGATAAAGAACTGCGTGATGGCGCCACTGGCAACATCGACGCGGCCACTAAGGTTGGCCAGCTGGTCGCTACGCGTGCTAAAGCCGCTGGCGTCTCGCAGGTGGCTTTCGACCGCTCTGGCTTCAAGTACCACGGCCGCGTCAAGGCGCTGGCTGATGCTGCTCGTGAAGCTGGGCTGGAGTTCTAAGTTATGTCAAATAACGACCAAAAGCGCGACGAAGGCTACATTGAGAAGCTGGTTCAAGTTAACCGCGTAGCCAAAACCGTAAAAGGCGGCCGTATCTTCACTTTCACCGCGTTGACCGTGGTTGGTGATGGTAAAGGGCGTGTTGGCTTCGGCCGTGGCAAGTCACGTGAAGTGCCTGCTGCGATCCAGAAGGCAATGGAAGCTGCTCGCCGCAACATGATCCAAGTTGATCTGAACGGCACCACTCTGCAGTACGCAATGAAGTCCGGTCACGGCGCTTCGAAGGTGTACATGCAGCCTGCTTCTGAAGGTACCGGTATCATCGCTGGCGGCGCTATGCGTGCTGTCCTCGAAGTTGCTGGCGTTCAGAACGTTCTGGCCAAGTGCTACGGCTCGACTAACCCGGTAAACGTGGTTCACGCCACTTTCAAAGGTTTGAAAGCTATGCAGTCTCCTGAATCCATTGCCGCCAAGCGTGGCAAAAGCGTCAAGGAGATCTTCTGATCATGGCTACCGTTAAAGTTACGCTGATCAAAAGCATGACCGGCCGTATCCCTAACCACAAACTGTGCGTTAAGGGTCTGGGTCTGCGTCGCATCGGTCACACTGTAGAAGTACTTGATACTCCCGAGAATCGCGGGATGATCAACAAGGCTTACTACATGCTGCGTGTCGAGGGTTAATCGATGAAACTCAATGATCTGAGTCCAGCGCCGGGTTCCCGTCGCGAAAAGCATCGTCCGGGCCGTGGTATCGGTAGTGGTTTGGGCAAGACCGGTGGCCGTGGCCACAAAGGTCAGTCCTCCCGCTCCGGTGGCACCATTGCTCCAGGCTTTGAAGGCGGTCAACAGCCGCTGCATCGTCGCCTGCCGAAGTTCGGTTTCGTTTCCCTGAAAGCCATGGACCGCGCAGAAGTGCGTCTGTCCGAGCTGGCTAAAGTGGAAGGCGACATCGTCACCGTGCAGTCCCTGAAAGATGCCAACGTGATCAACGTCAACGTACAGCGTGTGAAAATCATGCTGTCCGGCGAAGTTACTCGCGCTGTTACCATCGGAAAGGGAATCGGCGCCACCAAAGGTGCGCGTGCGGCTATCGAAGCAGCTGGCGGCAAGTTCGAGGAATAAATGGCTAAGCAAGGTGCTCTCTCTGCGCTCGGCAAAGGCGGTATGTCTGAACTCTGGGCTCGTCTGCGTTTTCTGTTCCTGGCGATTATCGTCTACCGAATAGGCGCACACATCCCGGTTCCAGGTATCAACCCGGACCGACTCGCGGACCTGTTTCGACAGAATGAGGGGACCATTCTTAGCTTGTTCAACATGTTTTCCGGCGGCGCGCTGGAACGGATGAGCATCTTTGCACTGGGGATCATGCCGTACATTTCGGCATCGATCATCATGCAGCTGATGACCGCCGTCAGCCCGCAGTTGGAGCAGTTGAAGAAGGAAGGTGAAGCTGGCCGTCGCAAGATCAGCCAGTACACCCGCTACGGCACTGTCGTTCTCGCTCTCGTTCAGGCAATTGGCATGTCCATTGGTCTGGCAGGGCAGGGCGTTGCGTTCACTGGTGACTTTGGCTTCCATTTCGTCGCGGTATCCACTTTTGTGGCTGGTGCGATGTTCATGATGTGGCTGGGTGAGCAGATTACTGAGCGTGGTGTTGGCAACGGTATCTCGATGTTGATTTTTTCGGGTATCGTCGCCGGTCTTCCGAGAGCGATCGGGCAGTCTTTCGAGTCTGCACGTCAGGGTGATATCAACATCTTCGCCCTGGTTGCCATCGGTTTGCTGGCAGTAGCGATTATCGGTTTTGTGGTGTTCATTGAGCGTGGTCAGCGTCGTATTGCTGTTCACTACGCCAAGCGTCAGCAGGGCCGCAAGGTCTTCGCTGCGCAGACTAGCCACTTGCCGCTGAAGGTGAACATGGCCGGTGTTATTCCGGCCATTTTCGCGAGCAGCATTTTGCTGTTCCCGGCTTCGTTGGGTGCCTGGTTCGGCCAGTCTGAAGGTATGGGCTGGTTGCAGGACATCTCGCAGTCGATCGCTCCTGGTCAGCCGTTGAATATTCTGCTGTTTAGTGCAGGGATTATTTTCTTCTGCTTCTTCTATACGGCGTTGATGTTCAATCCGAAAGACGTAGCGGAAAACCTGAAGAAGTCCGGTGCCTTTATTCCGGGCATCCGTCCAGGCGAGCAGTCTGCGCGCTACATTGATGGCGTTCTGACTCGTTTGACCATGTTCGGTGCTCTTTACATGACGGCCGTGTGCTTGCTGCCCCAGTTCCTGGTGGTTGCAGCAAACGTACCGTTCTACCTTGGCGGGACCTCGTTGCTGATCGTCGTCGTGGTTGTGATGGACTTCATGTCCCAAGTACAATCGCACCTCGTTTCGCACCAGTACGAATCCCTGATGAAGAAAGCCAACCTGAAGGGTTACGGCAGCGGCATGTTGCGCTGAGTACCCATAAGGTTCGAGGAGTTGGTGATGAAAGTTCGTGCATCGGTGAAAAAGCTGTGCCGTAACTGCAAGATTATTCGCCGCGAAGGTGTTGTTCGAGTAATTTGCAGCGCGGAACCGCGTCACAAACAGCGCCAAGGCTGAGTGTGATTGTGCTTCAAGCCCGGCAGCTAGTGCGCTGCCGGGTTGATTATTTGTTATTACAGCGATATTATCTCGCGCCCTATTTCTTGGCTTCCGGGGCGTAGGTAGCTGTCAATTGGAGTCCCACTGAATGGCCCGTATTGCAGGCGTTAACATTCCAGATAACAAGCATACTGTTATCTCGCTGACCTACATCTATGGTGTTGGTCGCACTACTGCACAGAAGATCTGTGCAGTGACTGGGGTAAACCCAGCCGCAAAGATCAAAGATCTGAGCGACGAGCAGATTGAACAGCTGCGTGGCGAAGTGGCGAAGTTCACCACTGAAGGTGACCTGCGTCGCGAAATCAACATGAAAATCAAGCGTTTGATGGACCTCGGTTGCTATCGCGGTCTGCGTCATCGTCGTGGTCTTCCAGTGCGCGGTCAGCGTACCAAGACTAACGCGCGTACCCGTAAAGGTCCGCGTAAGCCGATCCGCAAGTAATCGCCCCAGCGAATCGACAGGAAATTAATCATGGCTAAACCTGCTGCTCGTCCTCGTAAAAAAGTTAAAAAGACAGTGGTTGATGGCATCGCCCACATCCATGCATCTTTTAACAACACAATCGTGACCATCACCGACCGTCAAGGCAACGCTCTTTCCTGGGCTACCTCCGGTGGTTCGGGTTTCCGCGGTTCCCGCAAGTCCACCCCGTTTGCTGCTCAAGTAGCTGCTGAACGTGCTGGTCAAGCTGCGCTGGAATACGGCCTGAAAAACCTCGACGTTAACGTCAAAGGTCCAGGTCCAGGTCGTGAATCTGCAGTCCGCGCTTTGAACGGCTGTGGCTACAAGATCGCCAGCATCACCGACGTGACGCCAATCCCGCACAACGGGTGCCGTCCGCCGAAGAAGCGCCGCGTGTAATCCAGGAGATTGTAAAGAATGGCTCGTTACATTGGTCCAAAATGCAAACTCGCTCGTCGCGAAGGCACCGATCTCTTCTTGAAGAGCGGCGTGCGCGCGATCGAATCGAAGTGCAACATTGAAGCAGCACCTGGTATCCACGGCCAACGCCGCGGTCGCCAGTCCGATTACGGCACCCAACTGCGTGAAAAGCAGAAGGTCCGTCGTATCTACGGCGTTCTCGAGCGTCAATTCAGCGGCTACTACAAAGAAGCTGCTGGCAAGAAAGGCGCAACTGGCGAAAACCTGTTGCAACTGCTCGAATGCCGTCTGGACAACGTTGTATACCGTATGGGTTTTGGCTCTACTCGTGCCGAATCCCGTCAGCTGGTATCGCACAAATCCGTAAGCGTTAACGGTCAGACCGTAAACGTGCCGTCGTACCAGGTTCGTGCTGGTGACGTGGTCGCGATTCGCGAGAAAGCAAAGAACCAACTTCGCATTGTCCAAGCTCTCGATCTGTGTGCCCAACGTGGCCGCGTAGAATGGGTAGAAGTAGACACTGAGAAGAAGTCGGGCGTTTTCAAGAACGTTCCTGCTCGCAGTGATCTGTCCGCCGACATCAACGAAAGCCTGATTGTCGAGCTCTACTCCAAGTAAGGGCTAGAAAATAGGTGCATCCATGCAGATTTCGGTAAATGAGTTCCTGACACCCCGCCATATTGATGTGCAGGTTGTCAGTCCAACCCGCGCCAAGATCACTCTCGAGCCTCTCGAGCGTGGTTTTGGCCACACCCTGGGCAACGCGCTGCGCCGCATCCTGTTGTCCTCAATGCCCGGCTGCGCAGTAGTCGAGGCCGAGATTGACGGTGTGCTCCATGAGTACAGCGCCATCGAAGGTGTACAGGAAGACGTAATTGAAATCCTGTTGAACCTTAAAGGTCTGGCTATCAAGCTGCACGGCCGTGACGAAGTTACGCTGACCTTGTCGAAGAAGGGTTCGGGGGTGGTTACCGCTGCCGATATTCAGCTGGATCATGATGTCGAGATCGTTAACCCCGATCACGTAATCGCTAACCTGGCGTCTAACGGCGCCCTGAACATGAAGCTCACCGTAGCTCGTGGTCGTGGTTATGAACCGGCAGACTCGCGTCAGAGCGATGAAGACGAAAGCCGCAGCATCGGTCGCTTGCAGCTTGACTCTTCGTTCAGCCCGGTTCGCCGTATCGCATACGTGGTGGAAAACGCCCGTGTCGAACAGCGTACTAACCTGGACAAGCTGGTTATTGATCTGGAAACCAACGGTACTCTGGACCCTGAAGAGGCTATTCGCCGCGCTGCAACCATTCTGCAACAGCAGTTGGCTGCGTTCGTCGACCTCAAAGGTGACAGCGAGCCAGTGGTTGTTGAGCAGGAAGACGAGATCGATCCGATCCTGCTTCGCCCGGTTGACGATCTGGAACTGACTGTACGTTCGGCTAACTGCCTTAAGGCGGAAAACATCTACTACATCGGTGACCTGATTCAGCGTACCGAAGTAGAGCTGTTGAAGACTCCGAACCTTGGCAAGAAATCCTTGACTGAAATCAAGGACGTTCTGGCCTCCCGCGGTCTGTCCCTCGGCATGCGCCTCGACAACTGGCCGCCTGCAAGTCTTAAGAAGGACGACAAGGCGACTGCCTGATCGTCGTAATCACCGAACGTTGTGTTTGGTAAGGAATGAACCATGCGTCATCGTAAAAGTGGTCGTCACCTGAGCCGCACTAGCTCGCACCGCAAGGCCATGTTTCAAAACATGGCAGTGTCGCTGTTCGAGCACGAGCTGATCAAAACTACACTGCCGAAAGCTAAAGAACTGCGTCGCGTTGCTGAGCCGCTGATCACTTTGGCCAAGACAGACAGCCTGGCTAACCGCCGTCTGGCTTTCGACCGTACTCGTTCGAAAGCTATCGTTGGTAAGCTCTTCAACGACCTGGGCAAGCGTTACGCTACCCGTGAGGGTGGCTACCTGCGCATCCTCAAGTGCGGTTTCCGCACTGGCGACAACGCGCCTATGGCGTACGTCGAGTTGGTTGATCGTCCTGCCGGTGGTGAAGCTGTATCCGCTGAGTAAGACGTCAGTCTGAAACGAAGAACCGGGCCTAGTGCCCGGTTTTTTGTGAGCGCTCGAAAAGTATCGAGAGGACTAGGTGATACAGTTTCATTAGTATTTATCTATCGATTCTCACAACTTAATGAATTTGATGGTGTCATGTTGATGGTCAATACTCCCTCTCAGCCGATTAGCCGGCAGTAGGAAAGACAGACAGAGGAAGACATCGCATGAGCCAAAATAGAACACTTACCACCGCCAGTGGCGCTCCTGTCGCCGACAACCAGAATTCCCGCTCCGCCGGCCCTCGTGGCCCGCTGCTGCTCGACGACTTTCACCTGATCGAGAAGCTTGCCCACTTCAACCGTGAAAACATTCCTGAGCGCCGTGTGCACGCCAAAGGTTCGGGTGCTTACGGTACGTTCAGCGTAACTCGGGACATCACCGAGTACACAAGCGCCAAACTGTTTGAGTCTGTCGGCAAGCAAACCCCAACCTTCCTGCGGTTTTCCACCGTGGGTGGTGAGCGTGGTTCGGCCGACACCGAGCGCGATCCACGTGGTTTTGCTCTGAAGTTCTACACCGAAGAAGGCAACTGGGACATCGTCGGCAACAACACGCCAGTGTTCTTCATCCGCGATCCTTTGAAATTCCCGGACTTTATTCACACCCAGAAACGTCTTCCACAAAGCAATCTGAAAAGCGCACAAATGATGTGGGACTTCTGGTCGCACTCACCTGAGGCGTTGCATCAGGTCACTATTCTGTTCTCGGACCGCGGCATCCCCGATGGCTACCGTCACATGCACGGCTTCGGCAGCCACACCTACAGCCTGATCAACGCCAATGGCGAACGTCACTGGGTGAAATGGCACTACAAGACCAAGCAAGGGATCAAAAACCTGGCGCCAGCAGAAGCGGCGCGCCTGGCTGGTACCGATCCAGATTACGCACAGCGTGATCTGTTCGGCGCGATCGAGCGCGGTGATTTTCCGAAATGGCGCGTGTGCATCCAGATCATGAGTGAGGCTCAGGCCGCAGCGCACTACGAGAACCCGTTCGACGTGACCAAGGCCTGGTCGCAGAAAGAGTTTCCGCTGATCGAAGTGGGCGAATTGGAGCTTAACCGCAACCCGCAGAACTATTTTGCTGAAGTCGAGCAAGCCGCTTTCGGTCCGAGCAATATGGTCCCTGGTGTCGGTTTGTCGCCTGACCGCATGCTGCAAGGGCGAGTGTTCGCTTACGCCGATGCTCACCGCTACCGTATTGGCACTAACCACCAGCAATTGCCGGTGAACGCGCCTCGCAGTCCGGTGAACAGCTATCAGCGCGACGGTTCGATGGCGTTTGGCAGCAATGGCGGTGCGACACCTAACTACGAGCCGAACAGCTACATTGACTCGCCGAAACAAGCGCCTCGCTATGCAGAACCAGCGCTGGCGCTGAGTGGTGCAGCTGATCGTCACGATCATCGCGAAGATACTGACTACTACAGCCACGCGGGTGCACTGTTCCGTCTGATGAGCGATGCGCAGAAAACGCTGCTGATCAACAACATTGCCGGCGCGATGGCAGGGGTTTCCAGCGACGTGATTGATCGTCAATTACAGCATTTCTTCAGGGCCGACCCGGCGTACGGAGAAGCGATCGCAACGGCGTTGGGCGTACAGCTTAACGAAGTCTAAACGAGAAGCAGAACCGCCCTCATTTTGGCGGTTTTTGCGTTATTTAAACCAATTTTCTCAGGATATCTTCGCTTTTATCGCGCAAGCAGAGTGACCAAACAGTCTGCTTGGTTCAAACTACAGACTTTCAAGCAGGGAGATGTAGGGCGATGCAAGGCCACCCAGACGTAATCGATTACCTCAACACGTTGCTGACCGGCGAACTGGCGGCTCGTGATCAATATTTCATCCATTCGCGGATGTACGAGGACTGGGGTTTTACCGAGCTCTACGAACGTATCAACCACGAAATGGACGAAGAGGCGCAGCACGCTGACGCCCTGATGCGCCGGATTCTAATGCTCGAAGGCACTCCGCGCATGCGTCCGGACGACCTGGACGTCGGCACCACAGTGCCTGACATGCTCGCCGCGGACCTGCGTCTGGAATACAAAGTCCGCGCCGCACTCTGCAAGGGCATCGAGCTCTGCGAGCTGCACAAGGACTACGTCAGCCGCGAGATGCTGCGTATTCAGCTGAACGACACCGAAGAGGATCACACCTACTGGCTCGAGAAGCAGTTGGGTCTGATCAAGTTGATCGGTCTGGAGAATTACCTGCAATCGCAGTTCTGATTCCGCCGGCTACAAAAAAGCCCCTGTCACCGATGAAGTGACAGGGGCTTTTTCGTGGGCCTGATTCAGGCTTTGTCGCGAGCCAGTAGCGGCTTGAGGTAGAAGCCCGTGTGAGATTGCTTCATCTCGGACACTTCTTCCGGCGTACCGACTGCAATGATCTGGCCGCCCTTGGAACCGCCTTCCGGCCCCAAGTCCACCAGCCAGTCGGCCGTCTTGATCACATCCAGATTGTGCTCGATCACCACCACGGTGTTGCCGTGGTCGCGCAATCGATGCAGTACGTCGAGCAGCTGCTGAATATCCGCGAAGTGCAGGCCAGTTGTCGGCTCATCGAGGATATACAGCGTCTTGCCGGTGTCGCGCTTGGACAGTTCGCGGGACAGCTTGACCCGTTGGGCTTCACCACCCGACAGCGTGGTCGCTGACTGCCCGAGCTTGATGTACGACAGGCCGACATCCATCAGCGTCTGAAGCTTGCGCGCCAAGGCCGGAACCGCGTCGAAGAACACCCGCGCTTCCTCGATCGTCATCTCGAGGGTTTCGTGGATGCTCTTGCCCTTGTACTTGATCTCCAGAGTCTCGCGGTTGTAGCGCTTGCTCTTGCAGACGTCGCACGGAACATAGATGTCCGGCAGGAAGTGCATTTCCACCTTGATCAAGCCATCGCCCTGACACGCTTCGCAACGTCCGCCCTTCACGTTGAAGGAGAATCGTCCAGGACCATAACCGCGGGAGCGGGACTCCGGCACACCGGCGAACAGTTCGCGAATCGGTGTAAACAATCCGGTGTAGGTCGCCGGGTTGGAGCGTGGCGTTCGACCGATCGGGCTCTGATCGATGTCGACAACCTTATCCAGATGCTCCAGGCCTTTGATGCTGTCGTGGGCAGCCGCTTCGAGTGTCGTCGCTCCGTTCAACGCCGTAGCGCTAAGCGGGAACAGGGTGTTGTTGATCAGCGTCGACTTGCCCGAGCCGGACACGCCGGTCACGCAGGTCAGCAGGCCGATCGGAATGTCCAGATCGACATCGCGCAAGTTGTTGCCGCGTGCACCCTTGAGGGACAGCGACAACTTCTTGTTGCGCGGTGTGCGTTTGGCCGGAACGGCAATCTTCACCCGACCCGACAGGTATTTGCCGGTCAACGAATCAGGATGAGCCATGACTTCGGCCGGCGTACCTTCGGCAACGATATGCCCACCGTGTACACCCGCACCCGGGCCGATATCCACCACGTAGTCAGCCAGGCGAATCGCATCTTCGTCGTGCTCGACCACAATCACCGTATTACCGATGTCCCGCAGGTGCTTGAGCGTACCGAGCAGCCGATCGTTGTCCCGTTGGTGCAAGCCAATCGACGGCTCGTCGAGGATGTACAGAACCCCTACCAGGCCCGCGCCGATCTGACTGGCCAGACGAATCCGCTGAGCTTCACCGCCAGACAATGTGTCCGCACTGCGATCGAGCGACAGATAATCGAGGCCAACGTTGACCAGGAACTGCAGTCGCTCGCGAATTTCCTTGAGAATCTTGTCAGCAATTTCGCCACGGCGGCCGGTGAGTTTCAGCACGCCGAAATATTCACAGGCATCGCCAATCGGCAGATTGGTCACCGCCGGCAGCGTCTTCTCGCCAACCCACACATGCCGCGCCTCACGACGCAGGCGAGTACCGCGGCAATCCGGGCAAGGCTGGGTGCTGAGGAACTTGGCCAGCTCTTCACGCACCGAGGCGGACTCGGTTTCACGGTAGCGACGTTCCAGATTCGGCACGATGCCTTCGAACGGGTGCGAACGTTTGACGATGTCGCCACGGTCGTTCAGGTATTTGAAGTCGACGTTCTGCGAACCGCTGCCGTGCAAGATGAATTTCTGCTGATCGGCCGGCAGTTCGTTGAACGGCACCTCCAGACTGAACTTGTAGTGCGAGGCCAGCGACCCGAGCATCTGGAAGTAATAGACGTTGCGCCGGTCCCAGCCACGAATCGCGCCCTCGGCCAGCGTCAGTTCGCCATTGACCAATCGCTTGATGTCGAAGAACTGCTTCACCCCCAGGCCATCGCACGTCGGGCAAGCGCCGGCAGGGTTGTTGAAGGAGAACAGCTTGGGTTCCAGTTCGCTGATGGCATGACCGCAGATCGGGCAGGCGAAGCGCGAGGAGAAGATGATTTCTTCGCCGGGCTCGTCGTCCATCGGCGCAACCAGGGCGATGCCGTCCGCGAGCTTTAAAGCGGTCTCGAACGACTCGGCCAGGCGCTGCTGTAGGTCGGCGCGCACCTTGAAACGGTCGACCACCACATCGATCGAGTGCTTCTTCTGCTTATCCAGCTTCGGCAATTCGTCCAGCTCGCAGAGCCGGCCGTTGACCCGGGCCCGCACAAAGCCTTGGGCGCGCAGTTCTTCGAAAACCGAAAGGTGTTCGCCTTTACGCTCGCGGATCACCGGCGCTAACAGCATAAGCTTGCTGCCCTCCGGTTGGGCGAGGACCAGGTCGACCATCTGGCTGACGGTCTGGGCTTCCAGCGGAATGTCGTGATCCGGGCAGCGCGGAATACCCACGCGAGCGTAAAGCAGGCGCAGATAATCGTAGATTTCGGTGATGGTGCCGACCGTCGAACGCGGGTTGTGCGAGGTCGATTTCTGCTCGATGGAAATGGCTGGCGACAAACCTTCGATGGTGTCGACGTCAGGTTTTTCCATCATCGACAAAAATTGCCGAGCGTAGGCCGACAGCGATTCGACGTAGCGGCGCTGGCCTTCGGCGTACAGCGTGTCGAATGCCAGAGATGATTTTCCGGAGCCGGACAGGCCGGTGATGACGATCAGTTTGTCCCTGGGCAGGGTCAGGTCGATGTTCTTCAGGTTGTGGGTTCGGGCCCCACGAATCAGGATCTTGTCCAAAGTGGCCTCGCTCGGCGGGCGTCGAAAACGTAGGAGTATACGGCCAAATACTGGATGGATGCACACTATCGAATGAGCGGGTTGCAGCCTTACATGAAGAGTCTGTCAGCAGAGCGCGTCAAAGCGTCGCGATATACCCTGTCAATCGATGGGACTGGTAGAATCGCCGCCGGTTCACATGAGGTTTTTCCATGCACGATCCCCACAGCGAACGCATGAGTGGCAGTGAGACCCGAGCAGCAAGCGGTCTGGCCCTGGTGTTCGCCTTCCGTATGCTTGGCATGTTCATGGTGTTGCCGGTTCTGGCGACCTATGGGATGGATCTGGCAGGCGCGACCCCGGCCCTCATCGGGCTGGCGATTGGCGCTTACGGCCTGACCCAGGCGATCTTCCAGATTCCTTTCGGCTTTATTTCCGACCGTATCGGCCGTCGCCCGGTGATTTACCTGGGGCTGGTCGTCTTCGCCCTCGGTAGCGTACTGGCGGCTAATGCCGACTCGATCTGGGGCGTGATCGCCGGACGAATCCTGCAAGGCGCCGGGGCGATTTCTGCGGCGGTGATGGCGTTGCTGTCAGACCTGACCCGCGAACAGCATCGGACCAAAGCCATGGCCATGATCGGCATGACGATCGGTCTGTCGTTCGCTGTCGCGATGGTTGTAGGACCGTTGCTGACCCGCGCCTTTGGCCTGTCCGGGTTGTTCCTCGCCACGGGTGGCATGGCGCTGTTCGGCATCGTGATCGTGATGTTCATGGTGCCGCGCTCAACCGGGCCGTTGCAGCACCGCGAGTCCGGCGTTGCGCGCCAGGCACTGATACCGACGCTCAAGCATCCAGACTTGCTGCGTCTGGACCTGGGCATTTTTGTGTTACACGCGATGTTGATGTCGAGCTTCGTTGCGTTGCCTTTGGCGCTGGTCGAAAAAGCCGGGCTGCCTAAAGAGCAGCACTGGTGGGTCTACCTGACCGCGCTGCTGATTTCCTTCTTCGCCATGATCCCGTTCATCATCTACGGCGAGAAGAAACGCAAAATGAAACGAGTTTTACTCGGCGCCGTCGCGACGCTGATGCTCACTGAGCTATTCTTCTGGCAGTTCGGCGATAGCTTGCGGGCTCTGGTGATCGGGACGGTGGTGTTCTTTACCGCGTTCAACTTGCTGGAAGCTTCGTTGCCATCGCTGATCAGCAAGGTTTCACCGGCGGGCGGCAAGGGCACGGCGATGGGGGTTTATTCCACCAGCCAGTTCCTCGGTTCTGCACTGGGCGGCATCCTCGGCGGCTGGTTGTTCCAGCATGGCGGTCTGTCGGTTGTGTTCCTTGGATGCGCCGGTCTGGCTGCCCTCTGGCTGGCCTTTGCTGTTACCATGCGCGAACCTCCCTACGTGACGAGCCTGCGCTTGCCGTTGTCGCCTGAGGCGATCCGCGAAGCGGGTCTGGTCGAGCGCCTGAAGGCCGTCGTAGGGGTAACAGATGCAGTGATCGTCGAAGATGAAGCGGCGATTTACATCAAATTGGACACAGAACTATTGGATCGCACCACCCTTGAGCGCCTGGTGAACAACCCGGCCGGGGCAGCGTGCGTAGCCTAGGAGAACGTTATGGCCCGTGGGGTTAACAAAGTCATATTGGTCGGCACTTGCGGCCAGGATCCCGAAGTTCGCTACTTGCCTAACGGTAACGCCGTGACCAACCTGAGTCTGGCGACCAGCGAACAGTGGACTGACAAGCAAACCGGTCAGAAGGTCGAGAAGACCGAATGGCACCGTGTGTCGATGTTCGGCAAAGTTGCCGAGATCGCCGGCGAGTACCTGCGTAAAGGTTCGCAGGTCTACATCGAAGGCAAGCTGCAGACCCGCGAGTGGGAAAAAGACGGTATCAAGCGTTACACCACTGAAATCGTGGTCGACATGCAAGGCACCATGCAACTGCTGGGCGGCCGTCCACAGCAGGGCGACCAACAAGGCGGGGGCAATAACTACCAGCAGTCCGCCCCGGCTCCACGCCAGCAGGCTCCGCGTCCACAGCAGTCATCGGCACCGCAACAGTCGCGTCCGGCTCCGGCTCCACAGCAGGCTGCTCCGCAACCGGCTCCGGATTTCGACAGCTTTGATGACGATATCCCGTTCTAAAAAGCAGCTATCCAGTCAGTAACAAAAAAGCGAAGCCATCTGGCTTCGCTTTTTTGTTGGCGCTATTAACTGGATAACGCGGTCACATTGGCCCGTGCCGAGTGCAGTTTCTTGTAGCTGTCGATCAACCGCAGGTGCTTGTCGAGCCCCTCCAGTTTCAAGCTGGTCGGCGTCAAGCCATGGAAACGCACGCTGCCGTCCACCGATCCGATCGCTGCATCCGTGCGCTCGTTGCCAAACATCCGGCGGAAATTGGCCTCGTAGTCTTCCAGTTCCAGGTCTTCGTCCAGCTTCATCTCCAGCACCACATTGACGGCCTGGTAGAACAAACCACGCTCAACCGTGTTGTCGTTGTACTGCAGGAACATTTCTACCGCCTCTTTCGCCTCTTCATATTGCTGCAAGGCGAGATAAATCAGCAGCTTCAACTCAAGAATCGTCAGCTGACCCCACGCCGTATTGTCGTCAAATTCGATGCCGATCAGGCTGGTGATGTCGGTGTAGTCGTCCAGCTCACTTTCCACCAGGCGCTCAACCAGCGCTTGCAGTTCGTTGTCGTCCAGGCGATGCAGGTTCAGGATATCGGCGCGGAAGAAAAGCGCTTTGTTGGTGTTATCCCAGATCAGGTCGTCCACGGGATAGATTTCCGAATAGTCCGGCACCAGGATGCGGCATGCCGTCGCGCCGATATGCTCGTAGACCGCCATGTACACTTCCTTGCCCATGCCTTCGAGAATGCCGAACAAGGTCGCGGCTTCTTCGGCATTCGAGTTTTCACCCTGGCCGGAGAAGTCCCACTCCACGAATTCGTAATCGGACTTGGAGCTGAAGAAGCGCCACGACACCACGCCGCTGGAATCGATGAAGTGCTCGACGAAGTTATTCGGCTCGGTCACCGCATGGCCTTCAAACGTCGGCTGGGGCAGGTCGTTGAGGCCTTCGAAGCTGCGGCCCTGCAACAATTCGGTCAGGCTGCGTTCCAGCGCCACTTCCAGGCTCGGGTGCGCGCCGAACGAGGCGAACACACCGCCGGTACGCGGGTTCATCAATGTGACGCACATCACCGGGAACTCACCGCCCAGGGACGCATCCTTCACCAATACGGGGAACCCTTGCTCTTCCAGCGCCTGAATCCCGGCCAGTATCCCGGGGTACTTCGCCAGCACATCGGCGGGCACATCCGGCAGTGCAAATTCACCTTCGATGATTTCGCGTTTTACCGCACGCTCGAAGATCTCCGACAGGCATTGCACCTGGGCTTCGGCCAGTGTGTTACCGGCACTCATGCCGTTGCTCAGGAACAGGTTTTCAATCAGGTTGGACGGGAAGTACACCACCTCGCCGTCCGACTGGCGCACGTACGGCAACGAGCAGATGCCGCGCTCTTCATTGCCCGAGTTGGTATCGATCAGATGGGAACCGCGTAGCTCGCCGTCGCGGTTGTAAATCTTCAGGCAGTACGCGTCGAGGATTTCGGCCGGCAGTTCATCTTTACGGCCAGGCTTGAACCAGCGTTCGTCCGGGTAATGCACAAACGGCGCGTTGGCGATCTCTTCGCCCCAGAACTGATCGTTGTAGAAGAAGTTGCAGTTGAGTCGCTCGATAAACTCGCCCAACGCCGACGCCAGCGCGCCTTCCTTGGTTGCGCCCTTGCCGTTGGTAAAACACATCGGCGAGTGCGCATCGCGGATATGCAGCGACCACACATTGGGAACGATATTGCGCCACGAGGCGATTTCAATCTTCATGCCCAGGTCCGCTAGAATGGCCGACATATTGGCGATGGTCTGCTCCAGCGGCAGATCCTTGCCCGCAATATACGTGCTCGCCTCTGAGGTAGAAGCAGGCATCAGCAACGCTTGGGCATCGGCGTCGAGGTTTTCCACCTCTTCGATCACAAACTCAGGCCCGGCCTGGACCACTTTTTTCACGGTACACCGGTCGATGGAACGCAGGATGCCCTGGCGGTCCTTGTCGGAAATATCCGCCGGCAACTCGACCTGGATCTTGAAAATCTGGTTGTAGCGGTTTTCCGGGTCAACAATGTTGTTCTGCGACAGGCGGATGTTTTCGGTGGGAATACTGCGAGTGTCGCAGTACAGCTTCACGAAATAAGCCGCGCACAACGCCGACGAAGCCAGGAAGTAGTCGAACGGACCCGGTGCCGAGCCATCGCCCTTGTAGCGGATAGGTTGATCGGCCACCACCGTGAAGTCGTCGAACTTGGCTTCAAGTCGAAGGTTGTCGAGAAAGTTGACCTTGATTTCCATGGGGGATTACCAGAATAACGGGCTAGACGATTTGGTCGCCATTATCCGGCATTTCGGCCATAAGTCTTGCGGGCGTCTGTCGATATGTCTACACCGGACCTTTTTAGTGGGCGATGGAGGGTCAGTCGAGTATCAGATGAGGCAAGAACCGGCTCGAATCCTTGGTGATCAAGCTGTTGTCCTCACGCACACCGATCCCCGCCGCTTCATCGCCGATCACCCAGGAGCCAATCAAAGTAAAGCTGTCACCGAACTGCGGAAGCGGCGCGAATTCCTGAAGGATAAACGGCGCATCGGTGTAGGGCCCGTCCTCTTTCACGATCAGACCGTCAGCGGTTTGCAACTCGATGTTGGCACCTTCCCGCGAAAAGAACGGCTTGCGCACCCAGCCTTTCGGCACCGCTTTCCCCGGGTCAGTATCGAGGTGCGCCGCGAGGAGGTTCGGGTGACCTTTGTTGAACTCCCACAACAGCGGCAAGATGCCTTTGTTGGAGATGATGGACTTCCAGGCCGGCTCGAAAAACTGCGTATCACTCTGGGCAATCGCTGCACCAAAGGGCTCGTGGAAGATGAATTCCCAGGCGTGCAGCTTGAACAGGTGAGGAATCCAGCGATCCTCCAGGTCGACGAAACGTCCGTCGCTGGTCAGGCCGATGTCTTCGATGTCGATATGGCGTGACTCGATGCCGACCTTTTCCGCCACCAGCCGCAGGTAATCGGTGGTGCCCTTGTCTTCGACCGAATCTTTCATCGAGGCGAAGTAGAAGGGCTGCTTGAGCTGCAATTGAGCGAAGGCCTGATGCAGTTTGGTGTCGATGCTGTTGAACTGGTCGGCATGCTTGGGCAGCAAACCGCGTTCGATGCATTGTTCCAGCCAGCACCACTGAAACGCCGCAGCCTCATACAGGCTGGTTGGCGTGTCGTAGTTGAGTTCCAGCAACTTGGCGGGTCCGGTGCCGTTGTAGGAAAAGTCCATGCGCCCGTACAGGTGCGGGTGACCTTCGAGCCAGGAGGTGCGAACCATGTCGAAGAATGGCGCGGGAATGCTCAGGCGCTCCAGCAACTCCTCGCTCTGAACCACGCGGGCGACCAGGTCCATGCACATCTCATGGATCGCGGTGGTCGGGTCTTCGAGATCGTTCTCGATCTGCTTGAGCGAGAACTGGTAATACGCGCTCTCATCCCAGTAGGGCTCGTTGTCGATGGTGTGGAACAGAAAGCCGAGACTCTCGGCGGTCTGTTTCCAGTCAGCACGCTCTGCACAATGGATTTTCTTCATGGCCCGGTTTCCTTAACTGCTCGACCCGCCGCCGCCCCAGCCGCTGCGTGCACTGGCCTTGCTGCCGAAGCCGCCACGGGAAGTGGACGAGGCAACGGAGACCGGCTTGCTGGTAGAAGAGCGGACCGAGTCGGCGTAATTGCTGCTGCCGTACCTCGCCTGATTGGACTTGGTAAACGTCGAGCCCTTGGCAATCCGCTGGCTGAGCGTCGAGTTCGAATAGCTGCCACGATCATCGCGATAGCGGTACACCGGCTCGGAGTAGTAGCTGTTGCGGTTGCTGCTCAGCATGTTGCCGATCAGCAGGCCGGTCAGCAGGCTGCTGGTGGAGAAACCCGAGCCGCCACTGTTCGCTTCCGAGGCCGGCAATTGCGCCTTGGCTGCGTCTACCTGGGATTGCGTGACCTGGCCATCGGCGGTCAGTTCGAAACCGCCCAGCTTGGGGATGAACTTGCCAGCGGAGTCCTGCTGGCACCAGTCGGCGACAAAGTCGGCATCGCAATCGGCCTGGTTGTCGTACACCGGCGCAATGCGGCGGTGCTCGGCCATGGCCGTCATGTAGGCGTCCGAACAGACATCCACCGGGAGCTTTTCATCGGCACATTGCTGGACGGACTGGAAGTTGTACTTCTTCTGCACCGCGTAGGTTTTTTCCGTCGGCCCGCAGCCTGATATCGCCATGGCGACCGACGCTGCCAGCGAAAGCTGAACGTACTTGCTTCGTTTCATCGGGAGCTCCGGGCGCAATCAGTTCTGGGAAGGGGTCATGCACGCGGCGTTCAACATGCCGACGCTGATGGCCACGGCTGCCACATAGATGCCGGCCGCGATTTCACCTTTTTTGATGCGCTCGGAAGTGCCTTTGAGCACCAGGCTGGTCACCAGGAACGCCAGCAGTTGTACAAGGGCGGCGATCACCGCCCAGACGACGAAGTCGAGGATGCTGATCGAGTAGGCAATCACATTGCTGGCCGGAATGGCGAAACCGATGATGGCGCCGCCCAGGGCGATCGCAGCGGCAACGTTGCCCGAGCGGATCAGTTCGAATTCCTTGTGCGGCGTGATGCGGGTGTAGATGAACTGGAACAGGGCGAACAACACGGCAGCGCCGAGGAGGTACGTGACAAACCCGAACACGGCGGCTTTGTTCAACGAGATGGAGAGTGCTTCTAGCATGGACTTCTTCCTTTTTCAGAACGTGTTCAGGTCGGTTGTGTACAGCGAGATGCCCAGCGACGTGCTCAAACTGATGGTGCCTTCGGCGTCTTCTTCGACGGAAAACAGCAGGAATTCCCGGCGATCGGTCAGGCCGGTTTCGCGAGCGTACAGCATCGAACGGTGCTCGATACTGTAGGACTCGTCCGGATTTTTCAGCTGTTCGCTCAACGCCACCAACTCTGTCTGGCCATTCTCGGTGCCCCATTCACGGGTGTATTCGACGCCGTTATGGGTGTAGGTCGGCAGCCCGATCAGGCTTTGCGGGCCGGCCAACCGGCGCAGCTCCGCTTCACTGCCGATGGTTATGTAACTGAGGTAGTTGAACAGGATCACCGACTCGACTTGTCCGGCGATCTCGCCGGTGGTGTGCACCTGCAGCCAGTAGTCTTCGTCGTTCATGTAATAACGCGACAGCCAGGTTGACTGCCCGAGATTGATGGTGCCGTTGCTCCAGATCTGCTGGGAGCCCGGGATGGTCACCGTGGTATTTCCGTCGAGCAACAGTTTCAGGGTGGTGTCGAACATCACGCCTTTGCCCAATCCCAGGCCCAATGGGCCAGTGGCCGGTGGCGGGGTTTCGCTGGTGGTCCATTTCGATTCTGTCGTCGCGTTCGGGGCCTCAAGCCCCATCAACTGTTTAAACCATCCCATTGGAGATTTCCTTGAGGCGAGTGGAGGCGATGTAGAAGAGTTCGCCGCCCTCAACGCGGGTGGCGCTGGGCGGGTTGATCGACGGTTGTGTGGCACCTTTGGTGCGATAGCCAATGAGGGTGGCGTTGTGGTGTTCTTTCATCCGCGACGCCAGCACGGTGGCCAGGGTCAGGTAAGCGCTGATCAGGTGTACGCCCAATGCAATGACCAGGCCTGCCCAGCCGAATCGGTGGAAGAGGGAGGAAGAGGGAGGAAGCGTACAGGCGCAATAAAAGGAAAATCGACATTTCGTCCCTGACTCCGTGGGTACTTGTTCCTGGCGACTTCATCGCCTCGGCGTCTGAATGCGCAAGTGCGTTCAATCGGCGGCATTTAACCTGCTGCGCGGTGCCGAGAAAAGTACCTTGGCTGCAATAAATCCGGCGAGCGCACCAAACAGATGGCCTTCGAAGGAAACGCCCTGGCGAGGCAGGAAGCCAAAAATCAGACCGCCGTAGAGCAGGGCCACGACGCCGGCCGTTATCAGGTTGCCCCAGCTCCTGTGGAACCAGGCGCGGGACAGGAGGTACGCCCATAACCCGAATACCCAGCCGCTGGCGCCGATGTGTACGCCTGTAAAACCGAACAGCCAGACCAGCGAGCCGCCCAGCAGAATAATGATCGCACTGACGGCAATGAACCGGTTGAGCCCTTCGACAATGACCAGGGTGCCCAGGATCAAGAAGGCAACCAGGTTCGCGCTCAGGTGTGCAAAGGACGCGTGCAGGAAAGGCGAGGTGATGATGCCGAGCAGTCCGTGCACGGTTCTCGGGATCAGCCCGAAGGACATGAGGCTGTAGCCGGTCGCTACATTGAACAGTTGCAGTGCGACCATGAAAAGGGTCAGGCCTGCGATTGTCTTGAAACCTTTCAGGGCATCCATCCTTGACCTCGACAGTTGAATGTCCGTCAGTTGAGCGCATTCCATGTGGGAGCGAGCTTGCTCGCGATGGCGATTTATCAGTCAGCATTAATGTCGACTGGCAGATCGCAATCGCGAGCAAGCTCGCTCCACAGGTTAAGCGCCAGGCATCAGCGCCCGGGTCGATTATTCGGCCGATTTTTGTTTCAGGCGTTCCAGAATCGCGTTGGCGCTTCCCGAGTCCGGTGTGATGCCGGCTTCGCGCAGTTTGCGTTCCAGGTCAGAGCCCGTCGACGCATCGGCCAATTGGTCCTGAGCTTCCAGTTCAGCCGCGCGTTGCTGCTGCTTGGCCTGCAGGCGGTTCAGCGTACCGACGGCGGTTTCCAGCTTGCCATTGGCGCCGCCACTGGCGATGGACGCGCTGACCTGGGCTTTCTGTACGCTTTCGCGCGCCTTGGCCATGTCCACTTGCTGGCGCAGGCTTTTGATACGGTTTTCGGCCTTGGTGATGTCTTTGCGCATATTGTCCGCATAACCGCCAAACTCGGTGGCCTGCTTTTGCTCGACGTCCAGCTCATTGGTCAGGGTCGAAATGGCTTCGGCCACTTCCATGGCCAGGTCTTCGCGGTTGGCCTGGATTGCGGCCAGGGCCTTGGATTCGAGGTCCTTGATCTTGGCGTTGTACTCGCTGACGCGGTCAGCCGAGAGTTTGTGCTTGGCCATGATGGTGACCAGCTCACGCTTGGCGTTGGCCAGGGCGCTGTCAGCATCGCGAATTTCCTGGTCGAGGATGCGCAGGGCCTGTTGGTCGACGATCGATTCGCCGACTTCATTGGCACCGCCACGCAGCGCGGTGAACAATTTGCTCCAGATGGACTGAGTCATTGGATATTTCCTGTTCTCGAGTAATTAATTGAAGAAACGTTCGAAGGCTTCGCTGGCGCGCTGGACGTTGTCGACGAGGGTTTTGACCTCGGTCACGATGTTCGTCAGGCTGGAGTCGGAGCTCAAGGCGCCGAACATGTTGTAGACAATCTGCCCGTTCGGCATGGACTCGATACCGATCGAGGACAACGGGAACATCTCCCGGCTGCGCAGCACGGCGTCGTTGAAAGCCGGAATGTCATTGATGGACTCGACGTCGACCAGAACGGTATCGACGATGATTTGTTCGCCCACCACCGCGATGTAAATTGGCAAGCCACCGAAATCGTTCATTTCCAGCTTGATGCTGGATTCAGAGCCTTGAACGAGAGAAAGTGTAATGTCGTTCGAAACCACTTCGTCCAGGGCCTGGAGGGCGCTGTAGAGGCGATCGATGTTCCAGTTAGTACCTGCGCTCATGTAATTCTCCGACATGAATGAGCCAGCCAGAATCGGTTGGCGAAGCTGTTTCTCCATCTGCTTGAGCAGGCTTCGGTTTTCGGGAAGCACCCAAGTCTCGTGTTTCACATAACCGGCGGCACCCAGGCCCGCGCGCATCTGCTTCATGTAAAAGCTCGATGGTTTTTTCGCGGACGGTTTTGAGCGCTCTCCCTTGTGGCTTGCCGATTCGTTATCGGGCCCCGTGGGAGGACTCGGTGGAGAGCTGCTTTTCATGGGGCTGACCTCGTTGTGAAAAACTCACGCGTGAGAAACACTACAGGCAATTTTTGCCACGCTCAATAGCTCACGCGTGAGATTTTTTGTCATACATTTTTCGCCCCACGAAAAAGGCCCGCAGCGCTCAAGCGCGGCGGGCCCTTTTTGGAATTTGATCAATACGTTAAGTGGTTAATGGGTGGTCGCCAGGAATTCGTCAGTGGAAATCACGCTCGCATAGGCGAAACCCAGGGCCGACATGAAGGCGGCGTGCACTTGGGCTGCCGGGACCGTGACACCGTTGAACTCCAGATCACGGGTAGCGCAGGCGTCGTGAATCACCGTGACGGTATAGCCCATATCGGCAGCCGCGCGGGTGATGCCGTCGACACACATGTGGCTCATGCTGCCGACGACGACCAGTTCCTTGATGCCTTGCTCGTCGAGGATTGACTGTAGTTCGGTTTCGCGGAACGAGTTGACGAAGTGTTTGAGCACGACCGGTTCGTCGGCGCGGTTGAGGACTTTAGGGTGCAGCTTCGCGCCTTCGGAGCCCGGCGTGAAAAAGGGCGCTTCGTCGGAGGTGAATTCGTGGCGGATGTGCACCACCGAATCACCCGCATCGCGGAAGGCTTTGAGCAGACGAACGGTATTGTCCGCCGCGGCATCGGCGCCGACCAGCGGCCACTTGCCTTGGGGGAAGTAGTCGTTTTGGATATCAACTACGATGAGTGCTTGCTTGGCCATGACTGTTTCCTCGAAGTGCTTGTTGGGTGTGGAAGGAAGTATTGGGTCTGGCAGGCCGTCCGAGGATTGGCCGCACCGACAATAGAAGGGGGAAAACTGACAATGGACGCAGAAAGGCCAATCGCCGAGTTGGGCGTGCTGATCTATCCCGGTGCGCAGATGGCGGCGGTGCATGGATTGACGGACTTGTTCGGGGTGGCGAACCGGATTGCCGCCGAGCATCAGGCGGCGCGGTTGCCGTTGCTGCGGGTCAGCCATTGGCAGGTTGATGGCGATCAGGCGCCCGAGCGGGTCTACGACAGTCATCCTGCTGCGGACGGCGCGTTGGTGGCGGTGTTGATCCCGCCGTCGATTGCCGGTTTTTCCGAAGGCCAGGCACCGCAGGGGCTGACTCGCTGGCTGCGTCAGCAACACGCCAATGGCGCGACACTCGGCGGGGTTTGTGTGGGGTCGATTCTGTTGGCCGAAAGCGGCCTGCTTGACGGTCGTAGCGCCACCACCCACTGGACCTCGGCCAAAACCTTCGCCGAGCGTTACCCGGCGATCAAGCTCAAGGCCGAAACCCCCATCGTTGACGACGGAGACCTGATCACCACCGCTGGGCTGATGGCCTGGTCCGAACTGGGCTTGCGTCTGGTCAACCGCCTGCTGGGGCCAAGCATTGCCACCAGCACCGCGCGGTTTCTGGTGGTGGAGCACAGCGACAGCGCGAGCGAGTGCGGCAGCAATTTTTCACCCATTCTCAGCCATGGCGACGCCTCGATTCTCAAGGTCCAGCATTGGTTGCAAAGCACTGGAGCGACCGATGTGTCGCTGGCGGCGATGGCCGAGCGGGCAGGGCTGGAAGAGCGCACGTTCCTGCGTCGATTTCGTGCGGCAACCGGACTCAAACCCACTGAGTACTGCCAGCACCTGCGGGTCGGCAAGGCCCGGGAAATGCTCGAGTTTACCAACGGCACCATCGATCACATTGCCTGGACGGTGGGTTATCAGGATCCGAGTGCCTTTCGGGCGACGTTCAAGAAGATTACCGGGTTGGCGCCGAGTGATTACCGGACACGGTTTGGGGTGACGCCCTCAGCCGTGGCTCGGTAGCCAGATCACAACAGATCAAAATGTGGGAGCGGGCTTGCTCGCGAAGGCTGACTGTCAGCCACCATCAATGTTGAATGTAAAACCGCTTTCGCGAGCAAGCCCGCTCCCACATTGGATCTGTGTAAGCCTTCGGTCGTGCAAAATGCCGGAATCTTGAAGGCTGTCGTGCAGAATCAAACAGGCACGGTGCCATCATGTTTTTCGTAACTGGCTGATTTGAAAAACGTTTGTCTTTGGCCCCCCTTGGCCTGATCTCTGCACCCCTTCAACTACATTCATCAAGCGCAGACTGAAGGGGGACGCATGACCCCAGCAAGCCGCAAGAAACTGGTGGTCGCCCACTCCGTGCGCCCCGAGGCTCCGTTGCA
The DNA here is from genome assembly GCF_004402115.1 of Pseudomonas sp. F01002. Taxonomy (NCBI): domain Bacteria; kingdom Pseudomonadati; phylum Pseudomonadota; class Gammaproteobacteria; order Pseudomonadales; family Pseudomonadaceae; genus Pseudomonas; species Pseudomonas sp. F01002. Next base: position 54,108 of record NZ_SOPU01000080.1, on the reverse strand, counting down.
CGAAGTGGAAACCAATCGTGCGCTGGCCCGTTGGCTGGCACAGATCCTGGGGCTTAAATACGGCGGCAGTTACGACCCCGAACTGCACAACGGTCGAGACCTTTATCTGTTGCCGACCCAGACGCTTGTTGGCGTCGCTGCCGCCCGGCAATTGGGCGTCAAGGGGCCGGAGGATTTATGGGGCGGTTACGTCGACCATGATTTCATCTGTACCAAAGCCATCAGTCACGGGCTGCGCAACAAAGATGCTCACGCACCGGAAGGCTGGTCACCGTTGTTTTCCGAACGGGTGCGCAGCGTGGTGCTCGACGGCCTCAGTGTTTTTTCCATGGCCGATGCGCGTCCTGCGGCGGAGCATCTGCTCTACAGCGGCCCGATCCGCATCAAGCCGATTCATGCCTGCGCCGGACGCGGTCAGGAAGTGATCAAAAGCCTCGACCAATTCGATGCCATCCTCGCCAGACCCGAGGCCAATGCGCTGTTCACCGAAGGTGTGGTGCTGGAGCAGGACCTGGACCACGTGATCACCCACAGCGTCGGTCAGAGCTTTATCGGCGACACGGTGCTGAGTTATTGCGGTGATCAATACTTGACCGAAGACGGTCAGGGCGAGCAGGTTTATGGAGGGTCCAACCTGCTGGTGGTGCGGGGTCACTACGATGATCTGCTCGAACTGGAACTACCGGACGATGTGCGGCTGGCGATCCGGCAGGCGCAAGTGTTCGACCGCGCCGCGGATGAGGCTTATCCCGGTTTCTACGCCTCGCGGCGCAACTACGACATCGCCCAAGGTGTCGACAGTAATGGCAAGCAGCGCAGCGGTGTGCTCGAGCAGTCCTGGCGGATGGGCGGTGCCAGCAGCGCCGAAGTTGCCGCCTTGCAAAGCTTCGTCAACGACTCCGGGATGCGCGCGATTCGCGTGTCGTCGGTCGAGACCTACATCGACCAGCCGCTGCCGGCGGACGCCATCGAGGTGTATCGCGGGCCGGCGCAAAACAGTGACTTTCTTCTCAAGTACGTAACGGTTAAATCCTATGACGGCTAGAAGCGAAACCATTCAGATCGACATCGACGATGAGCAGATGGTCGGGACTTTTCTCAGTCCCAAATCGAAAGTACCCGGCGTGCTCTTTGTGCACGGTTGGGGCGGCAGTCAGGAGCGAGACCTGGAGCGGGCCAAAGGCATAGCCGGTTTGGGTTGCGTGTGCCTGACGTTCGACTTGCGCGGGCACACCGGCGGGGCCGGAATTGCGCTGAATCGAGTCACGCGCGAAGACAACCTGCGCGACTTGCTGGCGGCGTATGACCGCTTGCTCGCGCACCCGGCGCTCGATACGTCGGCGATTGCCGTGGTCGGCACCAGTTATGGCGGTTACCTGGCCTCGATCCTGACGTCATTGCGTCCGGTGCGCTGGCTGGCGCTGCGGGTGCCGGCGCTGTATCGCGATGATCAATGGCACACGCCAAAACGTGACCTGGACAAGCTCGATTTACGTGATTACCGCAGCACGTTAGTCCGCGCCGAGAGCAATCGTGCGCTGCATGCCTGTTCGCAATTTACCGGGGATGTGCTGCTGGTGGAGTCCGAGACCGACGACCATGTGCCCCACTCAACCATCATGAGTTACCGCGCTGCGTGTCAGCAGACCCACTCGCTGACCCACCGGATTATCGACGGCGCCGATCACGCCTTGAGCGAACCTGTTTCGCAACAGGCATACACCTCGATCCTGGTGGGCTGGATCACCGAAATGGTAGTGGGCGAGCGGTTGAGCATTATCCAATCAACCTGAGACCTGTGGTGTTCTTGCGATCAATTGCGAGCAAGCTCGCACACTCGACCTGTGTTCGCAGGACTAATGTGGGAGCGAGCTTGCTCGCGATGACGGCCTCACAAACACCAGATCACTTGGGCTTTTTCGCGATCCGCAACGACTTGGCCTTGGCTTCCACGATCAGGTACATCACCAGGGTAATCAGTAGCGGCAAGATGAAATAGATCGCCCGATAGGCCAGCAATCCGGCCACCAGGCTCCCTCGGGACACTTCATGTTGCAGCAGCGCCACGAACACCGCTTCCAGCACGCCAAGCCCGGCAGGAATGTGCGTGATGACCCCGGCAATCGCGCTGATCAGCAACACCCCGAGCACCAGCGGGTAATCCAGCTTGCTCGGCAGCAAGGTGAAAATCACCGCCGCCATCAGCGACCAATTCAGCGCCCCGAGGGCCAGTTGCAGCACCGCCATGCGCAGGGAAGGCAGGTCGATTTCCACCCCGCGTATCGCCCACTCCCGCCGCTTGGAAAACTGACACGCTGCCAGATACCCTGCGCTCACCAGCAGCAACAACACACCCACACCTTGCAAGGCGCCGCTGCTCAGCTTCCAGCCTGGCGGCATTCGCACCAATCCGCTGCTGAACACTGCACCGGCAATCACCATGTAACCAAACCAGTTTGTCGCGAGACTCAACCCGAGAATTTTCGCGATGTTGCCCTTGCTCACCCCGAGTCGCGAATACAGCCGATAACGCATGGCAATACCGCCGACCCAAGCGCTCAGATTGAGGTTGAAGGCATAGCTGATAATCCCCACCGGCAGGATCTGCTTCCACGTCAGGTCCTGGCGAATGTAGGTACGGCCGATCAGGTCGAAGCAGGCGTAAACCAGAAAACTCACCAAGGTCAGACCGGACGCGATGATCAGCGTGCGCACCTTGAAATCTGCGAGGTTGTCGAATACTTCATCCCATTCGATGCGCTGGGCAAGCATCGTGAACAGCACGATCAGCGCCAGGAAAAACAGCATTGTCAGCGGCCGTTTCCAGCGGCTCCAGCGGGATTTGGTCGGGTTGTCGGCGAGGGTCGCCGGTTGTGTATCAGAGTGGCTCATCAGGTGTCACTCCCGGCGGAATGGGAAAAAGGTTTCAGGCGCGGTTTATGCGCCGGCAGCCAACCGGCCCAGGCCGGGAATTGCGCCAAGAAGTGAAACACCAGAAAGCCGACGGTCATGTGCCAGACCCGTCCACGCGGGGTTTTGTCGACGGACATGACCTTGCAATGGTTGTTACTCAGGTCTTCGAGGCGCTCGAACAGGTCGCGGTTGAAGGCGCGATCGCGGATCAACACATTGGCTTCCAGGTTCAAGGACAGGCTCAACGGGTCGAGGTTGCTCGAACCGACCGTGCTCCAATCCTCATCCACCAGCGCGACTTTGCCGTGCAGCGGACGGTCGCAGTATTCGTAAATCTGCACGCCGGATTTGAGCAGGTAGTCATAGGTCATGCGTGCGGCGAGTTTGGCCGCCAGCATATCGGGTTGACCTTGCAGGATCAGTCGCACATCGACGCCACGGTGCGCCGCGTTGCGGATCTCGCGCAGCAGGCGATAGCCCGGAAAGAAGTAGGCATTAGCGATCACCACTCGGCGCTGGGCACTGCGCAGCACCTGTCGGTAAACCTCTTCGATGTCAGTCGGATGCTCGCCGTTGTCGCGGTACACCAGGCGAACCTGGCCGTCATGATCGGTGAACACCAGTTCCGAGCGCCGTTGCCTGCGTCGTTGCCACCAGTATTTGGCGCGAGCCGGGCGACCGCATTGCAGCAAGGCGAAGTGATGGATGTCGGCCACCGCCGGGCCTTGCACTTCAACGGAATAATCCTGCTTGGCCTCAGGGCCGAAGTCAGCCAGATGGTCGGCAGAAAAGTTGATGCCGCCGATGAACGCAATCGTGCCGTCGACCACCACGATCTTGCGGTGCAGGCGGCGGAACCAGTTGGTGCGGATGCCGAGATGTTTGGGCGCGGGGTCGAAAATCTGGATGCGCACGCCGGCCTCACTCAGGGCGGTGAGGTATCCCGTGCTCAGTTCACCGCAGCCAAAGCCATCGAGACTGGCGGTGATTCGCACGCCGCGTTGAGCGGCGGCGATCAGTACTTCCTGCAGCTCTTCACCGACCTTATCCTCAAACACAATGAAGGTTTCCAGCAGGATTTCAGTCTTCGCCTGACGTATGGCCTCGAACACCCGAGGGAAATACGCTTCGCCGTTTTCCAGCAGCTCTACGCGGTTGTTGCCTTGCCAGCCATATTCGACGTCGACCACCCCCGGCTCACGAATCGCCGGGGTCGTGGATAAGTGCTCCACATGGGTTTTATCCATCGATGGGCTGCTCATAGCTCGATCTCCACCGATAGTGGTGCATGGTCGGAAAGGTGTGACCAGGGTCGCGCGGCCAGCACTTGCGGCTGACTGGCCTTGAGGTTGCGCACGTAGATGCGGTCGAGGCGCAGCGCTGGCAAGCGCGCTGGAAAACTGCGCGCTGGTTTGCCGTGGAGTTCGGCGAAAACCTCCCGCAGACCGCAGGGTTTGAGCAGTGCGTCGGCGCGCTGGCGCCAGTCGTTGAAGTCACCGGCAACGATCACCGGGGCATCGCTGGGCAGTTCTTCGAGGCACTGGGCCAACAACTTGAGTTGTTCGGTCCGGTGGGTTTCGCGAAGACCCAGATGCACACAAATGGCATGCACTTCCTGGCCGTCACCGGGCAGGCGCAGCACGCAATGCAGGATGCCGCGGCTCTCGTGACCGCTGATGGAAACGTCGAGGTTGTCGTGGCGAATGATCTGGAATTTCGACAGCAGCGCATTGCCGTGATCGCCCGCTGGATAGACCGCATTGCGTCCATAGGCGAACTGCGGCCACAGGGTGTCGGCGAGGAATTCGTATTGCGGTATCGCCGGCCAATTGCTGTAGCGCTGGGGATGATGCTCGTGGGTGCCGTGGACTTCCTGCAAAAACACCACGTCGGCGGACACGCTGCGCACCGCTTCGCGCAATTCGGGCAGGATGAAGCGCCGGTTGAGCGCGGTGAAACCCTTGTGCGTGTTGACCGTCAGCACGGTGAAGCGGCGCACGGCGGTGATGATAGTTTGCTGTTCGTCGGTGGTGCCGACCGGTTCGGAAATGCTCATGACAGCACCCCCTCGGCGGCCAGTTCACCGGGACGGGTGGCGAGGTCTTTATCCAGATGAAAGCGCTCCAGCAAGCGGCGGGCATCGAAGGGCGCGCGGACTTTGATGTCGTTGTCGAAGTAGCAAAACACCTCACGGGATTTGCGCGCCTTGGGCTTCTGCCGGGGCGCGATCAATTGCGGGTCGCTCGGTTGCTGGCCGTGGTACCAGGCTTCGATCCGGTCACCCCAGCGTTTCAGCGCCTCGGGGGTGTAACCGCTGGCATAGAGTTCTTCGGCACCGTGCAGGCGCAGGTAGACGAAGTCGCTGGTGAGGTCTTCGCGGTACGGCCATTTACCGGCGGTGTCGGCGATGACGAGGGCCGCGTTATAGCGTTTGAGCAGGCGGATGAAGGCCGGGTCGACGAAGCTCTCGTTTCTGATTTCTACGGCATGGCGCAAAGGCTTTTTCCCGTAGGCCTTCAGGCTGGCGTGACCGTTCACGTGCGAATCATGCTGGCGGGCGAGGGCGGCGGCCTCTTCGGTGTTGTGAGGCAACTGCTCCAGAAAGGTTTCGAACAGCTCGGCATCGAATTTGAAGTTGGGCGGAAATTGCCAGAGGATCGGGCCGAGTTTTTCTTTGAGTTCCAGCACCCCGGACGCAAAGAAATTCGCCAAGGGTTTATGGACGTCCCGCAGTCGCCTGATGTGGGTGATGAAACGCGGGGCTTTGACGCTGAAAACGAAGCCCCTCGGGGTTTCGGCGTACCACTGGGCATAACGTTCGGGCCGTTGCAGGGCGTAAAACGATCCATTGATTTCGATGCTGTTGACCGCCCGTGAGGCGAATTGCAATTCGCGCTTGTGGGTCAGCCCCTTCGGGTAGAAATCCCCCCGCCAGGGCGTGTAGCGCCAGCCTGAAATACCGATGTGGATCGCCGCCATGTCGCCTCCCGTCTAATGGTTCTCGGACTGCCCCTGTCTTTTGATGACTGCGAGGCGTGCGAGAAAGTTTCGACGGGACTACGGACGGCATCGACCAAACACCACAGACCAAATGTGGGAGCGGGCTTGCTCGCGAAGACGGCGGCACATTCAACATGGATGTGACTGACAGACCGCTTTCGCGAGCAAGCCCGCTCCCACAGGGTTTAGTGACCGGCAACAACCTGGGTCGAGCTCTCTGCATACACCGGGCCCAATCGATCAAGACGACCGCTCCACGCGGTCAGGGCCAACGCGACCAACACCACCAGACCGCCAATCCAAGCGGTGTGGATCAGGCCCATGTGAGCAACGATCAAGCCACCGCCCCATGCGCCACCGGCGATGCCGAGGTTGAACGCGGCAATGTTCAGGCCCGACGCCACGTCCACCGCATGCGGCGTGTGGTGTTCGGCCTGCCGCACCACGTAAACCTGCAAGCCCGGCACGTTGCCGAAGGCAACCGCGCCCCAGACCAGCACGGTGGCCAGGGCCATCCATGGGTTGCCGGCGGTAAAGGTCAGTACGAATAACACCGCCGCGAGCAGGGCGAAGATGGTTTTCAGGGCGCTGATCGGGCCGCGTTTGTCTGCCAGTTTGCCGCCCCAGATATTGCCGACGGCTACCGAGATGCCATAGACCAGCAACACCAGGCTGACGGTGCTGGCGCTGAAGCCGGAAATATCCTGAAGAATCGGTGCCAGGAAGGTGAACGCGATGAACGAGCCGCCGTAACCGACCGCGGTCATGGCGTACACCAGCAGCAGACGGGGTTGCTTGAGCACCTGCAATTGCTGCAACAGTGAAGCCGGTTTGCTGTGGGCAATGTCTTTCGGCACGTAAAGCAGGCTGCCGATGAACGCGATCACACCCAGTGCAGACACCGCGAGGAAGGTTTCACGCCAGCCGAAATGCTGACCAATGAACGTCCCCAGTGGCACGCCGGTGACCAGTGCCACGGTCAGGCCGGTGAACATGATGGCGATCGCGCTGGCGGCTTTTTCCTTCGGCACGAGGCTGGTGGCGATGGTCGAGCCAATCGAGAAAAACACCCCGTGGGCCAGGCCGGTGATGATCCGCGCAATGATCAGCGACTCGTAGCTTGGTGCTTTCCAGGCCAGCAGGTTGCCGAGGGTGAACAGCACCATCAGCGACAACAGCAGCATTTTGCGCGGGACTTTGCCGGTGAGGGCGGTCAGCACCGGGGCGCCAATGGCAACGCCCAATGCGTAGAGGCTGACCAGCAGGCCGGCGGACGGCAGGCTGACGCCGAGGTCGGCGCCAATGGTGGGTAACAGGCCAACGATGACGAACTCGGTCGTCCCGATGGCGAAGGCGCTGAGGGTCAGCGCGAGCAAGGCAATGGGCATGGCTGCAACTCCGGGGATTGATTGATGGAGCGCAGTGTCGGGGTTTGGGTTATGCGGAAAAATAGGGGGATGGGCATTTGATATTTGCGTGTAGATCAAATATCGAAAGGGTTAAAGGTTTTTCAGCTGCAACGCAGACCCTGTAGCCGCTGGCGAAGCCTGCGTCCGGCTGCGCAGCAGTCGTAAAGTCAGACACTGCGGTGTGCCAGATTCACCGTGCACTCAGGGTTCACGACTGCTTCGCAGCCGAACGCAGGCTTCGCCAGCTGCTACACGGATTGCGTTATGGCCGCATCAGCTGGTTATCTCCCGGCCAAAACCGAACTTGCCTACAATTCCCCGATCAGTTCCTTACAGACCCTTTCGCAGGAGCGCCGCGTTTGTTCAAGTTCAAGACCGCGATACTACTGGGGGCGTTGCTGATTCTGGGCAGCAACGAGCTGGAGGCTGCCGCACTACCGGGTGTGCCGGCGGCGACCACCGCCACGACACCACTGGCCCACCCCGAACCGCTGGTACAGGGTGGTTTGCTGGGTGCCATCAGTTCGAGCATTGAGGAAGTCCAGGGCAAACTCGATCTCAACGAGGACCTGCTGGACGCCTGGCGTCTGCGTGCAGACCGGGCGGCGGTTGAGGTGGATCAACTGGTCAATCGTCCTTCGGCCCGTTCGAGCTGGAGCGTGGCGGGGGACTTCCTGCTGTTGTCCGGTGTGTGGATGGGCGTCTTTGTGCTGCTCTGGCTGCTGGGAGGACTGCTCTCCAAACGTCTGTGCCAGAACCGCCTGCTGCTCACTCGCGAGCGCGGTCAGGCTTTACTGGGTTATGTGTTGCCCTACACGGTTCCGGCGCTGATCAGCCTGCCCCTGACGCTGTATGTCAGCCACTTCTTGCAAGTGTCCGCCGGCCGGGCGCTGGCATTGTGTTTCGCCTATGCCACCAGCAGCGGCATTTTCGCCGCGTCGTTGCTGTTGTCGCTGGTGGTGCTGTTCAACGCCGGCCACAAGCGCCGGGCGGTGCAGATTATTCGTCAGTACAGCCCACGACCGCTGTTTTTGATGGGCTTCCTCGTGGCCCTGAGCGACGCCTTGACCAGTCCGCAGATCGCCCGCCTGCTCGGCGGCAATCTCACCAGCAGTGTCGCGGTGTTCACCGGGGTGGCAGCCTCGGTCACCTTTGGCATTTTGGTGATCAAGATGCGCCGTCCGGTCGCCCATCTGATCCGCATTTTGCCGTTGGCCCAGCGCCTCAGTCAGCCGGCCTTGCGTGAAATGCTGCGGATCTTTTCCGGGCTCTGGTACTGGCCGATTCTGTTGATGGTGCTGGTGTCGGTGATCAACCTGATCGGCATTGGCGATGACAACCAGAAAGTACTGCGCTGTGCGTTGTTTACTACGGTGCTACTGATTGCGATGGTGTTTCTTAGCACGTCGCTTCATCACCTGTTCAAGTCGCGCAGTGAGTTTGCCGTACGCCGCAGCAGTGCCTACAAAGAACGCTTTCTCAGCCTTTCACACGCGTTGCTGCGGATCGCCCTGGCGATTGTTTTTATCGATGTCCTGGGGCGCATCTGGGGTGTGTCGCTGTTCGAGTTTGCGGTGAGCAATTCGGTCGGCCGGGCGATCAGCGATTCCCTGAGCCGTATCGGTTTGATTTTCCTGGTGACCTGGATGGGCTGGGTGGTGTTGGACACGGCGATTCAGGAAGCCCTGAAACCACCCGTTAACAAACGCTCGGCGCGCCAACCCAGTACCCGAACCAAAACCATCCTGCCGCTGCTGCGCAATGCGATCAAAATCATCCTGGTGGTGATCTGCGCTATCACCACGATGGCTAACCTTGGGATCAACGTTGCGCCATTTCTGGCCGGTGCCGGTGTCGTGGGGCTGGCCATCGGTTTCGGTTCCCAGCAACTGGTGCAGGACGTGATCACCGGGTTGTTCATCATCATCGAAGACACGTTGTCGATTGGCGATTGGGTGGTGCTCGACTCCGGCCACGCCGGCACTGTCGAAGGCCTGACCATCCGCACCTTGCGCCTGCGCGACGGCAAGGGGTTCGTACACTCGGTGCCGTTCGGTCAGATCAAGGCCGTGACCAATCAATCGCGGCAATTCGCCTATGCGTTCTTTTCAGTGCAATTCACTTACGACACCGATGTCGACAAGGCTATCGAGTTGATCCGCGAGGCCGGGGATTCCATCCGCGACGACGCATTCCTCAAGTACAACCTGCAAGGGCCGCTGGATGTGTTTGGTGTCGACAAGATGGACCTTAACGGCGTGGTGCTGACAGCACAGTTCCGCACCGTGTCGGGTGGGCAATACGCAGTGAGTCGGGCGTTCAACCAGCGTTTGAAAAAGCTTGTGGATAACAGCCCGTGGGTGCATTTCGCGCAGACTTATCCACAGCAGGTGTTGATGCCTAGACAGGCTGTTGAGTCGCCGCAAAGCGATGGGCTTGCATCGGAGCATTCATCAGTGTTCCTGCCGGATCAGCCGCGTACTCAATGATTTTGTTGGCAGTGACGGCCCCTTCGCGAGCAAGCCCGCTCCCACAGGGGGAATGCGATCAAATGTGGGAGCGGGCTTGCTCGCGAAGGGGCCAGGCCAGGCAACGTCAATGTTGGATCAGTTTGCTACGGACCTCAGCACTGGTCTGCTGATCCAACTCCAGCCAGAAAGTCTGCTTGCCGGCGATCTCGGCAGCGGCGGGCAATCCATCGCGATACACCAATCGATTACTCGCCAATGCCGGCACTTTTGCTCCCGGCAGAAGCGTCCCCGCGAGGTTCAGCGGATCAACCCCGCACACGGCAATCAAACTCCCGTCATGCGGCCGTCGTCGCACCTCGCGCAGTAATGGAATGGCTTCGGGCAACGCAAATTGTTCACCGGCCAAACCACTGACAAACCGCCCACCGCGAATCTCGCCTCGAGCTTCCAGCCGATGGAAAGTGCGCAGCAATTCCCGCCAGCTCGGCAACCAATCCGCTTCACGCTCCAGCAAGCGCCAGAACACCACGCCGTAGCGCCGGAGCAAGGTCATGGCGATATGTTCCAGGGTGTCGGTCGGCGTCGGTGCCGGACGTTTGTTATCCACAACCGGAGCTTGCACGCCGCGTCGCAGCAAGGCCCAGCGCCCGGCATCGTCCATCCCGCCGACAAACGCTCCGCGCCCGCGTCGGCTGCTGCGATTCTGGCGTTTGCTGGCCGGAGTAATCAGCGCTCGCAGGCCGGCGAAGCTGTCGGCATTCACCAGCCCGGCGCCTACCAATTCCTGCAAGGCGATTTCCAGTTCCGAGCGCAGCAGGTGGGCCTCGTGAGTCAGCTCATCAAAAAACAGCGCGCCGTGTTGGCTCAGGGCTTCGTAGACTTTTTGCGTCTTGGGCGAGAGTTCGCTGACCGGCGTTTGCTCGGTCAACCCGCTCCACAACCCGACCTGACTGCGCGGCAATAGCAGAATCGGTGTGCTGCGCAATGCCGTGCTGGCGCTCTTGTTGCGCGCGGTCAGGCGAGTCCAGACCAGTTTGCCGCTGCGACACAGGTCATCCAGCCAATTCGCTGAATAGTCTTTTATTCGCGCCGGCAAAATATCGCTGTCCCAGGCTGAAGCGGCGGCGGGGTAGCCTTCGAACTGACCGACTATCGCGGGCAATACTGCGCTGCCCTGGCCTTGGGTCGTGGCGGACAGATGCTGCCAGTCGAACAGGAAACGCATGAAATCCTGCAACGCCACGGGTTCGATTTCCCGCCGTAGACGCTTGACGGTGTAGCGGTGAATCCGCGCCAGCAGATGCCGCTCGCACCATTCTTCCTCCGCCGTGCCGGGCGTGAATTGGCCACGCAGCACATAGCCTTCGCGTTCCAGTTGCGCCAACGCCTGGGTGACTTGAGTCGCCGTCAATCCGAGCGGTTCGGCAATCGCGCTCAGCGGCAGCGGACCGAACGCGCTGAGCCGCGCACGAATCACTTCCAGCACCGCTTCGTCGGGCGCCCAGACTTCATCGAACCCGGGCAACGCCTCCAACGGTGGCTGCAAAATCGCTTGTGGATAAATCGCCTGCAAGCAAGTCAACCGCTCCAGTGCCAACCATAGCGCTTGCCCAGCATTGACTTGCAAGCGGCTGGCGCGACCGCTGTCGGCCAGGGCGTTCAGCCAATCGAGCCAGTCTGGATGGGCCTTGGCCTCGACGTCGCTGATGCACGCGAGGCTCATCAACGCCTCATGCATTTCATCGACGCCAGTCGGCGTTGGCCAGGCTTCCTCGCGCACGGCTTGAATCGCGTCCGCATCCAGCGCGCCGAGGTCGTCGGTGGATTGCGGATCGCTCCAGCGGCGATTGAGCACTGCTTGAGTGCGGCGTTCTTCCAGCGGCGCATCGTCGAGAAAGGTGTAGGGTCGGGCACTGAGAATTTCCGCGGCCAGCGGTGAGGGGGCCGGCAGGTCGCGGCTGATCAAGCGGATGTCGCCACGTTCCATGCGCCGCAACAACGCCAGCCAGCCTTCGCTGTCCATGGCTTCGTGCAGGCAGTCGTCGAGGGTTTGTTCCACCAGTGGATGGTCGGGAATTTCCCGTTCGCCGGCGAGGTTTTCCACGCAGGCCATCTGGTCGGGAAATACGCTGGCGATCAGGTCTTCGCTTTTCATCCGCTGGATCTGCGGCGGGACTTTGCGTCCGCCACTGTAGCGCGGCAGCGCCAGAGCGACCCCTGCATTCCAGCGCCAGCGCACACCGAACAGCGGCGCATCGAGCACGGCTTGAATCAGGGTGTGCTCGGCGCTGTTGCTGTGCAAATAGCGCCAGACATCATCGAGTTCAAAACTGTGGCTGGCCGACAGCGACAGGACGATGGCGTCTTCGCTGGCGGCAGCCTGCAATTCGAAGTTGAAGGTGCGGCAGAAACGCTTGCGCAGGGCCAGGCCCCAGGCACGGTTGATGCGGCTGCCGAACGGCGTGTGAATGATCAATTGCGTGCCGCCGGACTCGTCGAAAAATCGCTCCATCAGCAGTGTGTCTTGTGACGGCAGGGCGCCCAATGTCAGGCGCGCACGGGCCAGGTAATCGACCAATTGTTCGGCACTGGCCAGGTTCAGACCGAGGGTGTCGGTCAGCCAGTCGATTGCGGGCTGCAAGTGACCGGGGGTGGCGCCGAGTAGCTCATCGAGTTGCGCTTGCAGGCGGGCCACGGCAAACGACAGTTCAGCGCTGCGCCCTGGCGCTTCGCCGAGCCAGAAGGGAATGGTCGGCGGTTGGCCCTGAGCATCTTCGACCCGGACCTTGCCGGTTTCGACCCGCAGAATTCGGTAGGAGGTGTTGCCCAATTGGAAGACATCCCCGGCGATGCTTTCCACCGCAAAGTCTTCGTTGACGCTGCCGAGGTTCAGCCCTTGGGGTTCGAGTAAAACGCTGTAATCGGCGTTGTCCGGGATCGTCCCGCCGCTGGTCACGGCGGTCAGTTTGGCGCCCCGGCGACCGCGCAGGGTGCGGGTCACCGCGTCGCGGTGCAAGTAAGCGCTGCGGATGCCCAGGCGACCGTTGTAGCCTTCGGCGAGCATCTGCAGCAGCGCTTGATAGTGTTTTTCGTCGAGTTCGCTGTAGGGCGAGGCGTTGCGGAACACCTCCAGCAGCGCCTGCTCCTGCCATTCCTGGCAACTGACCTCGGCGATGATCTGCTGGGCCAGCACGTCCAGCGGTGCCTTGGGGATCAGCAACGTGTCGAGTTCGCCGCGCCGCACGCAGTCGAGCAGGGCGGCGCATTCGATCAGGTCGTCGCGGGTGGTGGCGAACAAACGGCCCTTGGGTATGCCGCCGACCTGGTGCCCGGAGCGGCCGACCCGTTGCAGAAACCCGGCGATCGAGCGTGGCGAGGCGATCTGGCAGACCAGGTCGACATCGCCGATATCGATCCCCAGTTCCAGGGACGCCGTGGCGATCAGCACTTGCAGGTCGCCGCGCTTGAGCCGCTGTTCGGCGTCAAGACGAAACTCCTTGGCCAGGCTACCGTGGTGGGCGGCCACCGCCTCCTTGCCGAGACGCTCGCTCAAGTGACGGCTCAGGCGTTCGGCGAGGCGTCGGGTGTTGACGAAAATCAGCGTGGTGCGGTGTTCGCGGGCGAGGGCGGCGAGGCGGTCGTAGACCAGTTCCCAGATGTCGTTGGCCATCACCGCCGACAACGGCACGGGCGGCACTTCGATGTCCAGATCCCGCGGGCGGGCGTGGCCGATGTCGATGATTTCGCACGCGCGATCACGGCCCACCAGAAATTGCGAGACGGCTTCGATGGGTTTTTGCGTGGCAGACAGGCCGATTCGCATCAGCGGTTGCGCGCACAACGCTTGCAGTCGCTCAAGGCTCAGGGCCAGGTGACTGCCGCGTTTGCTGGCGGCGATCGCGTGAATTTCGTCGACGATCACCGTGCGGGCAGTGCTGAGCATTTGTCGGCCGGAGTCGGAACCGAGCAATACGTAAAGGGATTCCGGGGTGGTCACCAGAATGTGTGGGGCGGTCTTGCGCATCGCCGAGCGGTCTTTTTGCGGTGTGTCGCCGGTGCGCACGGCGGTGTTGATCTGCAATTGCGGCAAGCCCATCGCGCGTAACTGCTCGGTTATGCCGGCCAGCGGGTCTTGCAGGTTGATCTGGATGTCGTTGGACAGGGCTTTTAGCGGCGAAACGTAGACCACCAGGGTTTCATCCGGCAGATGGCCGCCGTTGGCCATTGCGCGGTGGACCAGGTCGTCGATGACCGCGAGGAACGCGGTGAGGGTCTTGCCGGAGCCCGTGGGTGCGGCGACCAGGGTCGAACGGTGCTGGCGGATCAACGGCCACGCCCGGGCCTGGGCGGCGGTGACCGTCGGGAAGGTGCTGCTGAACCAGGCGCTGACGGCGGGGTGGAAGCCTGCCAGGGCGCTGTCCGTCGGGATTGGCAGATTCATGGAACAATTTATGCGGGCGGGGTGAGGAAGATGCAAGTACCGCTGGAGATCTCTATTGATCCTTATGGCCCCTTCGCGGGCAAGCCCGCTCCCACATTGGATTTGTGTACGCCGCAGATCCCTTGTGGGAGCGGCGGTGCGACGATTCGACTTGCTCGCGAAGGGGCCGGAACAGGCAGCACAGATCCAAGGTATCTACACTTTACGGATGACGGTTGCGCACTAAACCCGCAAAATGCAACGATTCCGGCAACTATCGACGGCATCGCCCGCGAGCGGTGTCGATAAAGCCATTGTTTCAATCAGACTGGGCCTGCTGACTCTATGCGAATGCGCCTTATGTTACTGGGCGGCGGAAATGCCCTTGGGCAGGCGCTGATTCGCCTCGGTGCGGAGGAAGACATCGGCTTCCTCGCCCCCCGCCCACCGCAAGACGGCTGGGACGCCGCGACCCTGACGCAACTGCTCGACGACACCCGTCCGGACGCGTTGATCAACCTCGCCTATTACTTCGACTGGTTTCAGGCGGAGACGGTCAGCGAACAGCGTCTGGCCGGACAGGAGCGGGCAATCGAGCGTCTGGCCGAACTGTGCCAGCATCACAACATCGTGCTGCTGCAACCGTCGAGCTATCGGGTGTTCGATGGCTCCCGGGCGACGGCCTACAGCGAAAAAGACGAACCGGTGCCCTTGGGCCTGCGCGGTCAGGCTTTGTGGCGGATCGAACAAAGCGTTCGCGCCACCTGCCCGCAACACGTGTTGCTGCGCTTTGGCTGGCTGCTGGATGACAGCCCTGACGGCACCCTCGGGCGTTTCCTCGGTCGCGCCGAACTGCCTGAAGAATTGCTGATGGCTGATGACCGTCGGGGCAATCCGACGCCGGTGGATGACGCCGCGCGGGTGATTATCTCGGTCCTCAAGCAACTCGATTGCTCGGCGCCTCTGTGGGGCACCTACCATTACGCCGGGCATGAGGCGACCACGCCGCTGGCGCTTGGGCAGGCGATCCTCACCGAAGCACGTGCTCTGCACCCGCTGGCCATCGAAGCGCCGACCGCCCAGGCTCACGCCGCCCGGCCCGACGCCGCCGAAGAGCCGCAACACGCGGTGCTGGCCTGCAAGAAAATTCTACACACTTTCGGGATCAAGCCCCGCGCCTGGCGTGCGGCACTCCCAGGCTTACTGGATAGGTTTTATCGCCATGGCTGACGGCCCTGTTTTAATCACCGGCGGCGCCGGTTTCATCGGCTCGCACCTCACCGATGCCTTACTCGCCAAGGGCCATTCGGTGCGCATTCTCGATGACCTCTCCACCGGCAAACGCAGCAACTTGCCGCTGGACAATCCTGGCGTCGAACTGATCGTGGGTGATGTCGCCGATGCCGCGCTGGTCGCGCAGGCGATGGTCGGTTGCAGCGCTGTGGCGCACCTGGCCGCAGTGGCGTCGGTGCAGGCGTCGGTGGATGATCCGGTGAAGACTCACCAGAGCAATTTCATTGGCTCGCTGAATGTCTGCGAAGCCATGCGCCAGACCGGCGTCCAGCGGGTGCTGTACGCGTCCAGCGCAGCGGTCTACGGCAACAATGGCGAAGGCGAGTCGATCGACGAAGACACGCCCAAGGCACCGTTGACGCCCTATGCTTCGGACAAATTGGCGAGCGAACATTACTTCGATTTTTACCGTCGCCAGCATGGTCTGGAGCCGGTGATTTTCCGCTTCTTCAACATCTTCGGCCCACGCCAGGATCCGTCCTCGCCGTATTCCGGGGTGATCAGCATTTTCAGCGAGCGCGCGCAGAAGGGCCTGCCGATCACGGTGTTCGGTGACGGTGAGCAGACTCGCGACTTCGTCTACGTCGAAGACCTGGTCGACTTGTTGGTGCAAGCGATCGAGAAACCGCAGGTCGAAGTCGGCGCGGTTAACGTCGGCTGGAACCAGGCCACGACCCTCAAGCAAATGCTTGAAGCCCTTGAAGCGGTAGTCGGTCAATTGCCGCCGGTGAGCTATGGCCCGGCGCGCTCCGGTGACATTCGTCACTCGCGAGCGAACAATCAGCGTTTGCTGGAGCGCTTTACCTACCCAGAGCAGACACCGATGCGTGTCGGCCTGGCGCGGTTGTTGGGACGCTGAGGTTTTCCTCGACCATGAAAAAGGCACCTTTCGAGGTAATGCCGGTCAGTTAAGGAACGACACAATCCGTAGCAGCTGGCGAAGCCTGCGTTCGGCTGCGCAGCAGTCGTAAAACCTGAGTTTGCGGTCTTCCTGAAACACCGCATCGTCTGATCACGACTGCTTTGCAGCCGAACGCAGGCTTCGCCAGCTGCTACGGATCGCGTTTTGGCTTAACTGACCGGCATTAGCCTTTCGAGGCGCCTTTTTTTGTGTGGCAATTTTAGAACTTGTAACCCAGGCCAACCATGTAGATGAACGGGTCTACGTCCACATCGACCTTGGCGCGAGTGCCCTGCGCCACTGCGTTATTTTGCACGGTCGCGGTGGTGTCGATGTCGATGTAGCGCACTTGGGCGTTGATCATGATGTTGTCGGTCAGCATGTAGTCGGCGCCGACCTGGAACGCCATGCCCCAGGAGTTATCCGCCTTGAAGTTGCTGAAGCCGTTGGCGCTGGCTTCGCTGCCAACGTGCTCGTCGTAGATCCAGGTGTAGTTGATACCGGCGCCGACATACGGCTGGAACGCGGACTTCGCGTCCAGTGGGTAGTACACAACGCTCAGTGTCGGTGGCAGGTGTTTCAGCGTACCGAGTTTGCCGTTGGCTGCGCCCAGGGCGGTGCCTTTGATCTTCACGTCATGCTCGAACGGCGAGGCCGCCAGCAGCTCGATCCCCCAGTGGCTGTTGAGCATGTAAGCGAAGTTCAGACCCAGTTGCGTGTCGCTGCTCATGGTGGCCTTGCCACCCAGATCGGCACCCTTCAGGGGACCTTGATCAACCTTGACGCTAGAGCTGTCGGCTTTCGGGTTGACGGTGATTGCACCGGCACGAACGATGATATCGCCGGCTTCGTGGGCGTAGGCTAGCGGTGCTGCAAGCGCGAGGGCAAACAGCGAAGCGCTGAGCAATGACTTGTGCATGGAGAGCTCCAAAGGACGTTAAAAATTTCGATGTCCAATGGTACGGAGGCGTCTGATACGGTCTTTTGACTCAGCTCAATGAAACAGTGATGGCCCCAAAAGATCGCAACCTTCGGCAGCTCCTACATTGACCGCGTGCAAACCCGATCCTGTAGGAGCTGCCGAAGGCTGCGATCTTGGCGATATCAACGGTAAGAAAAATGACCGGGTTCACTCTGGCAATTCATACACATAAATCTTGTCCGCCTCCATCTGATACCCGGCATCCGCCAACTCGCTGGTCGACGCTTTAACCTGCAATGCCCCTTCGATCCAGTACGGCTGATACAACTCGTCGAGCTTCACGCCCACCTCGCTTTTGACGTGCACGATCTGGTTCGACGGCGGTGGCGGCACGTGGATGCAGGCGCCGAAATAAGGCACCAGCAGAAACTCGGTGGTGCGACCTTCTTCACTCACTTCCAGCGGCACGATGTAACCCGGTAAACGAATGTTCTGACCGTCGAGGCTTTTCACCACCGGTGCATTAGGCATGTCTTGCTTGGCCGCTGGCGCCGATTCGGCGGCCAACGCGCTGCCCATCTGTGACAGGTCGTGCAGCGGCGTCATGTTCGGCACTTCCGGTGCGGCGTCCGGCGGGATCATTTCCGACCAGGTCAGGTCTTTCGGCTCGGCCGCCCACAGGGGCAAGGCGACCAGCATCAACAGCGCAAGCACAGCGCGGGGCATGTTTAATGTCCTCATAAACGGATCGACAGGCCATCGGCCAGGGATTGGCGATACGCGCGCCAGGCCGGCACGCTGCCCATCAGCAACGCGGCGATCAGGATGCCACCGAGCAGCGTCCATTCATATTCGCTCGGCCAGGCCAGTGGCAGGTACAAGCCGTAATTCGCTTGCACATAACCCTGAGCCGCCGCGATGCCCACATACAGCAGCGCCACACCGGCAATCACGCCCGACAGTGCCAGGGCAAACGCCTCCAGCACCAACAACGTCGCGATGTGCCACGGTCGGGCACCCACCGAACGCAGAATCGCCATCTCCCGGCGGCGTTCGTTGAGGCTGGTGAGGATCGCCGTGAGCATGCCGATCAACCCGGTCAGCACCACGAACAGTGAGACCACGAACAAGGCTTTTTCCGCCGTGCTCATCAAACTCCACAGTTCTTGCAGCGCCACGCCCGGCAGGATCGCCAGCATCGGTTCACCCCGAAATTCATTGATCTCACGCTGTAGCGCGAAGGTCGAAATCTTACTGTTGAGGCCGAGCATGAACGCCGTGATCGCTTGCGGCGTCAGGTCCATGTTACGCGCCTGATCGGCACTGATCCGTCCGTTGCCGCGCGCCGGCACGCCGTTGTGCCAGTCGATGTGAATCGCTTCCATACCGCCCAGGCTGATATGCAACGTGCGGTCCACCGGGGTGCCGGTGCGTTTGAGAATGCCGGCCACGGTGAACGGCTTGTCGTCGTGCTTGACCAGGCTGATCACCGCCACGCCGTGGGCCAGCACCAGTTTGTCACCGAGTTTGTAGTGCAGCGCATCGGCCACTTCGGCACCGAGTACCACTTCAAACGGGTCGGTGGCGAAGGCCCGGCCGTCGGCCAGTTCCAGGTGCTGTTGATGGCCGTATTGATAGTGCTCGAAGTACGCCTCGGTGGTGCCCATCACCCGATAACCGCGATGGGAGTCGCCGAGGGACATCGGGATTGCCCACTTCACTTTCGGGTTGTTGGCGAAGTGCTCGAAGCTGTCCCAACGGATGTTGTTGGTGGCGTTGCCGATGCGGAACACCGAGTACAGCAACAGGTTCACCGAACCGGAACGTGCGCCGACGATCAGGTCGGTGCCGCTGATGGTGCTGGCGAAACTGGCCTTGGCTTCGGTGCGCACGCGCTCCACGGCTAGCAGCAGGCAGACCGACAGGGCAATGGCGAACGCGGTGAGGATCGCGGTGAAGCGGCGGTTAGCCAGGCTGGCCATGGCTAGACGAAACAAATACATCTCAGACCTCGGACGGGGTGGCGGCGCGATTGAGATCGGCCAGCGACAGGTGGCGATCGAACAGCGGTGCCAGGCTCTGGTCATGGCTGACGAACAGCAGGCTCGACCCGGCTTCGCGGCATTCGGCGAACAGCAAGCGAATGAAATTCTCGCGGGCGTCGTAATCCAGGGCCGAAGTCGGTTCGTCGGCGATCACCAATTCAGGCTGACCGATCAACGCGCGCGCAGCGGCAACCCGTTGCTGCTGGCCGATGGACAGCGAATCGGCGCGGCGGCTGAGGATGCTTTCATCCTTCAGACCCAGGTGGGCGAGGAGGGTGGCCGCCGCCTGATCGACGCTGCCATGGCGCAGGATCGCCCGTTGAGCGCGCAGCTTGGAAAAGTGGCAGGGCAACTCAACGTTCTCGCGCACCGAGAGAAACGGCAGCAAGTTGAACTGCTGGAAGATGTAGCCGGTGTGATCGACCCGAAAGCGGTCGCGAGCACCGGCCGAGAGTTCGGTCAGCTCCTGGCCCAGCAATCGGATGCTGCCGCGATTGGGCTTCTGCACACCGCCGAGCAAGCCGAGCAGGGTGGTCTTGCCACTGCCGCTGGGGCCTTTGAGGAACAGGGTTTCGCCAGGTTCCAGGCGAAACGCCGGGATATCCAGCAGCGGCGGATGACCGGGCCAGCTGAAGCCCAGGTCGGACAGTTCGATGAGTGCTTGGGTCATGTGAAACCGGTCAGGTGAGTGGTGGCCCCCTGTGGGAGCGGGCTTGCTCGCGAAGAGGACGTGTCAGTCGACATTGATGTTGCCTGACACACCGCATTCGCGAGCAAGCCCGCTCCCACATTGGTTTTGCGGTGGGTCAGAATTTCAGGGCGGCAGCCTTGGCCGTCACTTCAACCCCTTGCTGGCCGCTCGGGCTGATCAGTTGTACCTGAATCTTCTGGGTCGCCGGGAAGGTGTTGAAGATGTTCGCCAGGTCCAGGGTTTTCAGTGCGCCCGGTGCCGAGCAACTGAACTGGTAATGGGCGTGGATTTCGCTGTGGTCGTGGTGATGCTCGCCCTTGGCCTCTTCGTCGTGATCATCATCGGCATCCGGCTTGTCGCCGAACAACGGGCTCTCCAGTTCCTGAGTCGCAACCACGCAACCAGCGGCTTTCGGCAGGTTGAACAATACCAGCGGTTTCTCAAGCTGCGCACGAACGGCGGCGACTTTGGCCTTGTCGGCGTCGGTGGTGGCGGCGTGTTCGAAACCCACCAGGTTCATCGCCGGGCTTTCCAGTTCCAGCTCCAGGGTCTGACCGTCCAGTGCTGCGTTCAGGCGACCGACACCATGTTCGTGGGCGCCGAGGCTGCCGTGCTCATGATGATGTTCATCGGCAGCGTGGGCGACAGCGAGCGGCAACAGGGCAAACGGCAGAGCGAGAAGCAGACGGCGCATGGCGGGTCTCCGAAAAGTAAAATGAAGAGTTTGTTATGTGATCTTATAACGTAAGTGGCGAGAGTTTGACCGCCTGCTTGGCGTTGCACAAGTCCCATGGGAGCATGCAAGTCAGAAATGTGCAGGAGCAGACTTATGTTGCGTATACGCGGAAGTATCGGCGACTGGCCGGTGGATTTGACGCTGGAGATGGATGACGGCGACTGGGCGCGGCTCGGTGCGCAGTTGCAAGTGGTGAAACCGGAGGCCAGTGCAGCGCCGGCAAAACCGATCAATCAGGATGATGCGCTGTGGCAGATCGCCAAGGATTTGCTGCGCAAGGCCGGGCAATTGAGCGGGCCGGATTTGCTGGATCAGTTGGAAGGATTGACCGGCAGTGCGGCGTCGGCCAAGCGGTTGCTGGTGCGTTTGCGCCATTGCTCGGATGTGAAGGTGACGAGCGGCGGAGATACGCCGCTCTACAGATGGATCGAGTAAAACGCAAAGATCGCAGCCTCGCTTCGCTCGACAGCTCCTACAGGGAAACAACATCCCAAGTAGGAGCTGCCGAGTGAAACGAGGCTGCGATCTTTTGATCTTTCAATAAAGAGCAGCAAACAACTTGCGGCGGTACGTGGTCACCAGCGGGTGATCGTTGCCCAGCAGTTCGAACACCTGCAGCAAGGTCTTGTGCGGCAAGCCTTCGCTGTAGCTGCGATTGCGCACGAACAGCTTGAGCAACGCATCCAGCGCCGCATCGTACTGCTGACGGGCCAGTTGCTGGATCGCCAGCTGATAAACCGCTTCATCGTCCTGCGGATTTTTTGCCAGGCGCGCTTTCAGGTCTGCCGCATCCGGCAAATCCTTGGCCTGGCCGAGAAACTGGATCTGCGCCTTGGCGCCGGCGAGGGCGGCCTTGTGCTCATCGCTCTTGACCGCGTCGAGCACGGTTTGCGCTTCACCCAGCTCTCCACGTTCGGTGAGGCAGCGGGCGTAGAGAATCAGCGCCTTGGCATTGGTGTTGTCTTCGCCCAGCAGCACTTTCAGTGTGGCTTCGGCGTCGGCGAAGCGGTTGTCATCAAACAGCGCCTGAGCCTGTTCGAACGGGTCGGCAGCCGCCGGTGGCGGCATTTGCACGTGAGGTTCGAGCATCGCGCGCACGGCGGATTCCGGCTGTGCACCGGCAAAACCATCCACCGGCTGACCGTCCTTGAACAGCACCACCGTCGGCAGGCTGCGAATGCCAAAGCGCGAAACGATGTCCGGCTCGACGTCGCAGTTGACCTTGGCCAGCAGCAACTCGCCCTGATAGCTTTCGGCGATGGTTTGCAGCATCGGCATCAACGCCTTGCAGGGCGCACACCATTCGGCCCAGAAATCCACCAGCACCGGTTTGTGGAAAGAGTTCTCGATCACCGACTGCTCGAAATCGGCAGTCGTGGCGTCGAAGATGTACGGCGTTTCCTGACTCATGGGGGATCTCGTAAAAGCGTGAATGGGGCAACTATAAGGCTTGGTGGGGGCTGGCCGGAAGCGGTGTGGTCGTTGGAGATGTGTTGGCTGACAGGGCGCCTTCGCGAGCAAGCCCGCTCCCACAGGGGAATGCAGTCAACTGTGAGCGAGCTTGCTCGCGATGCTTTTAGCCGCGCCGCGCGTGGTAGAGGCTCACATGCCGAAACTCTTCGGGCTCGGCCAGATCGGGCAAGGTCATCGCTTCCAGCATCTCGATGCGTCTATACAACGGGTGGCGAAAATCCCTCACGCGCGAATCGGCCACCAGGGCTTCCTGGCCGCGACTCAAGAATTCATCGAGCAACGGCAGATTCGCCCGGTCGTACAGAACGTCGGCCACCAGAATCAGATCAAACCAATCCGCTTCGGCAAAAAAATCCGTCGAGTAGTTGAGGTGTACGTCATTGAGTTCGGCATTCGCCCGGCACGCCGCAATCGCCAGCGGGTCGAGGTCACAGGCCACCACTTCCAGCGCTCCGGCCTTCACCGCCGCAATCCCCGCCACCCCGGAACCGGCGCCGAAATCCAGCACCCGTTTGCCCTCGACCCAGTGTGGGTTCTGGGCGAGATAACGGGCGACCGCCAGCCCACTGGCCCAGCAAAAACTCCAATAAGGCGGCTCATGGAGAATCCGCCGGGTTTCTTCCGGGCTGAACGCGCGGTCCATGTTGTCGCCGTCGATCAGCCAAAGCTTCAGGTCGGTGTCCGGCAACTCACAGGCAATCAGCTGTGCGTCACCGAGCAGTTTACCTAGCGCCTGTTGCAGGTCGAGCGGTGCAGTCATGGCGCTTTGACGAATTGCAGCTGACCCAGCACTTGCGTCGTTGGCTGGCTGATGACTTGCGACGGCAGATGCAAAATCAGCTGGCCGGACTGGCTGACGCGGCCCCGCAGTTCAACGCGGGCACCGACCGGGAAGGATTCCGGGTTGAAACGCAGGTGAAACGGCAGAATCTGATTGGTGCCGATCAGGCTGGAACTGGCCAGCAATTGTTGCGGGCGGCCCTTGTCGTCGATCACCAGCAGCGCCAGTTCGACTTCGGCGCCGGCCGGCACGCCTTGCAGGGTGCCGCTCAATTCACGCTGATACGCGGGCAGCGGGCCGAGGTTGGCCGATTCCTTGGCTTTCTTCTGAGCCTGTTGTGGCGCGGGGCCTGGCGTCGGCGGCTGGGGCTTGGGCGCATCGCTGCTGCAGGCCACCAGCAGGCTGAAAAGACTGAGCAAAACGAGCGGTCTTAGGGACATTTTCGGCTCCAGCAAGGTGAAATCCATGGATCTAGCTCTATAGCCCGTCTGTATACCGCAAACCCTATGGCTTGTCTTGCCACGGGGATGCGCTACCATGGCCCTCCCTTTTTTTGTTGCCTGCCACCATGCACTGTCCCTTCTGCGGTGCCAACGACACCAAGGTCATCGACTCGCGTCTGGTCGCCGAGGGCGAACAGGTGCGCCGCCGGCGTGAATGCCTGGCCTGCGGCGAGCGTTTCACGACGTTCGAGACGGCCGAGCTGGTGTTGCCGCGCCTGATCAAAACCGACGGCAGTCGCCAGCCGTTCGACGAAGAAAAACTCCGCGCCGGCATGCAGCGTGCGCTGGAGAAGCGCCCGGTGAGTGTCGAGCGCCTGGAATCGTCGCTGGTGCACATCAAACACAAACTGCGCGCCACCGGTGAGCGAGAGGTCAAATCCCTTGTCGTCGGTGAACTGGTGATGGCCGAGCTGCAAAAGCTCGACGAAGTCGCCTACATTCGTTTCGCCTCCGTGTATCGGCGCTTCCAGGACCTCAACGAGTTCCGCGAAGAGATCGATCGCCTGGCCAGAGAGCCGGTGAAAGAATGACCACCTCTGTAGAACTTGCCATCCTCGACGCCCATTACATGGCCCGTGCCCTGGAACTGGCGCGCAAAGGTCATTACACGACACACCCCAACCCTCGGGTTGGCTGCGTGATCGTGCGTGACGGGCAGATTGTCGGCGAAGGCTGGCATGTGCGCACCGGCGAACCCCACGCGGAAGTCCACGCCCTGCGCGCCGCCGGCGATAAGGCCAGAGGCGCCACCGCTTACGTGACCCTCGAACCTTGCAGCCACCACGGACGGACGCCGCCTTGTGCGGATGCGCTGGTACATGCGGGTGTGGCTCGGGTCGTCGCGGCGATGCAAGACCCGAATCCGGCGGTTGCCGGTCGTGGCATGCAGCGCCTGGCCCAGGCCGGCATCGCTACCGAAAGCGGTGTGCTGGAAGGCGAAGCGCGCAAGCTCAATGAAGGTTTCCTCAAGCGCATGGAGCACGGCTTGCCGTTCGTGCGGGTCAAGTTGGCCATGAGCCTCGACGGTCGTACGGCGATGGAAAGCGGCGAAAGCCAATGGATCACCGGTCCGGCGGCGCGTTCGGCGGTACAACGCCTGCGCGCTCAGGCCAGCGTGGTGCTGACCGGTGCCGACACGGTGCTGGCAGACAACGCCCGTCTCACTGTGCGTGCTGATGAACTAGGCCTGGATCCTGAGCAAACGGCCCTGGCCATGAGCCGTCCGCCGCTTCGCGTGCTGATCGACGGCCGCCTGCGCGTGCCGCTGGATGCACCGTTCTTCAAGGCCGGGCCTGCATTGGTCGCCACGTGTATGGCGATCGAAGAGCAATACGCCCATGGCCCGGAGTGCTTGATCGTGGCGGGCGAGGATGGCTTGGTCGACCTGCGCAAACTGCTGGTCGAACTGGCCAATCGCGGGGTCAACGAAGTGTTGGTCGAAGCGGGGCCGCGTCTGGCCGGGGCTTTCGCTCAGCAAGGGCTGGTGGACGAGTTTCAGATTTTCATCGCTGGCAAGTTTTTAGGTTCGTCTGCGCGCCCGTTGCTGGATTGGCCGCTCGCGCAAATGAAGGATGCGCCTGAACTCAAAATCACCGAAATTCGCGCGGTTGGCGATGACTGGCGAGTCATCGCCATTCCTTCGCCAGCGGCGAGCGTATAATTCCGGGCCTGCGCCACGCGACGGCCCTGTTCTCGAGGAGGACTCCATGTTTACCGGCATCATTGAATCCATCGGCAGTATTCGTGCATTGACCCCAAAAGGCGGAGATGTGCGGGTACACGTAGAAACCGGCAAGCTCGATCTGAGCGACGTCAAACTGGGCGACAGCATCGCGGTCAACGGCGTGTGCCTGACAGCGGTTGAGTTGCCAGGCAACGGCTTTGCGGCGGACGTCAGCCGCGAAACCCTCGACTGCACTGCCATGAATGATCTGAAAAGCGGCAGCCCGGTGAACCTGGAAAAAGCCCTGACCCCGACCACTCGCCTCGGCGGGCATCTGGTCAGCGGGCACGTCGATGGCGTGGGCGAAGTGGTTGCCCGTACCGAGAATGCTCGCGCTGTGGAGTTTCGCATCCGCGCTCCAAAAGAGCTGGCCAAGTACATCGCCCATAAAGGCTCGATCACCGTCGACGGCACCAGCCTGACCGTGAACGCGGTCGATGGCGCCGAGTTCCTGCTGACGATCATTCCGCACACCCTGAGCGAAACCATCATGGCGTCTTACCAGCCAGGTCGCCGGGTGAATCTTGAAGTTGATTTGCTGGCACGTTATCTGGAGCGCCTGTTGTTGGGCGATAAAGCCGCAGAGCCGACTTCTGGAAACATCACCGAAAGCTTTCTGGCCGCCAACGGCTACCTCAAATCCTGACCCAAGGGGGTGCCTTGTGGCGCTCAATAGCATCGAAGAACTGGTTGAAGACATCCGCCAAGGCAAGATGGTCATCCTCATGGATGACGAAGATCGCGAGAACGAAGGCGACCTGATCATGGCCGCCGAGTGCTGCCAGCCTGAACACATCAACTTCATGGCCAAGCACGCCCGTGGCCTGATCTGCATGCCGATGAGCCGCGAGCGCTGCGAACTGCTGAAGCTGCCCTTGATGGCGCCGCGCAACGGTTCCGGCTTCGGCACCAAGTTCACCGTGTCCATCGAAGCGGCCACTGGCGTGACCACCGGCATTTCTGCCGCCGACCGTGCGCGTACCGTGCAGGCCGCTGCCGCAAAAGACGCCAAGGCTGAAGACATCGTTAGCCCCGGCCACATCTTCCCGTTGATGGCCCAGGCTGGCGGCACCCTCGCTCGAGCCGGCCACACCGAAGCAGCGTGCGACCTGGCGCGCATGGCCGGTTTCGAACCGAGCGGCGTGATCTGCGAAGTGATGAACGACGACGGCACCATGTCCCGCCGGGCGGAACTGGAAGCGTTTGCTGCCGAACACAACATCAAGATCGGCACCATCGCCGACCTTATTCACTACCGGATGATCCACGAACGTACCGTTCAGCGGATTGCCGAGCAGCCGCTGGACAGCGAACTGGGCCAATTCAACCTGGTGACCTATCGTGATTCCGTGGAAGGCGACGTGCACATGGCCCTGACTCTGGGCACCGTGTGCGCCGAAGAGCCGACCCTGGTTCGGGTGCACAACATGGACCCGCTGCGCGACCTGTTGATGGTCAAACAGCCTGGCCGCTGGAGCCTGCGCGCCGCGATGGCTGCGGTTGCCGAGGCTGGCAGTGGCGTGGTGCTGTTGCTCGGCCACCCGCTCGATGGCGACGTGTTGCTGGCGCATATCCGCGAAACCGCGGAGCACGTTCCGGCGAAAAAACCGACCACCTACAGCATCGTTGGTGCCGGTTCGCAGATCCTTCGGGACCTGGGCGTACGCAAAATGCGCCTGATGAGTGCGCCAATGAAATTTAATGCGATATCCGGTTTCGATCTGGAAGTTGTAGAATACGTGCCCTCCGAATAATGACCGGTTGTTTCCAGTCCTTGATTCGCGGTTAACACATCACTGAGGGACGCGTAGAAAACGCGTCCCGGCTCTTTAAGAGATCTAACGAATGACCCTGAAGACCATCGAAGGTACCTTCATCGCCCCTAAAGGCCGCTACGCTTTGGTAGTAGGCCGTTTCAACAGCTTCGTCGTTGAAAGCCTGGTCAGCGGTGCAGTTGATGCCCTGGTTCGCCACGGCGTGAGCGAAAGCGACATCACCATCATCCGCGCACCTGGCGCCTTCGAAATCCCGCTGGTTGCGCAGAAAGTCGCTCAGAAGGGCGAATACGCGGCAATCATCGCCCTGGGCGCGGTCATTCGTGGCGGTACTCCGCACTTCGAATACGTGGCTGGCGAATGCACCAAGGGCCTGGCCCAGGTGTCCATGGAGTTCGGCGTTCCAGTCGCATTTGGCGTGCTGACCGTTGATTCCATCGAGCAAGCCATCGAACGTTCCGGCACCAAGGCCGGTAACAAAGGTGCTGAAGCTGCCCTGTCCGCTCTGGAAATGGTCAGCCTGCTGGCGCAGTTGGAGGCCAAGTGATTAGCGACGAAAGCGATCGTTTCAACCCGCGCGATCCAAAGCCTGCGGATGCCGGCAAGCCATCGAAAAGCGTCAAGCGTCGCGAAGCCCGTCAGCTTGCGACTCAGGCGCTGTACCAATGGCACATGGCCAAGCAGTCGCTGAACGAGATCGAAGCGCAGTTCCGGGTCGATAACGATTTCAGCGATGTCGATGCCGCTTACTTTCACGACATCCTGCACGGCGTTCCGGCTCACAAGCCTGAGATCGACGCTGCACTGACGCCGTGCCTGGACATCACCATCGAAGAGCTGGACCCGGTTGAACTGGCCGTTCTGCGCCTGTCTACCTGGGAACTGCTCAAGCGCGTCGACGTGCCGTACCGCGTTGTGATCAACGAAGGTATCGAGCTGGCGAAAGTCTTCGGTTCCACCGACGGCCACAAGTTCGTCAACGGTGTACTCGACAAGCTGGCCCCGCGTCTGCGTGAAGCTGAAGTGAAGGCGTTCAAGCGCTAATCGGCGCTTGCAGTGTCCTGTCTCGCCGATACGTTCGTTTTTTAGCGAGTGGCTGGTGTTGCCAGACAAGGCGCCGCGACGAGTCATAGCGTGCTATGGCGAGGAGCGGCAACGCAGTATGGCGACACCAGACGCCGCTTAAAAATGAACAGTATTGGTGAGAGAGGACACCCCTATGGGTGAGTTTGAGCTGATCCGCAATTTCTTCGCCACCGCGCCTTGTGCGCAGGGCGGCGAAGGCGTTGCCCTTGGGATCGGCGATGACTGCGCCTTGCTGGCTGTTCCTCCCGGGGAGCAGTTGGCCATTTCCACCGACACACTGGTTGCCGGTGTGCATTTCGCAGATCCTTGCGACCCGTTTCTGCTCGGTCAGCGCTCGCTGGCCGTGGCCGTCAGCGATTTGGCTGCCATGGGCGCCACTCCCGTTGCCTTTACCCTTGCCCTGACTTTGCCGACGGTGACCGCCGATTGGCTGGACGCCTACGCCCGTGGTTTGAACCTCATGGCGCAGAACTGTGGTGTGGCGCTGGTGGGCGGTGATACCACCCGTGGACCATTGAGCCTGACGATGACCGTATTCGGTCGTGTGCCGGCAGGTTTGGCGTTGACCCGAAGCGGTGCGCAGCCAGGCGATTTGCTGTGCGTTGGCGGTGAACTTGGTAACGCGGCGGGGGCATTGCCGCTAGTACTCGGTCAGCGGACGGCTGAAGCCGCCATCGCCGATCCGCTGCTGGCACATTACTGGTCGCCGCAGCCGCAACTCGCGTTGGGCCAGGCGCTGCGCGGCAAAGCCACCTCGGCGCTGGACATCTCCGACGGCCTGCTCGCGGACTGCGGGCATATTGCCCTCGCGTCACAGGTCGGCATTCAGGTTGAACGGGACACGCTGCCATTGTCGAAAGCTTTAGTGGCCTTCCTCGGTCAATCGGGTGCCGAAAAAGCGGCCCTGAGCGGCGGTGATGATTACGTGCTGGCCTTTACCTTGCCGTCCGTCGAGTTGCCGCAATTGTTGAGCGACGGCTGGCCGATCCATGTGGTCGGCCGTGTTGTGACGGGGCAGGGCGTGGTGCTTCTGGACGCCGACGGACAAGACATCACCCCGCAAGCCCGGGGCTATCAACATTTTCGGGAGACACCGTGACAGATCATCCCAAACAGGTCCCGGCGGAATTCGTACCGCCCTCGGTCTGGCGCAATCCGTGGCATTTCCTGGCGTTCGGCTTCGGCTCGGGCACCTTGCCAAAAGCACCGGGCACCTGGGGTTCGTTAGTTGCGCTACCCTTTATCCCGTTGTGGCAGATGCTGCCCGATTGGGGTTACTGGCTGATGCTCGGCATCACCATGCTGTTCGGCTTCTGGCTGTGCGGCAAGGTTGCCGACGATTTGCGGGTGCACGACCACGAAGGCATCGTCTGGGATGAAATGGTCGGGATGTGGATCACCTTGTGGCTGGTGCCGGAAGGTTGGTACTGGCTGCTGGCGGGGTTTTTGATGTTCCGCTTCTTCGACATCCTCAAGCCGTGGCCGATTCGCTGGATCGACCGGCATGTGCATGGCGGAGTCGGGATCATGCTCGATGACGTATTGGCCGGGGTGTTTGCGTGGTTGGCGATGCAGGGGCTGGTATGGATTTTTGCCTGACGGGCAAAACAGGGGACTAGGGATGGCTCGACGCTGGTTGGCTGTGATGATTTTCGCGATGTTTTGCTCGCTCGCCCAGGCGGGTGACGGGGCGACGACGCCGTCGGTGATTCATCTGGCCAGCGAAGACTGGGAAGACTACACCGCCGCCGATGGCCACGGTCTGGGCTGGGACGTGTTGCGGGAAGTCTTCGAGCCGGCGGGGGTCAAGCTGGACATCCGTAGCGAACCCTACGTCCGCTCCATGGGCCTGGCCCAGCGCGGCGAAGTGGATGCCTGTGTCGGCTCCTATCTTGATGAGTCCAGCGATCTGCTCTATCCGCGCTGGAACTTCGATACCGATCACATCTATGCCCTGGGACTGGCCAGCAACCCCGCACCGACCCCGGAAACCCTGGGAAACTATCGACTGGCCTGGGTCCGCGGTTACGACTATCAGGATTACCTGCCCAACGTACGCCGCTATAACGAAGTCATGCGGCGCACCGGGATTTTGTCGATGTTGACCCACAACCGCGCCGACTTTTACATCGACGCGCTGACCGAGGTTGACTACGTCATCAGGCGGGCCAAGGATCCGTCGCAGTTCCGTCGCACCCACATTGCAGAATTGCCGCTGTATCTGTGCTTTGCCAAGACTCCCAAGGCCCGGACACTGATGGCGCTGTTTGATCAACGCATGGAACAACTGGTGAAAAGCGGCCAGCTGAAACCGATCTTCGAGCGCTGGAAACAACCCTATCCGTTCGATTCAAACTGAACACGGTCAATGTAGGAGCTGCCGAAGGCTGCGATCTTTTGATCTTTGTGCCTTCAAAGGCACCGCACATCAAGATCAAAAGATCGCAGCCTTCGGCAGCTCCTACATTGATCGCAGGGGACCTGATATCTAACTTTTTGATTGTTATGCCCCATAATTCAGCCTAAGCGTCTGTCGGAACGTGCTGTTACAATGCCGCGTCTGCGAATCTCCAGTACTTATTGATCAGGAGCACACCGGTGCCTGTCGTTTTTGTCGCCGCTTCCAAGCTGCCAACGCCTTTTGCGCAATTCACCATGCACGGCTTTCTCGATGAAGAAAACGGGCGCGAGCACGTTGTGCTGAGCCTGGGTGAGTTCGTCGACGGTGCCCCGGTACTCGGCCGGTTGCATTCCGAATGCCTGACCGGCGATGCTTTGTTCAGCCAGCGTTGCGACTGCGGCTCGCAACTCGAGGCCGCTTTGCAAGCCATCGCCCGTGAAGGTCGTGGCGTGTTGCTGTACTTGCGTCAAGAGGGCCGTGGCATTGGCCTGCTGAACAAGATCCGCGCCTATGAATTGCAGGATGGCGGCGCCGATACCGTTGAAGCCAACGAGCGTCTGGGCTTTGCCGCCGATCAACGTGACTACGCCATGTGCCTGCCGATGCTGGAGCACCTGGGCGTGAAATCCCTGCGTCTGATGACCAATAACCCACGCAAGGTCAAAGCCTTGACCGACATGGGCATCGTGGTCGCCGAGCGCGTGCCGCTGCACACCGGCCACAATCCGCACAACAAACTCTACCTGGCCACCAAGGCCAGCAAGCTCGACCACATGATGGGCAACGAGCATCAGGGTGAGGCTGACCGGGCGTGACCCGCGGTCAGGTTCGGCGGCGACTGTCCGTCAATTGGTGGCAATACCTGGCGCTGGCCTTGGTGCCGCTGTTCGTGATCAACGGCGTGTTTGGCCAGAGCGAGGCGATCCTGCCGGTGCTGGCGATGCCGTTGTTCATCGCGGGCGTGGCGTCGATGTTTGTCAGCCTGAAATTCTTTGGCGGCTACAAACACGCGTTGATCGCCACTCAAAAAGCCCTCGACACCCCTGAAGAACCTGCTGCCTGGATCGCCCTGGCTGCCAAGCGTCGCACGGCGTTCCTGGCTGCCGGCCTACCGGCCTGGATTGGCGCGCTGGCGGTATTCGTCGGCCTCGAAGCCGTGCCGTTGATGCTGCTGGCGCTGTCGACCCTGGTGCTGTTTTACCTCTACCGTATCCCGCGTCAACTCGGCTGATGCGACCCTTCTGGCTGGCGGTTTTGCTGCTGGCCGTCAGTGGCCAGGCGGCTGCGGTCGAACGCGTTGTCAGCCTCGCGCCATCGCTCTCTGAAATCGTTGTTGAGCTGGGTTCAGCCGACCTGCTGGTGGGTGTGCTGGATGCCGGTGAGCGTCCTGCCGAGCTCAAAGATCTGCCTTCGGTTGGACGCTACGGTCAGCTGGACATGGAACAGTTGCTCAGTCTCAAACCCGATCTGTTGTTGCTCTGGCCCGGCAGCGTTGGCCCGGCCCAGCGTGAACAGCTCAAGCGGTTGAACCTCCCGACCTACATTGCTGAACCCCACAACCTCGAACAACTCACTTCGCAGATTGAAGCGATTGCCTCACAGCTCGGCCGTCCGGAGCGTGGCGCTTCATTGGCTGAAAATTTGCGTCAACGGCTGGGTTCTCTGCGCCAGCGTTATCGTCGGGATGTGCCATTGCGGGTGTTTTATCAGGTCTGGGATCGACCGCTGTACACCGTTGGCGGCGGGCAGATCATCAGCGATGCGCTTGAGGTGTGTGGGGCGCGCAATGTGTTTGCCGACCTGACACTGCCGGCGCCGCAGGTCAGTATTGAAGCGGTATTGCAGCGTAATCCAGACGTGATTCTGGCCAGCGATCAGGCGCAACTCGATGCGTGGAAAGCCTGGCCGCAGGTTGCCGCAGTGGCGCAGGGGAAATTGCTGTTGGTGACGGATAAAGGGCTGGAGCGGCCGAGTGGGCAGATGATCGAGGCGACGGCGAAGTTGTGCCATGTGATCGCGCCGGACAGCTGAGACCGAGGTGCCTGCTTCGCGAGCAAGCCCGCTCCCACATTGGATCTCTGTGCGACACACCCCCCCTGTGGGAGCGGGCTTGCTCGCGAAGAGGCCAGTTCAAATACCACAGTTTTCAGATCAGAGCTCCGGCATCCAGGTCACCCCAAACATCCACACCCGACCCTCCTCGCGATACCCATACTGACTGCCATCATGGCTGTACAGCGCCCGGCTATAACCCTTGTCCAACAGGTTATCGACCTTCAACTCAAGCTTGATCTCACGATTCAATTCCCAGCTACTGCGCAACCCCAGCAACGCATACCCGCCCAACGGCTGCTGATTGTTCTCATCGTCATAGCTGCTGCTCACCGCCTGCCAGCTGGCGCCGAGCCCTAGCCGGTCGAACTGCCGATCCAGATCCAGGCTCAAAGTCCGCCGCGCGCGACGAGCCAGGGTGTGCCCACTGTCACGATCCCGCGGGTCGATGATCGCCACGCCGAGGTTGCTCTGCCAGCCGAACAGTTCCTGTTTCAATGCCGCCTCGAACCCGTTGATTCGTGCCGAGGCCACGTTCTGCGGCCGTGAGTTGCTACCGAAAATAATCGCGTCTTCCAGGTCCGTACGGTACAGAGAAGCTTCCAGGCGAGCGGTGTCGGTCAGCTGACTGCGCCATTGCAGCTCATAGCTTTTCGAGGTCTCGGGTTTCAGATCCGGATTACTGAAGTCGGGGTAATACAGATCATTGAACGTCGGCGCGCGGAACCCTTCACTGTAGGTCAGCAGCACATCGTTATCCGGATTCAGCGGCAGGGTGAAGGTGCCGCTCCAGCTGTTCTGGCCGCCGAACTGTTGGTTCTGATCGCGGCGCAGGCCCAGCTCGGTGGAGAAGCTTTCTGCCTGGTAATGATGCTGAATGAACGCCGCACGGTTCCAGCGGCTGTCCTCGTCGAATGGCGTGCTGCTGTTGATCCGGTCCTCGTACCAGTCGCCGCCGAGGATCAGGCTGTTGCGCTCGTCGAGGGTCAGGTCGTTCTGCCAGTTCACCGAGTCGCGATACGTGTTGAACACACTGCGTTCGTCACCGAGCTTGTCCAAAGTCTTTTCGCGGTTTTCGCTGTGGCCGAACTCGACGCGGGTTTTCCACAGGTCACTGATACGCGCATCGACATAATTGCTGACGCTGCTCACCGCGAAGTCGCTGTAGGGCTGCTGCTGGACTGAGCCGAACGTGTCCATGTCGAAGCGGCCGAACGGATTGTCGAACTCACTTTTGCCACGGTTATCCAGCAGGTTGGCGCCGATTTCGATGTCATCGGTGAGAGCGTGACTCAGGCTCAAACTCATCGATTTGTTGCGGTATTCGTCATGATCGCCGTCGCTGGGATACGACTCGCGGGTGCGATTGATTCCGGCGGTTTCATCGAGGCTGGCGCCGAGATTGAATCGGGTCTGCTCGTCGCCGCCGGACAGCCCGAGGCTGCGTTCCCAAGTCTGGTTGCTGCCAAAGCCCACGTGCATTCGCGGTTGCAAGCCTTGCTCGTCGCCGCGACGAGTGAAAATCTGGATCACCCCGCCAATCGCATCGCTGCCATAAATCACCGAGCGGGAACCGCGCAGCACTTCCACGCGCTCGACCTGTTCGATGTTGATGTGTTGCAGGTTGCTGTCGCCGGAGGTGGCGTTGCCGATGCGCTGGCCGTCGACCAGCACCAGGCTTTGGGCTGACTTGGTGCCGCGAATGTAAATCCCCGGCAGACTCCCGCGCCCGCCGGTTTGTCCGACCTGCACACCCGGCACACGACGCAGCAAGTCAGTCACGCTGCTCGGTTGCAGGCGATCAATATCTTCGCGGGTGAACACGGTGTTGGCGGCGCTGCTGTCATTGCGAGCTTCGACCTGACGGTTGGCGCTGATCAGCACGTCGGGAAGCTTCAGGGCCTGATCGCGTTCGAAGGTGTCGGCCAGCAGTTGACCGGCCGGCAGCAGGGTCAGCGTCAGGGCGAGGCGGGAGAGTTTCATCGGCAGTCCATTGGCTTTGGAGCGAATGCAGTTTTGAAAGGCATGAAAACCAATGTGGGAGCGGGCTTGCTCGCGAAAGCGGTGGATCAGTCAACATTTCAGTCGACTGACAGTCCGCATTCGCGAGCAAGCCCGCTCCCACAAAGTTTTGCGTTTAAATATTCAGGAGTTGTAAGCGCTCACGAACCGAAGCTTCGATCCCTGCCTCATCCAGCCCGCATTCGGCCAGCATTTGCGCAGGCTTGGCGTGCTCGACGTAACTGTCCGGCAAGCCCAGGTGCAGCATCGACTTGAGGATGTTTTCGCGGGCGAGAAATTCGCTGACTGCGCCACCGGCACCGCCCATGATCGCGTTCTCTTCGATGGTCACCAGCAGCTCGTGGCTGCCGGCGATGTCGCGAACCAGTGCTTCATCGAGTGGCTTGACGAAGCGCATGTCGACCACGGTTGCATCCAGCGTCTCGGCGACTTTCAGCGCCTCGGCCAGTTGCACGCCGAACACCAGCAGGGCGACGTTGCTGCCCTGACGACGAACCACACCCTTGCCGATTTCGATCGGCTCGAGGTTTTTCTCGATCGTCGCGTTCGGGCCAGTGCCGCGCGGATAACGCACCGCCGCCGGGCCGTTAAACAGGTGGCCGGTGGTGAGCATTTTGCGCAGTTCGTTTTCGTCGCTCGGGGTCATCACCAGCATGCCGGGGATGCAGCGCAGGAACGACAGGTCGAAGCTACCCGCGTGAGTCGGGCCGTCCTCGCCCACCAGACCGGCACGGTCGATGGCGAACAGCACGTCGAGGTTTTGCACCGCGACGTCATGAATCAATTGGTCGTAGCCACGTTGAAGGAACGTCGAATAAATCGCCACCACCGGTTTCGCGCCTTCGCAGGCCATGCCGGCAGCAAGGGTCACTGCGTGTTGTTCGGCAATCGCCACATCGAAATAGCGCAGCGGGAAACGCTCGCTGAAGGCCACCAGATCGGAGCCTTCTTTCATCGCCGGAGTGATCCCGACGAGACGCGGATCGGACGCGGCCATGTCACACAGCCATTCACCGAACACGCCGGAATACTTCGGTCCGCCAGCTTTCTTCGGCGCGGCGGCCGGAGCGTCCAGCGGGTCGAGTTTGGTGATCGCGTGGTAACCGATCGGGTCGACTTCCGCCGGGGCGAAGCCTTTGCCTTTCTTGGTGACGACGTGCAGGAACTGCGGGCCTTTCAGATCGCGCATGTTGCGCAGGGTGGCGATCAGGGTCGGCAGGTCGTGGCCATCGATCGGGCCGATGTAGTTCCAGCCCAGTTCTTCAAACAGCGTGCCGGGGACCAGCATGCCTTTGGCGTATTCTTCGGTGCGACGGGCGATTTCCCAGGCACCGGGCAGGCGCGACAGGACCTTTTTGCTGCCTTCACGCATGCTCGCGTAAGTGCGGCTGGAAAGGATCTTCGCCAGATAGTTCGATAGCCCGCCGACGTTGCGCGAGATCGACATGTCGTTGTCGTTGAGGATCACCAGCATGTTGGCGTTCACTTCCGGCGCATGGTTCAGCGCCTCGAAGGCCATGCCGGCAGTCAATGCGCCGTCGCCGATCACGGCAATGGCCTTGCGATCACTGTTCTGCAGGCGGGCGGCAATGGCCATGCCCAGCGCTGCGCTGATCGACGTACTGGAGTGGCCGACGCCAAAGGTGTCGTACTCGCTCTCGGAACGACGCGGGAAAGCCGCGACGCCGTCCTTTTGGCGCAGGGTGCCCATGCGCTCGCGACGGCCGGTGAGGATTTTGTGCGGATAGGCCTGATGACCCACGTCCCACACCAGCCGGTCGTCCGGGGTGTCGAAGACGTAATGCAGCGCGATGGTCAGCTCGATGACGCCCAGGCCGGCACCGAAATGCCCGCCGGTCTGACCGACCGTGTAGAGCAATTCCAGGCGCAACTCATCGGCCAGGGTTTCCAGCTCGGCTTCGCCTAACCGGCGCAGGCCGTCCGGCGTGTTGGCACGGTCGAGCAGGGGCGTGGTCGGGCGCTTGCGGGGAATCTCATGAAACGTCGTGGGCATCAGGCGAATCGTTATAGGTATAAAAGATGCGGCAGTTTACCTGATGCATCGCCCCCTGCCCACGCGTAGGTCTTTTTTGGCGGATACGCCGTCAGCTGCGCCGATCGACGATATAACGGGCCAGATCGCGCAACGGCTCGGCTGCCGCGTCAAACGGTCGCAGCGCATGCAGGGCCTGATCGCGCAGCTCCAGGGCGTAGGCCTTGGCTGCATCGAGTCCGAGCAGGGCCGGATAGGTCGGCTTGTCGCGTGCGATGTCGGCCCCTTGGCGTTTACCGAGGGTTTCGGTATCGCTTTCGACGTCGAGAATGTCGTCCTGCACCTGGAACGCCAGGCCGATGGCCTGTGCATAAGTCTGCAAGGACTTGAGTTCGTCTTTCTCGGCACGGCCACTGGCCAGGGCGCCGAGTTTGACGCTGACCTCGATCAGCGCGCCGGTCTTGTGCCGGTGCATGTATTCCAGGGCTTTTTGATCGAGTTTCAGACCGACCGAACCAAGGTCGATGGCCTGACCTCCGACCATGCCGGCCGGGCCTGCGGCCAATGCGAGAGCACTGACCATTTGCAGGCGGATTTCAGCGTCCGAGGTGCTCAGGCGAGGGTCGAGCAGGGCGCTGAAGGCCAGACTCTGCAAACCGTCACCGGCCAGAATCGCGCAGGCTTCATCGAATTTTTTGTGAGTGGTCGGCTGGCCGCGACGCAGATCGTCGTCGTCCATCGCCGGCAAATCGTCATGCACCAGGGAATAAGCGTGAATCAGCTCCACCGCGCACGCTGCGCCGTTGGCCTGCTCAGCCTTGCCGCCCAGCGCTTCGCACGCGGCGTAGGCCAGCAGCGGGCGAACCCGTTTGCCGCCATTCATCACGCTGTAGCGCATGGCTTCGTACAGACGCGCGAGCTCAGGGCTCGGTGCGTTGAACAGGGTTTCCAGTGCAGCGTTGACGCGGGCCTGGCTGGTCGCCGAATACGCTGCAATCATTCTGGTTGATCCGCTTCGAAGGGTTCCTCGGCCAGCTCGCCATCACGCTCGAGCAGCACCTGAACCTTTTGCTCGGCCTGGGCCAGCGCCGCCTGGCAATCGCGGGTCAGACCGATGCCCTGCTCGAAAGCCGTCAGCGAGTCTTCCAGCGACAATTCGCCGTTCTCCAGACGCTCCACCAGCGTTTGCAGGTCAGCGAGAGATTGTTCGAAATCCAGTGCAGCTTTTTTGCGGGCCATGGCGGCTATTTCCGGTTGACGTTAAACCGGCGCGACACTAGCAGACATGGGGGGTATGGGCAAATGAGCAGCCCGTAAAAGCCCTGCTGCGACGTCGGAAAAACCGGACTCAGGATGCTGCGTCATCGGGATAACTGATCCGGTACCGAGTACTGCGCCCTCCGCCGGGCAGGCGTTCCAGGCAGCCCTTCTCCAGCAGTTCGGCCAGATGACGGGTCGCGGTGGCTTTCGAAACCTTGGCGACTGCCTGGTATTGAGCCGCGCTGATGCCCGCCTCGAAACCTCGTTCCCCACCATCAAGCAAGCGATTGAGGACCTTTACCTGGTCAACCGACAGCGATGACATCCTGTGCGCCTGCCAGAAACGCGCCTTGCCCAGCACGCTTTCGATCCGGGCCATGGCTTGCTGCAAGCTGCGCAGCAGGGTTTGCAGAAACCACTCCAGCCACTCGGTGATATCCAGTGTGGCTTTCTGGCAGGTTTCGAGCACTCGATAATAGCCGGACCGGTCTTCGAGAATGCTCGCCGACATGGCATAGAAACGGATGGCTTGATCTTCACCCTGAGCCAATGCCAGATCGGTGATCGTGCGCGTCAGGCGCCCGTTGCCATCGTCGAAAGGGTGCAGGGTGACGAACCAGAAGTGCGCGATGCCGGCCCGCAGCAATGGATCGAGTCCCGCCTGATTTCGGCTGGCGGTAAACCAGGTGAGGAAAGTGTCGAGCTGTCGCTCAAGGCCCTGACGAGGCGGGGCTTCGAAGTGAACGGTTGGCCTGTCGAGGCGGCCGGACACCACTTGCATCGGATCATCGCCGCGTAGCGCACCGACGCGGATCGGCCGGGCAGCGAGATCGGTCTCTTGCTCGGGAAACAGCCATTCGTGCCAATCCAGTAATCGCTCCAGCGTCAGCGGTTCAGCGAAATGCTGAGTGGCGTCGAGCATCAATTGCGCCAGCCCTTCACTGCGCTGGCTGACATTGTTGCCATCGACCAGCTCCATCCCCAACCGCCGCGCCAATGACGAGCGAACCGAGCCGACATTCAGCTGCTCACCCTCAATGGCGGATGAGGTCACGATGTTCTGCAACAGTGCATCCAGTTCGCTCTGAGCACTCAGCGAACTGCCCACTGAGCTGGCCATGCCCATCAACCGACCTTGGGCCTGCACGCACTCGCGCAATAGCGGAGTCAGGCGCTCTGCTTGCCAGTTGAAATTGGGCCAATCGGGCTGCTGCCAGATCCAGTCAGGTGCCATGAACTCAGTGCTCTTGGAGAGGGTGAGCCGAATAAAAACGTTATTCGGCTCATATGGTGAGCCGAATATGACGCCTATTCGGCTCACCGTCCACCTGCCAGCGTGAATCCCCCCGCAAATATAGAGGTATCCGATTGTTAAAAAACCGCCGAATGGCTAATCTTCGCGCCTTCTACGACCCGATAGTCATGGGTCTTTTTGACGAAACGCAGTTTTTGGATCTGTAACGCGCCGAGGATCGGGCGCAAGGTTTCGTTATGCATGGCAGGAGGCGTCACATGCGTTCATTTCTTCTATTGCTGATGGGGCTCGTCTGCGCGACCGCAGCGTTGGCCGAGCCTTCGGCCGAGGTGTCGGAACCGGTGGGTGGCTGGCGTTATTCCGGCCTGCTGGACCGCAGCGAAAATCCTCAAGTCGCCTACCCCACGCCACCTATCGATCGCGGTGTGCAGCGCAATCGCACCATGATCCAGGGCCAGCTCAAGGCCATCGGCACTCAGCGAGGGCCGCACACCCTGGCCGTCAACGGCAATCCTCTGAATCTGTACACCGACGACCAAGGGCGTTTCGCCCGGCCGTATGCGTTCGGCGCCGGCTCCAACAGCGTCGAAGTGCGCAGCTCCGAAGGCCAATCGCTCAAGCGCGTTCAATTCTATGAAGCCAACAACCTGCGCACTCCGGCGCGGATTCGCGTGGTGTTGGGTTGGGATGATCCGAAAGCCGAACTCGATCTGCACATCATTACCCCCGACGGCCAGCATGCGTTCTGGGCTCGCCCGGCGATGAGCAACGGCGGCGGTCTGGACCCGGACGGCGTCGATGGCCCCGGCCCGGAAATGTTCACCATGACCGCGCCGATGCATGGCACCTATCTGGTTTACGTGAACTATTGGGGCAACTTCGGCAGTGGCGGCTATAACTTCGATGAGACCAGCAACCAGAACGAGGTGATCACCTCGCAGATCAACCTGGTGCTCAACGAAAACACCGTCGACGAAAAACGCGAGACCTTCATCGTGCCCCTGCGGGCCATCGGTGACCTGCTGCTGGTCAAGACTTTCAACTATTAAGCATCCCGCTCCACGGATGACATCGGGTTTTGTGAACATGAGCGATAACACTGTTTCTCCGGCCGCCGAAACGCCAGCAGCCAAAACTCCTCGCCGCTGGCCGGTGCTGCTGGTCGGGCTGCTTCTGGTGGCTGGCGTGGCGGGCGGTTTGGGCTGGTTCATGCACAAACCCAAGGCGCCGCCAGCGGCGTTGGCCAGCGACAAACTGGGCATGAGCCGGCCGGACGGTCTGCTCGAAACCCACTCCTTGAGCCAGTTGCCCAAGGATTTACTGGCGGTGCCGTTCCTCAAGGAAACCCTGACTGAAGATTTCGTCTTCTATTACGAAGCGCACGCCGATCGCCTCGGCTTGATCGGCAGTCTGCGGCGGATCATTTACGAACATGACCTGAAATTGCAGGACAGCCTGATCGAGCAGCTCTTCGATCAACCGGCGGACGTGGCGCTGTGGCGTGGAGCGGATGGTCGCCTGAAAGACTTTTTGTTGGTGATGGATCGCGGTGGTCTGGCCAAGGTGCTGGAGCCGCTGGCGAAAGTGGCGCTGGATGATTCGCAGCTGACCACCGTCGCCACAGTGAAAGTCGGCGCCGATGAGGTGGCGCTCTATCAACTGACCTATAACAACAGCAAGGCGCTGGTGTTCGCCTCCCATGGCGACAAACTGGTGGTGCTGTCCAACCCGACCAAACTCTATGACGCGGAAAGTGGCCCTTCGGAAGAACCGGGCAGCGTCTCTACCAAATCCATCGCCGCGTTGCTTAACGGCGACAAACTGTTCCCCGAAGCCTTCGGCCTGCCACCGCGCACGCCTGAAGTGAAACAACGCCTGTCGGTCAATTCCAGCGTCCTGGCCATGGGTTATCAGCGTTTCATCCCGAACTTCGCCGGGCTGCGTTTCGACATGGACGACAAGGGCTGGCACAGCTTCCTCGCCATGGATGAACTGGACAACCAGCCGGACTTCGATTTCAAGCCGATCTGGCAAGCCATGCCGATGGGCGCCAGTGCCTGTGTCGCCTTGCCGCTCGCTGCCGAACAACAGAAACCGCTGCTGGTGAAACTCGGCGCCGAAGAGTCTGTGGCCCAGGCCCTGACCGATCACATGGCCGGTGCCGCCGGCCTCTGCTGGTACGCCGATTCGCGGTTGTACACGCCGCTGTTAGTGGCCAGCCTGAACGATGACGACAGCGCCAAACTCGACGGCGACCTGGGCAACCTGTTCGGCTCGATGGTCGGTGCCTACGAAGGCAACGTCGAAGAACACGCGTTCCCGGTGGTCGAGAAACAGGAAGGCCCAACCCACCAATGGCAGCGTCAGGTCAGCTCCAACTTTGGTCCTTACAAAGCCAAGGATGCCGAGAACCCGGACGCGATCACCGGCAAGGCGTTCATGAAAGTCAGCCTGGCGCGCCACGGTTCGACGCTGCTGTTCTCCCTCGACGACAAGCTGGTGGACAAGGCCCTCGGTACTCTCGACAAACGCTTCCCGCCGATGGCCGACGTGGTACCAAAAGACTTGCTGATGCCGGTCTACTTCGGCCCGGATTCCATGGCGCAACTGATGCAGCAGGAAACCCTCGACAGCCTGCCGCAAGACATGGAGCCGGTGTTCTACAACGCCGCGCAAACCTACCTGATCCCGAAACTGCGCAAACTCGGCGGTTACGGCAAGTACGCCCTGACCTTGCCGGAAGGCAGCGAACCCGACGGCCACTGGCAATGGCTGCCGCTGGAATGGAAAGCCCTGTGACAGCGCTCATCCGAGGCCTCGGCCTGCTGGCGTTGCTGCTGGGCACCCGGGCATTTGCCACTGAGGCGTCGCCGCTGGACGTGCAGCAATCCCAGGTATTCCGTGCCTGGTTCGTGCGCATCGCCCAGGAACAACTGACCCAAGGTCCGAGCCCGCGCTGGTATCAGCAGGACTGCGCGGGCCTGGTACGTTTCGCCGCCAACGAAGCGCTGAAAGTTCATGACGACAATTGGCTGCGCAGCAATGGCCTGTCCAACCGTTATCTGCCGCCAGAGCTGCAACTGAGCGAGGCCCAACGCGGCCTCGCCCAGCAATGGCAGCAGGGCGGTGGCAAGGTCGGGCCGTACGTCAACGCGATCAAACTGATTCAGTTCAACAGCCATCTGGTCGGCCGCGATCTGGCGCAAGCCCGGCCCGGCGACCTGATGTTTTTCGATCAGGGCGACGACCAGCACCTGATGATCTGGATGGGCCGCTACATCGCCTATCACACCGGCACCACCACCCCGACTGACAACGGCATGCGCTCCGCAAGCCTGCAGCAACTCATGACATGGAAGGACACCCGATGGATACCCGACGCAGCCAACCCCAACTTCATCGGCGTCTATCGACTGAACTTTCTCTCCCAATGATCGGTGCCCGCATGTTGCGTTTTCTGCCTCTGCTGTTGGTCTTTGTGCTGCCTTTTTCGGCGGTCAATGCCGAAGAC
Organism: Pseudomonas sp. F01002; assembly: GCF_004402115.1. Lineage (NCBI taxonomy): Bacteria > Pseudomonadati > Pseudomonadota > Gammaproteobacteria > Pseudomonadales > Pseudomonadaceae > Pseudomonas > Pseudomonas sp. F01002. The sequence continues at coordinate 11,472 of NZ_SOPU01000080.1, read as the reverse complement.
ACCGTCGAGCCGAGTGGCTACACGCCGGTGGCCGGTGAAAGCTTTTTCCTGCTGGCCGACAGCAGTTTTGCCAGCGACGAACAGGCGATGGTTCGCCTCGAAGCGCCCGGCCGTGATTATCGTCGGTTTCGCATGGAGCCTTACGGCGGCGCTGACATTCGTGTGTACCGCATCGACAAGCCGCTGGATTTCCTCAAGCGCCAGAAGAACCTGCACCGCGTGGTCAGCGACGGCCAGTTCAAGGGTGAAGGCCTGTCGAACACCCTCGCGTACCTGTGGGACAACTGGTACCGCAAATCCCGTCGGGTGATGCAGCGGGCGTTCTCCTACGAATCGCGTAAACAAGTCACCGAGGAAGTGCCAGAGCTGAAGATGGGCACCGCGATGGCCGCGCCAACGCCCTATGACGCTCAACCTCAATTCGCGCTGATTCCGGGCTTGCCGGTGGTCAGCCAATTCCGCTATCCGCTGTGGCAAGCCAAACCGATCCAGCCGCCCGAGGGCGTGAACCTCGCCGGTTCTTCCAGCGAATTCGTCAGCGTTGCGCCGGGTAACGTTTACATCCCGTTGGGCAACCTGAAGCCGGGTCTGTACCTGGTCGAAGCACTGATTGGGAAATACCGTGCGACCACCATGGTCTTCGTTTCCAACACCGTGGCCGTGAGCAAGATTGCCGGTGATGAATTACTGGTATGGGCGGCGCGCAAACACGAAGGCAGTTCGGTGCCGAAGGTCAACGTGCTGTGGACTGATGGCCTGGGCGTGATGAGCAGCGGCGCCACCGATGCCGATGGTTTGCTGCGTCTGAAACACGTCAGCCCGGAGCGTTCGTTCGTGATTGGCGAGGACGAAGAGGGCGGGGTGTTTGTCTCCGAGAACTTCTATTACGACAGCGAAATCTACGACACCAAACTCTATGCCTTCACCGACCGGCCGCTGTACCGGCCGGGGGATTGGGTGTCGCTGAAGATCGTCGGGCGCGAGTTCAAGAACGCCCGCGACTCTGTGCTGCCGACCGCTGCCGACGTCAACGTGACCGTGCTCGATGCCACCGGCACGGCGCTGCAATCGTTGGCGCTGAAACTCGATTCCAAGTCGGGCACCCAAGGTCGTTTCCAGTTACCGGACAACGCGGTGGCGGGTGGTTATGAACTGCGTTTCAGCTACAAGGATCAGGCCTACAGCAGCGCTTTCCGTGTCGCCGAATACATCAAGCCGCACTTTGAGATCTCGCTGAACCTGGCCAAACAGGATTACCGCACCGGCGAACCGGTGAAGGGCAGCCTCGTCCTGCTGTACCCGGACGGTAAACCGGTGGCCGACGCCAAGTTGACCCTGAGCCTGCGCGCCCAACAACTGTCGATGGTCGACAACGAATTGCAATACCTCGGACAATTCCCGGTTGAACTGACCAGCACCGAACTGACCACCGACGCCAAGGGCAACGCGACCCTCGACCTGCCGGCCGCCGACAAACCGAGCCGCTACATGCTCACCGTGTTCGCCAGCGATGGCGCGGCGTATCGGGTCAAGACCACCAAGGAAATCCTCATCGACCGCGGCGCGGCGAGTTTCAGCCTGCGCGCGCCTCAGCGTTTTAGCGCGGTGGGCGACAAGGTTGCGTTCAGTTATTTGAATGAAGGCGGCAGCGAGCAAAGCAAAACGGTCACACCGAGCATTTATAGCTGGGTGCGCCTGGAAGACCAGACCACCGGCGAGGGCAAACTCGCCGCGAAAGACAAAGGCTTCACTTTGGCCTTCGACCGTCCGGGTACTTACAACCTGACGTTGAAGGATGACCATGGCCGCGTCGTCGGCGCCACCGGTCATTCGGTCACGGGCGAAGGCGTTAAAGCGGTGCCGGGCACCGTGGAAATCGTCCTCGATAAACCCGAGTACAAGGCCGGCGACGAAGCCCTCGCATTGATCACGTTCCCTGAGCCGATCAGCGATGCGCTGCTGTCGCTCGAGCGCGACAAGGTCGAGGCCACAGCGCTGCTGTCCAAGGGCGGCGACTGGCTGAAGATGGAAAAACTCAGCGAGACCCAGTACCGCGCGCGGATCCCGGTGAAGGACAATTTCGCACCGAACCTGACGTTCTCCGTGCTCTACACCAAGGGCGGTCAGTACAGCTTCCAGAACGCCGGCATCAAGGTGATCGCGCCGCAGATTGACGTGGCCCTCGTCACCGATAAAGAGGCGTATCAGCCGGGCGATACCGTGTCGGTGGACTTGACCACGCAGTTCGCTGGCAAGCCTATTCCAGCGCACCTGACGGTCAGCGTGGTGGACGAAATGGTCTACGCGTTGCAACCGGAAGTCGCGCCGACCATCGACCAGTTTTTCTACCATCCGCGCCGCAACAACGTGCGCACCAGCGCCAGTCTGTCGTTCATCAGCTACGACGTGGCATTGCCGGGGAGCCCTGGCGCGCCAGGCAAAGCCAATCGCAGCGAGCGAGGCGTGAAAGTGCTGGAGCGGCCGCGTCGTGAAGACGTCGACACCGCCGCGTGGCAGCCGGAATTGATCACCGACGCCAACGGCAAAACCCGTTTCACCTTCAAGATGCCGGACTCGCTGACCCGCTGGCGCATCACCGCCCGGGCCATCGCCGATGACGGTCAGGTCGGGCAGAAAAAGCAATTCGTACGCTCGGAAAAACCGCTGTACCTGAAGTGGAGCGGACCCACCAAGTTCCGCGCTGGCGACAAACCGGATCTGGGTGTGTTTGCTTTCAGCCAAGCGGAAAAACCGGCCAAGGCTGAGTTGGTGATTCATTTCGGCGGTACCGAACAACGCGTCCCCGTGACGCTGAATAACGGCATCAACTACATCGCGCTGCCAGCGTTCGCGTTGGCCAGTGGCGAGTGGACAGCTGAGTTGGTGCAGGACGGTAAAACGGCTGATGCGTTGGCTGTGCGACTGACCGCGACCGGCGAAGGCTGGCAGGTGACCCAAAGTCAAAGCCTGGACGTGGCCAGCGGTGATACGCCGCTGACCTTGCCGGTGGACGCGACGGATATTCGCCTGCGTCTGGACGACAGTCCGCAAGCGCTGTTCCGCTCGGCACTCGACGATCTGTTGAGTTATCCATACGGCGGCGTCGAACAAACGGCCAGTCGTTTGCTGCCGCTGAGCATTGCGTATCCGACGTTGTCGTCGAATCCGCAGATTCGCGATCGCTTGCGCCTGATCATGCAGAACAGCCGTCTGCGCCTGGTGCAAATGGCCGGGCCTTCGGCGAGCTTCACCTGGTGGGGCATGGACGGTGAGCCGGATGCGTTCCTCACCGCTTACGCCTACTACGCCGACTGGCACGCCAGCAAAGTGTTGGAGCTGAGCCTGCCGCCGGAGCATTGGCAGCGGGTGCTGGAGGTCTATTCGAAGCAGGCCAAAAACACGCCGCTGTTGCAGCGCGCGCTGATCCTGTCGTTCGCCAAGCAAATGCAATTGCCGGTGAACACCTTGCTCAGCGGTTTGATGGATGATCTGTCGAAAGCGGGCGAGGGTAATGCGGCGAACCTGATGGACGATGGCGAGGACAGCATCGTCATGAGCGATCCGGATTCGGCGCTGGGTCTGGCGGCCGCTCGTGCGCTGACGGCCTCTTTGGCGAAGCAATCGAAAGTGATTCTGCCGGACGCATTCAATCGTCAACTGGCGGATGCGCAACAGCGTTTGGCCGTCAGCTCGCAGCCGTTTGCCGAAGCCTTGAACCTGTCACTGCAAGCCTTCGATCAGGCTCACGCGCAAGCGTTGTTGCAACGTCTGCTGCCACAGCAATCGACCCTGGAACGTGCGTTGGCGCTGACCTGGTTGCAGCGCAGCATCGAGCAGGCTTCGCCCACCATTGCACTGGCACCGGGTGAAGGCTGGAAGAAAAAATACGGTGATACCGGTGAGACTTATTGGACGTGGCAGGGTGCTGCGCCAGTGCCTGCAGTGCTGTCGCTGACCGGTGCGCAAGAGCGTCCGTTGCGAGCGGCGTTGAGCTTCCAGACCAAACAACCGCTGGTAGATCCGATGGCCGTGACCATCACTCGTCGCCTGTCGCGTCTGGTTCCGGGCGACGAAGCCTTCACCTTCAAACTGGAAGCGGTCGGCACCCAACCGTTGTCCAGCGACAGCCTGTATCTGGACGAAGTGATCATCACCAGCAAAGCGGCCAAACCGCTGCGCTACGGCATGCTCGAAGTGCCGCTGCCACCGGGTGCCGATGTCGAACGCACCACGTGGGGCATCAAGCTCATGGGCAAGGCCGGCACCGAACCGTCCGCGTTGGAGAAGGCGCGTTTCGAGCCGGGGCAGATGGCCTATGCCATTCCGGTCGATGCCTTGAGTGGTGAATTGCGTCTGCGTCATTTGGTGCGTTTCTCGCAGAAAGGCCAGTTCAACCTGCCGCCGGTGCGTTTCACTCAGGTTTACGCGCCGCAGCATCAGGCTCAGGAACAGAAACCGGCCCTCGGCCAGGTCACGGTCAACTGACATGACCCGACCTCTGGTCTGGTTGCTGCTGTGCTTGATCCCTGCGCTGGCGACAGCGCAGGAGGAGCCGCTACGACTGGCTTTTAAAGGTGAGTTGCTGTCGTTGAGCCGGACTCAGGTGATGTCTCGCGAGCCGTTGCCGGCTGATTTGCAGACTCCGCTGGGCAGTGTGTGGAAGTTGTTTGTCTACGGCTGGCTGGCGGATACCGGTGCACATGAATCGCCTTACGAGTGTCGCGGTCAGTCGAAAGATGAAGTTTACTGCTGCACGGCGGGCGGCAAGATTGAGCGCGATCAGGCGTTGGTGAAGTCGTGCGGGTTGTACTTTGAGCCGCAGCGGTTGGGCATTGCTGGCGCTGACTGGCGCACGTATTGGCAGGCGCGGCAGGCACCGGAGTGGTTGCTGGATTTGGCTTCGTTGCAGCCTTCCACACGAGTTTCAGTGACTGAGTTGCTGCGAATGCTGGCCGTGATGCCGGCGCAGGATCAGGCGCGGCGGGCGTTGCTGGATGTGGTGTTGAATGCGGCTGACGGCAATGTTGTGGGCGAACTCGGTGGCCGGTTGCGGGTGAAAACCTGGAGCTGGTTGGGGGATCAGGATCCTTCGTCGCGTCAGGGTGGGTTTGCCGGTTGGTTGGCGGATGGCACGCCGGTTTGGGCTGGCGGGCGTGGGACCAGTCAAATGGTCTTGCGTAACTACGGTGGGGCGTTGGCTTCGGTGTTGCCGGTGGATTGGCCTTTGGATGCGGGACGTTGTGTCGAGGTGGGGCTGTTTTCACGCTATCCCGTCGGGCGCGTTCTGGCGGGGGATCGTGTTGTTGAGTCCGGGCCCTTGCTGGGCGATTACCGCGTCGAATTCACCAACGGCAACCAACTCGATATCCACAGCGACGGCGAACTGTTTTTGGTGAAAGACAACCTGATCGCCCGTCTGGACCGCGAAGAATACGTCGCCCGCGTCCTCCAGCGCGAGGCCAGACCCGAGCCCGCCGAAGCCGCCAAAGCTTTGGCCATCGCGATCCGCACGTACCTGCTGCAAAACGCCACCCGCAACGGCGACTGCCTGAGCATCGACGACAGCAGCAGCCGGCAACGCGTCGCCCCACGTCCAGCCACCACCGAATCACGCAACATCGCCGCCTGGACCAGCGACCTGGTCCTCGCCGGCAGCACCGTCACCTACCACTCCGACGAGCCCGGTCCGAACAAGCTCTCCTGGCAGCAAGCCGTCGAACAAGCCAACGCCGGCCAACGCTACGACGCCATCCTGCTCCACGCCTATCCCCGCGCCAGCCTCAGCCGTTGGGACAATCCAGTCGCTTCCTGCGAAGCACTCCCCGCCGCGCAAGACTGGCTGCAGAACCAACGCCGCGGCTGGCGTTCGCGGTTGGAAAGCGAGGTTGGCTACAACGAAGTCAGCACCTTCGCCGTCTGCCGCCTGGCCTTCGGCCGCCCCTACGTCGACCGCGAACGCCAGCGCCTCTATGTGCGCGGCGTGTTGTCGCTGCAAGACCGCCTCGACCTGACCCACGAATACCTGCACCTGGCCTTCGAAGCACACCCCAACGGTCAGGATGAAACCTACATCGAAGGGCTCGCCCGCCACCTCTTGCTGGAATAGGCCATGAAACTCCGTTATCCACAGGTCTTCCTGTTCCTTTGTTCTGTTTGCGTACTGCCGACAGTTCTTGCGGCTGAGAGCACCGTGAAATTCGATACGCCCGTTGGCGGCTGGCGCACCGGCGCACCTGAGGGTGAAGGCGAAAGCTTCCGTCAGACCGTTAACTACCCGGCCTCCTCGGTGAATACACCGGTGGGCCAAGCCAATACCGCTCGCATCACTGGGCAGATCAAAGCCATGCCCAAGCCCGGTGAGCCGGGCCGGTTGATCGTCAACGGCGTCAGCATGCCACTGAAGATTGACCCCGCTGGTCGCTTTGATCGTCCGTTCTCATTCCCCAATGGCAGCAACAGCGTCGAAGTCCGCAGTCCCGATGGCCAGCAACGGCATCGCACGCAGTTTCTCAATGCCAGTGGCGGCGCTGCTCCGGCCAAACTGCGAGTGTTGCTGTCGTGGGACAGCGACAACACCGATCTGGATTTGCACCTCATCACCCCGGATGGCGCGCACATCTGGTACGGCGACCGGGTTGCACCCAATGGCGCAGCGCTGGATGTTGACGTGACCACGGGTTACGGCCCGGAAATCTTCGCCATGCCGGCGCCGATCAAGGGGCAATATTTGGTTTACGTGAACTATTTTGGCGGTGGGTATCGCAGCGATGAAGACGGGCAGGAAGATGCGGTACAACCGCTGACGACGGCGCAGGTGACAGTGATCACCGAGGAAGGGACGCCGAACGAGAAGATGGAAACGTTCCTGGTGCCGATGCGGGCGGTGGGGGAGTTGACGTTGGTTAAGGGGTTTAGTTATCCGTGAGGGTGAAATAAAGCGACCGCAGCGTTTTTACGTAGCTGCAGTCCCCGATCCTTGGTTGTCCGATTATTGCGATTCGTCCTCCATGAAAGCGTCATCACTGGCCAGCTCGCGCTCAATCTGTTCGATGCTGGGCAGGCTGGTTTGAAGCTCTGCCGGCAAGGACTCCACCAACTGGTACTCGGCCACGCCGATAGGGCGGGCGTTATCTCGCAGCGCATATTCGGCCACTACCTTGTTCTTGTTCTTGCTCTTGCATAGTAGAAGGCCAATGGTCGGGCCGTCCTGCGGATGTTTGAGTTGCGCATCCACTGCAGTGAGGTAAAAACTCAGTTGCCCCAAATGCTCAGGTTTGAACTTGCCAGCCTTGAGTTCGATCACCACGTAGCAGCGTAGCTTGAGGTGATAAAACAGCAGATCGATGAAGAACTCGTCACCGCCTACGTCTAGCAGCACTTGCTTGCCGACGAAGGCGAAACCCGCACCCAGTTCCAGCAAGAAATCAGTAACGTGTTTAACCAGAGCGTTTTCGATCTCGCGCTCCTGGGCATCAAGAGTCAGGCCGAGGAAGTCGAAACGGTAAGGGTCTTTCAGTGATTCGCGGGCAAGGTCGGATTGCGGTTTGGGCAACTGGCTATCGAAGTTGCTGACTGCCTTGCCACTACGCTCCAGCAGACGGGTCTCGATCTGCATCACCAAAATGTTGCGCGACCAGTTGTGCTCGATGGCCTGGGCGGCATACCAACGGCGGGTTTCAGGGCCATGAAGCTTGTCTAGCAGCACCAGATTGTGACCCCAGGGCAATTGTGCAGCAGCTTGTTGCACAAATTCCGCGTCCGGCCACGCTTCGGCGAAGGCGCGCATGTATTTGAGGTTACGTGGAGAAAAGCCCTTCATATCAGGAAAGGCTACGCGCAAGTCCTGAGCCAAGCGGTCGATTACCTTGGTACCCCAGCCCTGTTGCGCTTGACGGACCAAAATATCCTGACCGATCTGCCAGTAGAGCAGCACCAGTTCGCGGTTCGCCGCCAGAGTGGCGCGCTGCTGAGCGTAATGGATTCGGGATTTCAGGTCGGCCAGCCAATCACCATAGCCTTCGGGTGGCGTGCTCAGGCTAGCGGGGGTGTCGCTCATGCATTTTTCCCTGATGGCTTTTTTTCGGCGCGGCCTTCGCCGCGTGTGCCGCTATCTCGGTTTAGAGGTCAGTGGCGACGGTCGAAGATTAGTAAGCCCATTTGTCAGGCGCAAGCAGGTTGGGCTTTCTAGGAACTTTCCTTCAAAAGACAGCGAAGATGCTTACTTTTAGGCCGTTGTTGCTCAATGCACGGAAAATAAATCTGTCCCTTTTTATCGTGAGAGGGCGTTGCTGCATTTTCACGGGCCCTGTCTGAAAAATAGGTTACAAGAGGGGGCGTTTAACCATCCATAGTGAATGATCGACAAAAGAATTTTATGTGGTACTGGCAATACTGAATTGACAGGCGGAGGAGTAATGCCTATTCTTGCCGCACACACAGTGACAGTATGGTCAGTACTCACGTTCTGGTTGCCACTGATTCTCTCAATCGATGGGTGGAGCAAAAAATGAAAAAGAAACGATCTAAGAAATTTTCTACTCACGCCCTGACGGTGGCGATTTTTCTTGTTCTAAGCCCGAACATCAGTTTCGACTTCAGACAATCCTTGTCAACCGCGATCGACGGCTCACACATCAACAGCATTGAGGTCGCCCTAAAAAAAGACGCTGTCGACCAAAGCGGACTCTTCAAAAAATGATTCAGAAAAAGAAACTTTCATCGATTGCAAAGATTTCACTCGGGCAGACTTTCAGAGAAAAAGCAGAAGCAACGAACGATGAGAGTGGCATACGTTTAATTCAAATAAAAGATATTCGTGAGGGTGCTTTTTTTGATGCTGACGAATTGCCATTTGCGGAAATTGATCCCGCCAAGGCTAAAACACCCTTGGCTTTTGGTGATGTCCTATTGCCTTTGAGAGGGAATAGGAGTGAAGCTATGATTTATAGCGTGGATAATTCTGATGTTTTAGTCACTACGACGAATCAAGTGGCAGTTATAAAGTCGGAAGATCAGGGTGTTAGTTCTGCATATTTTCATTGGTATTTGAATTCACCTTTTGGTCGTAGAGCTCTAGACTCAATTCGTGGTGGTGCTACGATTCCAAACATAAGTATTAAAAATTTATCTGAAATAGAGATTCCGATTCCGAGTCCTGAGGATCAGGCAATGATTCTGAAAATCTATGATAATTGGTGCAAGCAGAAATCAGCATTGCAGGCCCTTTTGGTAAATGGTGAAAACCTGATGGCCAGTGCTTGTGTGCAAGTGTTGGGGGGTAAGTAAAGTGATAAATAGCTTGCGGCAGGGCTTTGTTAATGTTGTCGCTCCCTCGATTGAGCGGCTGCGCTCACGCTTGAGTGGCTCAGAGTTGGTTGAGCAAATAGTACTGTTTATGGTTCTGAGGTTTTACTTTTTAGATTCTGATTATTTTAAGAGCGCACCTTTGTTAGATGGACGGGAGAATTTTGATCGATGGTTGAAAATTGTCGTTGAAAGCAGTGGGGACGTCTCAAGTGATTTTAGAGAGTACTTTGTTTCGGTGTGTCAAAAGTCCGTTGCTTCTATGAGGACAGACGCAGGTCTAAAAATGGACCTGTATGAGTTGTGGCAAGGGTTGAGCCAGTTGCCATTCGAGGGTGTCGGTGGTCGAACAGCGCTTGGAGAGTGTTTTGAGTTACTCCTCTTCATGTTTGCAGAAAATAGTATCGATGGTGCTGGCTATTCTTACACCCCGCGCGGTGTGGTGAATCTAGTGACGAAAATGCTAAAGGCTCAAGAGTCGGAGAGTATGTATGATCCTGCGTGCGGGTCTGCTGGGTTTTTGATAGCGGCGGCTAAACATGTAAATGAGAACTCAAGTGGTGCTCAGTTAAAGCTATACGGACAAGAGATTTCGTCAGCCTCACTTTTTATTGCTAAGTCAAATATGCTCCTGCATGGGTTAGATGAAGAAAGTGTTGAGCTTTCCAATAGTATATTCAGCGCTCTTGGAGGGGAGGGTAAATTTGGGCGATTTGATGTGGTTACCGCGAACCCTCCTTTTTCCCTTCGCTGGGACGACTATGCAACTGACGTTTTTTTTGAATACGGTATTCCGCCAAAATCTAATGCGGATTATGCGTTTCTTCAAAGAGCATTGTTTAGCTTGAAGGAGAATGGTCGTGCTGCCATTGTTGTTCCTACTGGCGTTCTCTCTCGGCAGGGTATAGAGAAGGCTATTAGAGTAAATTTTTTAAATAATCATCATATTGAAACGGTTGTAGCGTTACCGTCAAATACTTTTTACGGTACTGCTGTCCCCGCGAATATTTTAGTTCTCCGTCGGACTCGAAATGAAAGTGATGTTCTTTTTGTTGACGCTTCTAGCTTTTTTTCGAAAGACCGTAATCGGAATGTTATTGTCGGCGAGGCAGTGAGTAAGGTCGTTGCTCTGTGCGATGCAAGAGCAGATGATGGGGTCTTTTCTAAATTGGTGCCGTTGGTCGATATAGAAAATAATGATTGGAATTTGACCGTTTCCAAATACCTTCTTCGTGAAGTGCTCGAAGATGTTGAACCTTTGGAAACATTGGTTGAACGTCAAATTGGTCTTGAGGGACAGTTGGCAGATCTACAGAAAGAAATGTTTGGGCTCATATCTGGCTTGAAAAAGAAATCTTGATTTATAAGTAAGATAAAAAGCCAATGGTCTGATCGGTTGGGGCCGCAATTTCAGACCTGAAACCGCTAGAAATCAGGCGTTTGAGAGCAATTTCAAGCGCCAATTGTTAACAGTCAGCTCTTGCGGGCGGCAGCATCGGCTCCGCCACTCCAATGCTTCAACGCTTCGCGCAAAGCAGGGACAGTCGCAGATACCCCTCCTGACTCAGCAACCAACCGACCGTCGCCAACATCAGCGCAATACCTTTACCCATTACATCCACGGTATTCACTCCTCATCAAAATAATCACGATCCAGCGCCGGCAACCGCAGCAATCGCGATGTAACACCCACTTCATGATCCATCATCAGATGTACCAGTCGCGTGCCATCCACCAACACAATACCGTCCACCGATTTGGCGAAGTCGACAGCGTGTGCCGTGAAACCAGAGGTTGTGATGAACACCCCACGCTTAGCCTTTTGCCCGGCGAGTGCACCGTAGAATGCCTGCAGCTCAGGGCGGCCGACGGTGTTCTGCCAGCGCTTGGCTTGAACGTAAACCTTCTCTAGCCCCAGCTTATCGAGCGAAATGATGCCATCAATGCCGGCATCCCCAGACCCACCGACACGCTGCAGATCGTTGCGACTGGCGCCGTATCCCAGGCGATGAAGCACATCCAGTACGATCACTTCGAAACGGTTGGGGCGTAACCGATCCACGAACTACACCTACCTCAAGATGAGGCAGTCGTTTACCGTGGCATCTCTGGCGAGCAGTTCCATGGCAGCAAGGCTTCGTAGTCCCCAACCGATTGTGCCTGCGGTAG
>NZ_SOPU01000079.1:0-65333 GCF_004402115.1 Pseudomonas sp. F01002 | reverse complement strand
GATGCATCGCCGATGGTAGTGTGGGGTTTCCCCATGTGAGAGTAGGTCATCGTCAAGATTAAATTCCGAAACCCCTATCTGCGTATGCAGGTAGGGGTTTTGTTTTGTCCGCAGGAAAGTGCGAACGGACATTACCGGTACTTGATCACAATCCCTTTGAGTTTCCGACCTTCGATGGTTTTTACGTCGCGAGCCCAAAGCGGACCGTTGACATAGGCGCCCACCGGTTGGATATGGTCGTAGACCACCACCACGGCATCGCCGCCGAGCTTGGCGGACTCTTCGTGTAGTTTTTCTTCTACCTGAGTGATGGGAGGAGCAGGCTCGACGCTCGCATCGATGAGCGCCTCACCCAATCGGACGTGAGGGCGCAGGGGCTCTGTGCGCAGCACCACGACTTCGCTGGCGAGCGTCGGCGCGGGATGCTCCACGCCCACATAGGCGGTGGTCTGGGCATCGACGGTGGCGCACCCACTCAGCGCGAGTAGAGTGGCGGTGAGCCCTCCAGCCAGCAGTGACAGTTTGAAACGAGTGGACCAAGGCACGTCATTCGCAGGCATAGTAAGGTTCCTCCGAACAATCCGCTGCTGTACGAGGTAGCGTGTTGACGGTAGCAGACGGTCCGGCAGTTGCCAGAAGCCCAACCTTTTCAGGTTGGGCTTTTTCATGCCTTGAGAAAGTTGAGTTTCATTGATCCTTTTCGCAATTCACCATCCACGACACACCAAACCGATCAACCAACATGCCGAAGCGAGCCGCCCAGAACGTGGTTTCCAGTGGCATTTCAACCTTGCCGCCGTCCGACAACGCAGAAAACACCCGTTTAGCCTCCGCAATGCTGTCGACATTCAGTGAAACCGAACAGCCGCTCATTTCGTCAGCGGGGCGATCAGGTGTTGTGTCCGAGCCCATGATTGCCTGATCGCCCACCAGCAGGCGGGTGTGGATGATCAGGTTGTGGTAGTCCGCCGGAAAGTGCTCGCGCGCGGGGCTTTCGCCGAAGGTCATCATGACTTCGATCTGGCCTGGCAGGCTTTGGGCATAGAAGGTGAAGGCGGCTTTGCAGTCGCCGTTGAAGATCAGGTAGGGATTGATTTTCATGCTTTGCTCCCGGTAACGAAGAAGCGGAGGGAGGTTAAATTCACCTCAGGTTCCGCAGTGATAGGGCTCCCATTAGCAAAGCGTTAGATGGCGGGATTGGCTGGAATCGTTTAGACGTTTTTTCTATTGAAGCGACGTGGCTTATGGCTTCCTGGATCCTCAAGCTGCTGCGCGTGGAGCCGAGGGGCGCAGCAAACGCTCGATGGCACCGCTGACCAGGTTTTCCAGCAGATCATCTCGCTCCGCTTCACTCAGCGTATGCTGCGCCAGCCAATTGGGCGCGCTGTTGAGTAAGTTGGCGATTGCATGTCCGGTGGCCAACAGGCCTTGCTCACTGAGCCGCGATCGGGCCCCAAGCATCATGAGCAATTTGCGCTCGTATTGCTCGCGCAGCTGCCGAACCCGTTCCTGTTGCTCTTCATTCAGGCAGCCGCTGTCACGCTCTGCCAGACGAAAATGCCAGGGCATCTCCTGATGCAGGTTCAAATGCGCTCGGATCAGGGCATGGAGTTTGTCACGTTTTGCCGGCGCCTTTTGCTCGATCCGCCCCAAGGTTGCCAGCAACTCTTCGTAGAACTCTTCGATCAGGTCGAGCAGCAAGTGCTGTTTGCTGGGGTAATGGTGATACAACGAGCCGGGAGCGAGCCCCAGGCAGGTCGCGAGCTCACGCATGCCGACCTGTCCGAAACCTTTGCAGGCGAACAGCTCCAGCACCTTGTCCCGGTACTCGGCAAAGCGCGAGCAACGCTCAGGCATAGGCATGGAAGCCACGCCCCGTTTTGCGCCCCAGGTAACCGGCGGCGACCATTTCCTTGAGCAGTGGAGCAGGGCGGTACTTGCTATCGTTGAAGCCCTCGTAGAAGGCTTCGAGGATCGCCAGCACGGTGTCCAGGCCGATCAGGTCCGCCAACGCCAACGGCCCGATTGGCTGATTGCAGCCCAGGCGCATGCCGGCGTCGATATCTTCGGCGCTGGCCAGGCCTTCCTGAAACACCAGGATCGCTTCGTTGATCATTGGCACCAGAATCCGGTTGACCACGAAACCCGGACGGTTGCCCGCGGTGATCGCGGTTTTGCCGAGAGTGGTCGCCATGTCCAGCGCCAGGGCGTGGGTGGCGTCGCTGGTTTGCAAACCGCGAATCACCTCGATCAGGCCCATCACCGGCACCGGGTTGAAGAAGTGCAGGCCGATGAAGCGCTCAGGTTGGCTGACACTGGCAGCGAGCTGGGTAATGGACAGCGAAGACGTGTTGGAGGCAATCACGCAATCGTTGCTGACCTGCGCGGCGATCTGTTGCAGCACGCGCAGTTTCAGCTCGAGGTTTTCGGTCGCGGCTTCGATCACCAGTTGCACGTTCAGCAGGCTGCTGTAATCGGTGCTGGTACGGATCTTGTCCAGGGCGGCGAGCTTTTGCTCTTGTGTCAGCGTTTCCTTGGTGATCTGTCGATCGAGGTTTTTACTGACGGTTGCGACGGCCTTTTGCAGGGCGCTCTCGGAGATGTCGAGCAAGGTCACGTTAAAACCGGCCAAGGCGCAGACTTGCGCAATGCCATTGCCCATGGTGCCCGCGCCGATCACGCCAATGTTTTGCAGATTCATGTTCTGTCCTTCCGATCAAATCCCGCGATACCTTGGCCGCCGTAGTGGCCGAAGGCGTACTATTGGCCGCGAGTCTAGAGCCGGCAGGGCGGTTGTCCTATGCCGAAACTGTTCAACGGCACTGGTGTTTTTTGCCATTCGGGTGATGGGGAGAGAAGCGTTCACATGCGGGAAAAGGACTCGGTTTCCGCCTACTTCGTGCAGGCAATGATCCATGGGCTGGGAGACAATCCGCAACGTCAGAGGGCTGCGCTTGAACAGGCCGGCATTGATCCGGCGTTGATGGAGCAGCCCACCGCGCGTGTACCGGCGAGTGCGTTTGCCGCGTTGTGGTTGATTCAGATCCGCGAGCTCAACGATGAGTTCTTCGGGCTCGACTCCCATGGCATGCCGCCGGGCGGTTTCGCCCTGATCTGCCGGGCATTGATTCAGGAACCAGACCTGCACAAAGCCATGCGCCAGTGCCTGGCCAATTTCGCGCTATTCCTCCACGACTTTCGCGGCACGCTGACGGTGCGCGGAAAACGTGCGGTGATCAGCCTGCAGAACCACTCGCCAAACAGCGACGTCAGTCGTTTGGGCGAGGAGACGTTTCTGGTGTTGATGATCAGTCTGCTCTGCTGGCTGGGTGGCCGGCGCATCCCCATCGACCGCGCAGACTTTCGCCATCAGCGTGTGTCGCTCAGCGATGACCGTTTACTCTGGGGACCGAACCTGACCTTTGGCGCGGAACGCACCGAAATCGAGTTCGCCAGCCACTACCTGCGTCTGCCGGTGGTTCAGGATCTGGCATCTCTGAAAGTGTTTTTGCGCACCGCGCCGCAATGGCTGGTGATCCGTTTTCGCAATCAGCACGGCCTGGCGTCGCAGGTCCACCAGCGCCTGCGTAACAGCCATTACAGCCAATGGCCGACCTTGCAGGCCTTCGCCCTGGAACAGCACCTGAGCCCCAGCACCTTCCGCCGTAAGCTCGAACGGGAAGGGTGTTCGTATCAGGAGATCAAGGACGAGGTGCGGCGTGGCGTTGCCTTCGAACAGCTGCGCCAGAGCCGAGCGAGCATCAGTGACATTGCCGAGCAGCTTGGCTTTCAGGAACCGAGTGCGTTCCATCGGGCGTTCAAGAAGTGGACGGGAGAAAGTCCGGGACGGTATCGGGCGAGGTATCAGGGGGAGCTCACGGAGTGAACCCTGTTCTTGATCGTTTCACATCATTACTCGACCAGGCGAGACGCGCCTTGCTGCTGGTCTGGGCAACGTCTCGCGGACTGTTTCTGGGATTGGTACTGGCTACGCTGATCGCCGGCGTACTTCCTGCACTAGCCGCGTGGTTAGGCCAACGTATCGTCGATGCGGTCGTCACCGCCATGCAGTTGCACGCGCAACAGGGCAGTGCGCCGTTGTGGCCGGTCGTGCGTTATGTGCTGTTTGAAGCGGGCGTGCTTGCGTTGCTGTCCGGGACTCAGCGTGCGCTGTCGGTCCAGCAATCGCTGTTGCGAGTGCAGTTGGGGCAAAAGGTCAACACGATGATTCTGGAGAAGGCCCAGACGTTATCGCTGGTGCAGTTCGAGAATTCCGAGTTCTACGACAAACTGGTTCGGGTGCGCCGCGAAGCCTCGACCCGGCCATTGGCGCTGGTGATGAAGTCGTTGGGGCTGATTCAGAATCTGATCGTGTTGATCAGCTTCGGCGTGTTGCTGGTGCATTTTTCGCCTTGGGCGCTGGTGTTGCTGGTGATCGGCGCGTTGCCGGTGTTCTTTGCCGAAGCGCATTTTTCCGGTGATGCTTTCAGACTTTTCACTCGCCGTGCGCCAGAAAGTCGGCAACAAAGCTACATCGAGACGCTGCTCTCCCACGAGGGCTACATCAAAGAGGTCAAACTGTTCGGCTTCGCGCCGCTGCTATTGAAACGTTATCGCGAGACGTTCGCGCGGCTCTATGCCGAAGACCGGCGCCTGACGCTACGTCGAGATAGCTGGGGATTTGTCCTCGGTCTACTGGGCACCGGCGCGTTTTATCTGGCCTATGCCTGGGTCGTGGTCGATACCGTCCATGGCAACATCAGCCTCGGTCAGATGACCATGTACCTGGTGTTGTTCAAGCAGGGGCAGACGGCAGTAAGCAGCAGCTTGAGTGCCATCAGCGGTCTCTACGAGGATGGCCTTTACCTCTCCAGTCTTTATGAATACCTGGCCGAGCCTGTTGTGGCGGATAACGGCAACCTCACCGTGGGCGCCGTGCCCGGCGATGGCCTGCGTTTCGAAAACGTCGGCTTCCGTTATCCGGGAGCCAGTCGCGCTGCGTTGGAAGGCATCGATCTTCACCTTGTGCCCGGGCACAGTGTGGCGCTGGTGGGGGAGAACGGTTCGGGCAAGACCACGCTGATCAAATTGCTGACTCGGCTGTACCGTCCTGATCAGGGCCGCATCCTGCTGGACGGCAGCGATCTGCAAGCGTGGGAAGAAGACGCGCTGCGGCGGCGCATCGGGGTGATTTTTCAGGACTACATCCGCTACCAATTCTCCGTCGGCGAGAACATCGGTGTGGGTGACACGCTGGCGTTCAACGATGAACAGCGCTGGCAGGAGGCCGCAGCCGAGGGCATGGCCGCGCCCTTCATCGAGGGGCTGGATCGAGGGTATGCCACGCAATTGGGGCGGTGGTTCGCCGGGGGGCAGGAGCTGTCCGGCGGGCAATGGCAGAAGATCGCGTTGTCGCGCGCCTACATGCGGCGCAACGCCGATATTCTGATTCTGGATGAGCCAACTTCTGCACTCGACCCGGCGGCGGAAGCGGCGGTGTTCGAGCATTTCAGTGAACACACCGAAGGCCGGATGACGTTGCTGATTTCTCACCGGTTTTCCAGCGTGCGCAATGCGGACCACATCATCGTGCTGGACCATGGAGCGATCCTTGAGCGGGGCGATCACGACAGTCTGGTGGCCGCGGGCGGGCGCTATGCGCAGTTGTTTGATTTGCAGGCCCGTGGCTACCGATAGCGCTCAAGACTCCCGAGAAACCCGAGTTACCGTCGGCCCGGCCATCTGCGGTGGTTTTGCCTTCATCAAGCCTTCGAGTGCCTGGCGATACTGGCTACCACCCAGGCTCATGCTGTTGTTGTGTGTACCACCGGGCACCAATAACAGGCGCTTGGGTTCGTTGGCGGCATTGAACAACTGCTGGCTGAATCGCGAGGGCATGAACGGGTCGGCCAGGCCATGGACCACCAGCAACGGCATGTTGATGTCGACGATCTTGTCGATGGAGTCGAATTTCTGCGACAGCAGCCAGCGCACCGGCAACCATTTCACTGGCAGGTTGCTGTCGGCCACTTGCGCCACGGCATCGCCCAGCGAGGTGAAAGTGGATTCGATCACCAGACCGCGCACCGGCACCACGCCATGGTCCTTTTTCGCCTGTGCGGCCAGGTCTGCCGCCAGGTCGATAGCCACTGCGCCACCGAGGGAGTGGCCGTAGATCAGGCGCTTGTTGGCGTCCGGTTGCATCTTGGTGAAGCGCTCCCAGGCGGCTCGGGCGTCTTCGTAAACACTGGCTTCGGACGGCAGATCCCCCTTGCTCTGGCCAAACCCGCGGTAGTCGATGGCCAGCACCGAATAGCCCATGGCGCGCAATTGCTCGATGCGGAACGCCTGGCCCGTCAGGTTCCAGCGCACGCCATGCAGGTAGAGGATCGAGGGCGCATCGCGACGCGCGGCCGGCCACCACCAGGCATGCAGGCTTTGCCCGGCCTTGAAGTTGGCGGGTTTGATGTCGAATTCCTGAACGTCCTGCGGCAGACCGCGATACCAGCCAGCGTTGCCCGGCTCGATACGAAACAGCAACTCGCGCTCTGTGTACTTGAGCACACCGCAGCTCACCGGCAAGCCGACGATTAGTATGGCCATGCACAGCAGCGGCAGCCAGCGTCGGCGCGGACGCGTGAGAAGGGAAGAGGGCATGGGTGGGTCCATCAGCTCAGACATGAAGCTCGCTTTTTAACAGAAGCGCTCCGGGTGCAGTGAGTTTTTCGACAGTCGTACGGGCGCATTTGATGCAAATTGCTGCAACGCGCCGCCGCCCCCATAAGGGCAACTGGATCAGCTCGACCCACCGATCTAACCTGTAGGAGATTCTGTTCAGCAGCCTCTTCATCGCCGGTCCGAAACGGCCGGCGCTCAATGTCCGTTTCACCGGAGCCTTGCGTGATGCCCGAATCCAATCGTTTCGAGGAAGTCGTGACCCTGATCGTCAAACACCGGGTCAAGGCCGGTTTTGAAGTGCCTTACGAAGCCTGGCTTCGACACATCGTGGGTGTGGCGGGGCAGAGCGAAGGGCATTTGGGCGTGGACGTGATTCGCGGCAAGAGCGGCGGCCTGGATATGTTCACCTGCGTGCTGCGTTTTTGCTCCACCGAGGCGATGCAGCGCTGGCTCGATTCGCCGCAACGGCAAGCACTGGTCAACGAAGCCACGCCAATGCTGGCGGACGGTGATCAGACTGAGGTCAGTCCGGTTAATGAATTCTGGTTCGCCCCGCAGGCCGAAGCGGGATCGCCACCGCCGCGCTGGAAGCAGGCCGTGGTGACGTTGTTGGTGATTCTGCCGCACACTTTGCTGGTGCCGCTGATCTGGGGGCCGTTGCTGCAGCTCAACGCTTTCCTCTCCAATTACATCGTTGCCACCTTCCTGATCACCCTGACCATCGTGCTGTCGGTGGTGTACCTGTTCATGCCGATGGCGACGCGATTGTTCGCGCCCTGGCTGTCCCGCTCCGTTGCGAGTCGCTGACGTTATCGGCGGTTAACACGATCCATTGTAGGAGCCGGAGCAAGCTCGGCTCCTACAGTGATTTGTGTTGTTTGGGCATCAGCGGTTGTCAGGACTTTTTGTCATCGCCAGGCTCGCCACCAACATGCACACCATGGTCGTCACCCGGTTCACCGCCGACATGCACACCGTGGTCATCGCCAATTTCACCGGAGCGATGCACGCCGTGGTCATCGCCGATTTCACCGGAGCGATGCACGCCATGATCATCCCCCGCTTCGGCATGAGTGCCGCTACGCCCGGAGGACGATGAGGCTGAATCGCCGGAATGACCCGAGCCATGGTCGCTGCCACTGTGACCGCTGCCACTGTTGCCGCCACTTCCGCTTCCGCCGTGACCACCGCCATTGCCGCCGCCACCGCCGCCACCATTACCGCCGCCACCGCCACCATTGCCGCCGCCACCACTTCCACCGCCGCCACCATTGCCGCCGCCACCACTTCCACCGCCGCCACCATTACCGCCGCCACCACCACCATTGCCGCCACCGCCACCGCCACCGCCGCCTCCACTACCGCCACTGCCTCCGTCTTTGGCTTGAGCACTCGACATACCGGACAGGCTATCCGGTATCAGAACGGTGGATGCCGACAGAACTGCGCCAATAGCCACTGCGAGCAAAAGCTTTTTCATGTGCATATCGTTCTCCGTCTTCTTATTCAGCTTGGAACGTTGATGAATGCAACTTGCTGCCTGATTCAGTGGGTAAACACCTCACCGTACGGTTTTATTCAGTTGTCACGTCGATGAGTTCTGAAACGTCCAGCTCGACCCTGTTCCAGGGGTCAGTGAATACTCGAGGCCAGCTCGAAAATCGGGATGTACATCAGGATCACGATCACCCCGATCAGCAGGCCGATGAAGGTCATGAGCAAGGGTTCGAACAACCGCACGAACCATTCGATCCAGCGGCTGATTTCTTCGTCGTAGAAGTCGGCGCTGCGCTCCATCATTTGCCCGAGGTTGCCGGACTGCTCGCCAGCACGCAGTAAGCGCAGGGACACCGGTGTCACGAGGTGATTGAGTTCCAGCGCGGTCGATAGCGACTGACCCTCGCGCACCCGTTCGCAGGCCTGGTCCAGACGCGCGCGGGAGGCGACGGTGAGCAGGCCGCGAACCATGCCCATGGCGGTGACGAGGGGAATCCCGCCTTGCAGCAGAATCCCCAGCGAGCGGTAGAAGCGCGCCAGTTCGTACATGAAAATGCGTTGATGGACCGCCGGGAGTTTTTCAATCACACGGTCCAGGCCTCGACGAAAGGCCGGTTGGCGCTGGAGGAAAGTGAGGGCGACGATGATCGCCAGCAATGCGCCGAAGAATTCGCCCTGATGGGTGTGCAGGAACATCCCGCTGCTCATCAGGATCTGCGACAGCCACGGCAGGTTCGAGCCCAGCCCTTCGAACACCAGGCTGAAGCGCGGCACCACGTAGCCCATCAGAAACAACACCACGCCACCCCCCACCACCAGCAACAGCAGGGGGTAGATCGAAGCGCTGACGATTTTTTGCCGAACCTCGTCCATGCGCTGGCGATAGCTGACATAGCGGCCCAAGGCATCGCCCACGGCGCCGGTCTTCTCGCTGGACTGCACCAACGCTACGTAGAGCGGAGGGAAAACCGCCGACAATTGGGCCAGTGCCTGGGAGAACGATTTGCCTTCATAAAGCAGGCGCACCAGTTCGCTCAAGGTCTTGCGGGCCTGGGGCGCGTTCTCTTTTTCCGCCAGGCTTTCCAGCGCATCGATCAACGGCAGGCCCGCATTGAGCAGCGTCGTCAGTTCCTGGCTGAACAGCACCAGGTTGAAGGTCTCGCGCTGTCGAACCCGCAGCGCACGCCAGTGACGCTCGGCGTACAGGCTGATCACCCGATAGCCCTGGTCTTCGACGATGCACCGGGCTTCGCTGTGGCCGAGCGCCTCGACGGTCATCGAGACGACGCCGGCCTTGCCAACGGCTTTGAGATGAAAACGCATGATCGCCTCCCGTCATTGCCAGCTGGTGACTTCGGCGTTTTCGCCTTCGCCGCCGGGTTGTCCGTCCTTGCCCATGGACAGCAAGTCGTATTCGCCGTTTTCGCCGGGGCAGCGATAGCTGTAGTTACGGCCCCACGGATCCTGCGGGAGTTTTTTCTGCAAGTAAGGGCCGGTCCATTTGGTTTCATCGCTGGGCGCGGTGACCAGCGCCTGCAAACCCTGTTCGGTCGACGGGTAATGACCGACCTCCAGACGGTACAGGTCCAGTGCCTTGCCCAGGCCTTCTATTTGCGCCTTGGCAACCTTCACTTCGGAGCGGCCCAGTTGGGCGAAATATTTCGGCGCGACGATGCCAGCCAACAGCCCCAGCACCACCAACACCACCAACAGTTCGAGCAGGGTGAACCCGCTTTGAGCACGCGGGGCGGAACGCAAACGCTGATTCATGATGACCTCACACAGTCGGCAGAAGGGTCGCTATGAAGGCTTATGCAATTGCCATGCACATGCCCGGAGATCCTTCTGCAACCCCTGAATTACGGGCCTTTGCGCATCCGGCGCAGTGCTTGCATATGGCTGGTTTACTACCGGCCATTGGGGCATTAGCCCCATTTTTCGGGGCCGGGCAGGGGAGGCAGAAAAATGAAAACACTCACCACAGGACTGCTCGGTCTGCTGGTTCTGACCGGCGTCGTACAGGCCGATGTGTTCGTTTCCGTGGACGCCAAGGGCAGCTACGTTCTGTCCAATGTCCACCATCCCGGCCGCACCTATGAACGGGTGATTCACGAGCCAGAATCCACCCGGGTCAGCATGGATCAGCAACCCCAGATGATTGCCCGGCAGCCCTATGCCGAACTGGTTTCGGCGGCTGCCACGGCCAATCAGTTACCGGCGGCGCTGTTGCATGCCGTGATTCAGGCCGAGTCCGCCTACGACTCCGGTGCCCGGTCACCCAAGGGGGCTGGAGGGTTGATGCAATTGATGCCTGACACCGCCCGGGAGTTGGGGGTGAAGAATGTCTACGACCCGAAAGCCAACATCCAGGGTGGCGCCAAGTACCTGAAGCACCTGATGACCCTGTTCGATAACGACATTAGCCTCGCCGTGGCGGCCTACAACGCCGGGCCGCAAGCGGTGCTCAGCCGTGGCGGGGTGATCCCGCCGTTCGCCGAAACCCAGCGTTACGTGCCCAGTGTCTTGCGCCAATACCGACGCTTGCAGGGCCTGGCCGCGGATGCGCCGCTCTGATTGGGGGTTTCCCCCATATGTGGGGCAACCCGATCCGTACCGCCGAACGCAGCCTCGCAAGCTCGACAGCTGCTACAGAGCCGAACGCCGACTTCGACGGTTGTTACGAAATTTGCGTTTTGGGGGGAGTTTCTTCAGCCCG
Organism: Pseudomonas sp. F01002; assembly: GCF_004402115.1. NCBI lineage: Bacteria > Pseudomonadati > Pseudomonadota > Gammaproteobacteria > Pseudomonadales > Pseudomonadaceae > Pseudomonas > Pseudomonas sp. F01002. The sequence goes on along the minus strand of NZ_SOPU01000079.1, from coordinate 54,442 downwards.
AAAAGTGGGGGGAATAGATGGGGAATATCCCCCGAGTTGTTAAGTCGTTTATGTAACCGTTTGAAAAATAACTAAATTATTTATGGCATGCGGATTGCTCAAGGGGATTTGTCGAGATTTATTCCTAATGAGTACCACAGCGAGGCCCGTGATCATGACCGGCATACCCTACGCTCCGTCCTTGTTAAATCTGCTGCTGTTGGTGGCATCGATGCTGGGCATCGAGCTGGTCGAAGCGGCCGTGCGCTGCGAGCGTAATCTGGTGGCCAACGTCGTGGCCTTGGATCAGCCGCTGATGTTCAACCGCCTCGGCGCGCAGAACGTCAACGGCATGATGTTCGCCCTGCGCCGCGATGTGGTCGATGACCGCGAGATGTCCCTGGCCCAGGGCGGGGCGGCAGTGCCGGGCAAAGTCTCGCTGCGGCCCGACAAGCGTCCGCGTCCACTGGTACTGCGCGTCGCTGCCGGTGACTGCCTGACCATCAACTTGCAGAACTTGCTCGCCTACCAGGCCAACCCCGGCAGCCATGAAAACGGGGATGAGGGTGAGATTGAGGGCGAAGTCGCCATCGGCAACGTAGACCAATTCAAGGTCGATGAACAGGTCGCCGACCGCCACGTCGGCTTCCAGGTCAATGGCATGCAAGCGGTCAACAGCATCGACGACATTGCGTCCTATACCGGGCGCAACGCCAATACCTTGATTGCCCCCGGCGCTACCCGTTCCTACACTCTGTACGCCGAGCGCGAAGGGGCGTTTGCCGCCAGCAGCCGCGGCGCGACCTTCGGGGGTGAAGGGGATGCGGGCAACGTGGCCAACGGACTGTTCGGCCAAGTGGTAGTGGTGCCCAAGGGCGGTCGCACCTATCGCAACACCGTGACCGAAGAAGAGATGCGCCTGGCCAGCGTCGGCCGCACCCCGACCGGACAACCCATCGTTGATTACCAGGCGCGCTATCCACAACGCGAGCCGTGGATCCGTGAAGGCAAGGCCGGCACGCCGATCATCAACATGGTCGACGGCAATGAAATCATTTCCAGCGAAAGCGACGCGATCGTGATGGGCAGCAACGCCGACGGCAGCTTCCCGCCGTCGACCTATCCGCTGGAAGCCATTGGAAAACGCAACCCGGCGATCCCGAATCGTCTGGAACCGTTCCGCGATTTCGCCTCGCAGTTCCAGGATGAAACTGCCGCGACCCAGGCGTTCCCCGCTTACTGGGCGGACCCGGTGATGGCCCACGTGCTGGAGCCGACTCGCGACTCGTTCATGATCAACTATGGCTCCGGAGGCATGGGCGCCGAAGTGGTCGCCAACCGTTTGGGCGTCGGGCCGATGCACGATTGCCTGTCCTGCGCCTATGAAGAATTCTTCCTCAGCTCCCACACCGTCGGCGATGTGGCCATGCTGGTGGACGTGCCGGCCAACGCCGGCCTGGAAAATATTCGTCCCGGTGAAACGCCGAGCGCCGATCAGATCGGGGTCAAGGCGACCATGGCGCTGTACCCGTCCGAGCCGTCCAACGTCAACCACAGCTACATCGGCGACTTCATCAAATTCCGCAACACCCACAACGGCCACGAACAGCACATCTTCCACCTGCACGGGCATCAGTGGTTGTTCAACCCCAACGACGACAACTCCGACTATGTGGACGCCCAAGGCATCGGTCCGGGCGCCGGTTACACCTACGAAATCGCCAACGGGGGCTCGGGCAACCGCAACCGGGTCGCGGGCGATGCGATCTATCACTGCCACTTCTACCCGCACTTTGCCCAAGGCATGTGGAGCATGTGGCGGGTGCATGACGTATTCGAAGAGGGCATCAAACTCGAGGTGTCCCAGCAGGGCGCCGACGGTTATCACAGCGAACCTTATGCACTGCGCAGCGGTAAACCGGCCGCTGGCGCCCGGGCCTTGCCCGACGGTGAGATCGTTGCCGGTACGCCGATTCCAGCGGTCGTACCGCTGCCAGGCAAAGCCATGGCACCGATGCCGGGCAAAGTCGCGGTCGTGCCGAAAATCGGCGAAACCCTAGTGGCCGGTGGCGATGACGGCGAAGGTGATGATGACGGCGAGCATCATGGCGGTAACGGCGGCGCTCACGCCATCGGTTCCCTGGCCCTGGTGGATCGCAGTGAAGCCAACCGCAATGCCGACGGCAGCCTGAAAAACCCTGGGTATCCGTTCTGGATCGGCGGCATGGAAAGCTCGGTCGGCCAACGCCCACCGACCCCACCGCTGGACATGCTCGACGCTGCCAAGGCGCAGGCCTTGAAAACCAGCGGCAACGCCTTGTGGGCCAATCTCGACCCGGCTCAGTCCGGTGGCTGGGACGGCGGCCTGGGGCGCCATTCTCTGGACGGTTTCTCCTCCGGTGGCCGGGCACACACCATTACCACGTCTCTGGATTTCTCCAAGGAAGTGACACGCGCCAAGCCCATTTACATGCCGGAAGAAGGCACCGAAATCGAACAGGCGGCCATGGCGTTCCACGCCAGAAAAGACCACCCAAGCTTCGCTGTGCTGCCCGGTAATCAAATCGTGGCGCGCAGCTTCCGCACCAACGGCGCCTTGCCGATCGCGGGCGCACCGTATTACGAACCGTGCATGGATGACCGGCAAAAACGCCTGACCAGTAGCGCCAGCACCGGCGAGTTCAACAGCGGTGAGCGGGTTGATGGCATGTCCTTCAGCGGTTCCTCGACGTTCACCGCCGACCGTCCACGGGTCTATAAAGCCGCGAACATTCAGTTCGATGCGGTCTACAACAAAGTCGGTTACCACTTCCCGCAAGCGCGCATTCTCGCGCTGTGGGAAGACGCCTGGCCGGTGATCAACAAGCAGCGGCCGCCAGAGCCTCTGGTGATGCGCATGAACACCTTCGACTGCGTGCAGTACCAGCAAACCAACCTGGTGCCGGCCACCTATGAAATTGACGACTATCAGGTGCGCACGCCAACCGACGTGATCGGCCAGCACATTCACCTGCCGAAATGGGACCTGACGGCTGCTGACGGTTCGGCCAACGGCTGGAACTACGAAGACGGCGTACTTTCCCCCGGTGCAGTGCAAGAACGCATCCACGCCATTCGCGAGTTCAACCAGTGCCAAGGCACCGATCCTCGTGACGGCACGCCGACCTGCCCGAAAGCGAAGGCTCACCCGTTCTTCGGCCAATACGGCCGGGCCGACTGGGTCGGCGCGCGCACGGTGATGCAGCGCTGGTTTGTCGATCCGGTGGTGAACGCCAAAGGCGTCGACCGTGGCCTGGGAACCATTTTCACCCACGACCACCTTGGCCCATCGACTCACCAACAGATCGGTCTGTACGCCACCGTGTTGGCAGAACCGGCCGGTTCGACCTGGTTCCACGCCGAAACCGGCGAGCCGTTGTACAGCGGCGCGCGGCAGGACGGCGGACCCACTTCGTGGCAAGCGGTGGTGTCCACCGGTGACCTGGACGGCGACGGCAAGAACGACAGCTTCCGTGAGTTCTTCCTCGAATACAGCGACTTCCAGCACGCCTATGAAGCCGGTGTGTACGTGGGCGCCGGTCCTAACGGCGTGCCTAATCCGCAAGCCTTCCCGGCCACGGCTGACAGCTTCCGCTACGCGATCAACCCACCGGTGCGAAAAGAAGCCGAGACCCTGCTTGAACAGGTGGTCGAAGCCCGCGGTGGACTGATGCCCGGTTGCCCAAGCCGGCCATGCCCACAAGCTATCTCGGTCGATGACCCTGGCATGTTCGTGGTCAATTACCGCAACGAACCGCTGGCCCTGCGGGTGTACGACCCGAACAAGGTCGGCCCGGACGGCAAGCGTGGTATGCAGGCCGACGGCCTCGGCGGCGACCTGGCGTACGCCATGCAAAGCCGTACCGACCGCGCCATCCCGGCGATGAACCTGGCGCCGAACCTGGTGACTGCAGCCACCGGCCCAACCGGCGGAACCACGCTGTTCCCGCCACACATCAACCGTGGCGGCGCCGAACCGGGTGACCCGTTCACTCCGATGCTGCGCACCTACACCGGGGACAACGTCCGGTTGCGGGTGCATGCCGGTGGTCACGAAGAAGAGCACAACGTGACCCTGCACGGCGTGAAGTGGCTGCAAAGCGGTTCCGGTTATGGCAACAGCTCCAACTCCGGCTGGCGCTCGTCGCAGATGCTCGGGATCTCCGAGCAGATGGGCTTCAATGCGCCGGTGTCGATGATCTCCAGCGCGGCCGCGACCACCGGGGATTACCTGTACTCGATGGACGCCTCCCTGGAAGGTTACTGGAGCGGGATCTGGGGCGTGATGCGCAACTACACGGCCCAGCGCAGCGACCTGTTCGCGCTGCCGAACAACGCGAAACCGGCCGGTATGCGCAACACCGTGGCATTCGATGGCATCTGCCCACGGTACGGCGCCAACCCTAACGGCATCGGCACCCGGCCGACGCCACAACGCAACTATGAAGTGGTCGCGGCGCTGGCCAACGACATCCTGGGCAATCCGCTGAACCTGTCGATGGCCGATCCGGCCGGTATCGGGCAACACGTCGGCGGGGCGTTGAAGCCGGCGGGCGGCACCCTGGTGTACAACTCGCGGGCAGTGAGCATTCCTCAGGTCACGGTGACCGACCCTGTGGAGGGGACCTTCACCATCGGCGGGCAAAGCGGGCCATTGCATGACCCGACGGCGATCCTTTATGTGCGCAAGGGCGACCTCGATCCGATCACCGGCAAGCTCAAACCCGGTGTGCCTGTCGAACCGCTGGTGCTGCGTGTGGCGGCCGGTGACTGCATCAACATCACGCTGGAAAACCGTCTGCCCATGGTGATGCCGGATCTGACTCAGACGGCTTCGGTAATGGGCATGGTCAAGCGTGACCGCAACGATGGCGAGGGCTCGACCACCTTCAGCAATAACCTGATGCGGCCGTCCAGCACGGTGGGCCTGCGCGCACAACTGCTGGCGTACGACATCACCAAATCCGACGGGACAAACGTCGGCACCAACCCGACCCAGACCGTGCCGCCGCGTGTTGGCAATGTTGGGGCGTACCCGACGCGGACCTATCAGTACTACGCCGGGCACCTGGAGCGTGAAGGCAAACCGGTCACGCAACTGGGCCGCAGTGTCGACAACATCAACGCCACGGCGGTGGAATTCGGCGGGCTGAATTTCACCCCGGCGGACGTCATCAAGCAGCCGCAAAAAGGCCTTGGCGGTGCGATGAGCATCCTGCCGATCGGCGCCACCTGGATTGACGATGCACGCAAAGTATCGGCGACGGTCACCGCACCGGGGCAAACCACCTACCGCGATTTTGCGATGGTCTGGCAGAAGGCGTTGAACATGCGCTGGGCCAATGGTCGTCCGGTGGAAGGTATTGCCTCGGAGGCCGGTGTACCGACCGATCCGCAAGACAACTCGAGCATGGCCATCAACTACAAGACCGAGCCGATGTGGTTCCGCTTCGGTCTGCCACCGGATGCGCCGTTCGGGCACGCAGGCGGCTCAGGTTACGGCGACGTGCCTAATGCGCACATGGCCTTCAGCAATGCGCTGGTGGGGGGCGATCCGCAAACGCCGGTGCTGTATGTGAAACCGGGGCAACCGTTCCGCACCCACATCCTGATGCCGACGGGTGGCAGCCGTGGCTCGACCTTCCAGCTGGACGGTCACGTCTGGTCGGTCAACCCGTTCCAGTCGGAGAAGAGCGATACCGGTGGCTATCCAATGAGTTCACCTGGGGTGGGTTCGGTGCGGTTCGGTTTCAACCCGATGTCGATGTACATCGGCGCCCACGAAAGCATCTTGCCGGCGGCGCACTTCAGCTTCATGCACCCGAGCGCCGGGGGCAGCAATGCGATACCGGGCGACTACCTGTTCCGTGACTACGGCGCTTACGGCAACACCGCCGGGCTTTGGGGATTGCTGCGGGTGACCAACGAACCTGAACCGGCTCCGGTTCCGTAGGGCAGGGAAATAACGCAATACCTATGGGAGCGAGCTCGCTCGCGATGAGGCCAGCACATTCAACATTGATGTCGACTGTCAGACCGCTATCGCGAGCAAGCTCGCTCCCACAGGGGCGCGTTACGGCAGGCTCAGATTAGAAAGGGGAGAAACGATATGAACAGGACCATCATAGTGGCCACTTGGGCGCTGGTTGTAGGGTTGGCGCTGATCGGGCTGGGGGTATGGCGCGCGTCGCAGCCGATTATGCTCAACGACGTGGCACTGCCGAAGACCTGGAGCAAAAACACGCTTGAGCGTGACGGGGTGTCGGTGGCGCTCGAGGTGCGGCCGCTGGCGCAGGATGGCGTGCTGCGCGAGGGCGAGTTCGCCGACGTGCGCTTTCGGGTCACCGACAGCGCTTCGGGTCAGCCACTGTCGGGTGTCGCCCCCGGTGCCTGGCTCGATCCGGAAACCGTCGCCGCCGACCAGGCCCAGGGCCGCGAACACAGCTGCAAATCCCGGGTCGGGGTGTTTCTGAAATCGAGCATCGGCGCGCGACCGTTGCTCGATCTGAACAGCTACTTCCTGCTGGTGATGAACCGCGATGCCAGCATTTCGGTGGTCGATCCGTCGGTGTCGGTGGGCGGCATCACCAGCACGATGGTGCGGATCGACATCAAGCAACCGCCGATGGATTGGGTCACGCCCCGTGACAACAAGCGGGTGTTCGTCTCGATGCCGACCGCCGATGAGATTGCGGTGATCGACAGCGAGCAATTCAAGTTGATCGACTCGGTGGCTGCCGGCAGCAACCCGGTACGACTGGCATTGCAACCGGATGAGCGTCTGCTGTGGGTCGGCAACAACGCGAAATCGCCCGAGGCGTCCGGGGTGACAGTGATCGGCACGCGCAGCCTCAAGACGCTCAAACACCTGGCCACCGGTGCCGGGCATCACGAAATCGCTTTCAGCAAGGACAGTCGTTTTGCTTTCGTCACCAACCGCGATGACGGGACGGTGAGCCTCATCGACATCGCCAGCCTGACCATCAGCAAGCAACTCAAGACCGGCTCGCACCCGTTGTCCGTGGCGTACTCGCCGCTGTCCCAGGCGGTGTATGTCGCCGATGGCAAGGACGGCACGGTGACCGTGGTCGACACGACCAGCCTCGCAGTCCGGCGGGTGATCAAGATGAAACAGGGCCTGGGCCCGATGGGTTTTAGCGCTGACGGTCGTTTCGGCATCGTGCTCAACACCCTGGAGAATCAGGCCTCGGTTATCGATGCGGCCACCGACTCGTTGATCCATGAACTGGACGTATCCGCCGAGCCCTATCAAGTGGTGTTCACCAAGGCCTACGCCTACATTCGCGGACTGGCCTCGGCCAAGGTCACGATGATCAATCTGTCGTCCTTGGGTGAAGGCCGCACGCCGATCAGCCAGGGCTTCGAAGCGGGGCCTCAGGCGCCACGGCTGGCCGGTGACCTGCCGCTGGCGTCGAGCCTGGCGGTGTCGCGGGACGACAACGCGGTGTTTGTGGTCAACCCGGTGGACAACACCACCTACTTCTACGCCGAAGGCATGAACGCGCCGATGTCCGGCTACCCCAATCGTGGGCAAGTGGCGCGGGCGGCGATGGTCATCGACCGCAGCCTGCGCGAAGTCGAGCCGGGGCTGTACAGCGCCCGGATCAAACTGCCCGCCGCCGGACGTTTCGACGTGGCCTTCCTGCTGAACCAGCCGAACATCATCCATTGCTTCACGGCTTTGGTTGAGCCGGATAAAAACCTCACCCGGCACCCGGGGGTGCCGAAGGTGGAATTCATGCTCGACACGTCCACGGCCGCCCTCGGCAGTCCTTACGTGGTGCGTTTTCGCATCGTTCAGGGCAAGCAGAAGGCACAGCGCAGCGGGGTCAAGGACGTTCAGGTGCGCTACTTCCGGGCCCCGACGTCCCGGGTCCAGCAAGTCGCCGCGCTGGAAGTGGGCGATGGCGTTTATGAAGCCCCGGTGACCCTCGACCAGAACGGCGCCTGGTACCTGCACGTACGCGCGGCCTCGCTGGGCGCGAGTTTCGATGACAAGACTTTTGCCAGCGTTCGGGTCCTGCCCGGCGATGCCCACTAAAGGAGTTTCGACATGAACCGATTCGCACACCGTGGACTGCTGACGTTCTGTCTGCTGGCCGCCGGTATCGGCCAGGCCCTGGCCCACTCGGCGGATGAACACGCCGGTCACGAAATGCCGGCCAAAAGCGCCCGTTCGGAAAGCGCCCAGGTCAAGTTCGCCGACGTGGCGCTGGTGGACCAGAACGGCAAAGCGGTGCGCCTGGAAAAAGACCTGGTGACCAACAAGATTGTGGTCATGAGCTTCATCTACACCAGTTGCACCACGATTTGCCCAGTGGTGTCGTCGATCATGGGCAAGGTGCAAAAACAGCTGGGTGCCCGGGTCGGCGGCGAGGTGCAAATGGTGTCGATCAGCATCGACCCGCAGCGCGATGACACCAAACGCCTGAGCGACTACGCCCGCCACTTCCAGCACGGCCCGGGCTGGAGCTGGCTGACCGGCAGCTCGCAGTCGATCAACGAAACCCTCAAGGGACTGGGCACCTTCAGCGGGGACTTCAAAAACCATCAGCCACTGATTCTGGTGGGTGACGGCAACAGCCGCCACTGGACCCGCTATTACGGCTTCACCGACCCGACGGTGTTGGCCCGTGAAGTGGAGAAACTCAGCGGTCAGCGCAACGTCCACGCCAAGCACACGGCCATCGCGATGGAGCAGCAGCCATGAGAGCCCTCGACTGGATCACCCTGATGGTTTGCTTTTGCCTGTTCAGTTCGCTGGCGTTCGCCCACGAAGGGCACGAAGAGCCGGCACCGGCGGTGGCCGTCGTTGCCGCACCGCCCGGCTTGGTTACGGGCACTGGCACGCGCGATGCGAAAACCTGGTTCACCGACACGCCGTTGCAGGACCAGAACGGCGAGATCCTGCGGTTCTACAGCGACGCGCCGCAGAACCGCGTGGTGCTGCTCAATGTGATTTTCACCCGTTGCAACGATGCCTGTCCGCTGATCACCCGCAAGCTCAAGGAAGTGCGTGAGTTGCTGGGCGACAAGGCGGGCGGCATCACTTTTATCTCCCTTACCAGTGATCCGCTGCGTGACACGCCAGCGGTACTCAAGGCTTACACCTTGAAGGAGGGCGTCGATGGCCCCCACTGGCTTTTTCTTACCGGCGACAAGGCACAGATGGACCTTGTATTGGGGCGCATCGGCCAGATCGTGCCGACCCCCGAACAGCATTCAACACAACTGATCGTGGGTGACGTGGCCAACAAACGCTGGAGCAAAATCCGTCCCGATGCCCCGGCCGCCGCCATTGCCCAGCGCTTGCAGTTGCTGACAATGCCCGTGGCCGGTCGTTGAGCCCGCGCCATGAGAACTTCACTCGCTCTCGGCTTGCTACTGCTTGGCGGCCTGCATTTCGCCGCTGATGCGTTGCCGCTGAGCCCTAACGAAAGCGCCGGCAAACGGCTGTATCGCGAGGGTGTGTCCGCGAGTGGCGAGCCGATCATGGCGCGGGTCGGGGCGGCGGACATACTGTTGCCCGCCACCAGCCTGCCGTGCGCCAACTGCCACGGCGCCGATGGCCTCGGGCGGCCCGAAGGCGGGGTGCGACCGCCGGATCTCAGCTGGTCGCGGCTCACCAGCACTTACGGCCAGCAGCAAATCAATGGCCGTAATTACCCGGCGTATACCGAAGGCACGTTGGCGCGGGCCATCCAGGAAGGGCGTGATCCGGGCAACAATCGGCTCGACCCGGCGATGCCGCGCTTCGTCCTGTCGATGAATGATCAGCGCAACCTCACGGCCTACCTCAAACGCGTGGCCGAGGACCGCGACCCCGGCCTGACCCCCGACAGTCTGCACCTGGGCACCTTGTTGCCAAGCCAGGGGCCGTTGAGCGAGGAGGGCGCCACGGTGGCGGCGGTGCTCCGGGGCAGCGTGGCGCGAATCAACGAAGCGGGCGGGATTCATGGCCGGCAGTTGCGCCTGACCATCGTCGATCCGGGCCCGGACAGCGCCAGTGCCGAGCAGGCGCTGGATCAATTGATCGAGCAGGAACAGGTGTTCGCCCTGATCGCGCCGCTGGCGCCGGCACTGGACTCGGACCTGGCCGCGCGCCTGGAACGGGCCGGCATTCCGCTGATCGGACCGCTGTCATTGCTGGGCACGGCGCAGGCCAGTCGGCAGATTTTCGAACCGCTGCCGGGGTTGCGCGAGCAACTGATCGCCCTGGCCGATTACGCCACCGACAATTTGCGGGTAATCCAGGGACCGACGCTGATCACTTACCCGGACGAGCCCAGTCAACGGTTGGCGGCGCAGAGCCTCGGCCAGTACTTGCAGGATCACGACTGGCAAAAGGTCAGTCTGAAAGCCTACGACTCGGCGCAAGACGAACTGCCACTGGGCTCGCGTTCGGTGTTTTACCTGGGCAGCGGCGGCGGTTTCAGTCGCCTCGCCGAGCGCTTGCAGGCGGCGGGGCAGGTGCCTTATCTGTTCGCTGCGTCGAACCAGGTGGCGGGTGATCTGTTGCAGGTGCCCAGGAATTTTTCCCGGCGGGTGTTTCTGGCTTATCCGTTTGTGCCCAGTGACTGGACGCTGGCCGGACGCCTGGCCCTGACCCAACTGCGCGAACGCCAGGGGCTCGGCGGTCAGCACGCGATGCTGCAAGTCGGCGCGTTCAGTTCGATGTTGCTGTTCAGCGAAGGCATGAAACAGGCCGGGCGCGACGCCAGCCGCGAGAAACTCATCAGTGCGCTGGAAGGCCTGCATGACTTCGATACCGGGCTGACCCCGCTGATCAGCTTCGGTCCCGGCCGCCGGCTCGGTTTGCGTGGCGCGCATATCGTCACCGTGGACTTGCCCGGCCAGCGCTTTTATCTGGTCGCGCCCTATAAACCCATTGCCGCTACACCCTGACTGGAGGTCTCGATCATGCCGCTCAAGACTCTGTTGCTCCTGCTCACGCTGTGGGTTCCCGTGGCGTTCTGCAGCAATGGCCCGGCCGCCGCGCGGGTCAATGGCGAGGTAATTTCCGCGTTTCGCCTGGAGCGTTATTTCGCCGAATACCTGGAGGATCAGGGCCGGGCGGTGGGCAGCATCCGCAACCCAAAGGCCTACAAGCAATTACGTCAGGCGGCACTGACAGCCTTGATTGACAAAGAATTGCTGTGGCAAGAAGCCGTCAAGCGCGGGGTGGTGGTCAGTGACGCGGTGGTGCAACGCCAGGTCGATCAGACCCGGCAGGCCATGGGTGGTGCCGACGTGTTCGCCCGGCGCCTGGAAGTCGCCGGTTTTGACGAAGTCGGTTACACCGAGTACACCCGCCGTGAGCTCGCGGCCCAGCAAGTGTTTGCCGACCTCACCCAGGTCGCCGGGCCTGACGAAAAACAGGTCCGTGCGTTCTATGAAGAGCATCGCGTCGAGATGAGCCGGCCGGAGCAAATCCAGGCACGGCACATCCTGATCAAAGTGCCTCAAGGCGCGGATGCCGCCGCAGTTGAAGCTGCCCGGCTACGCTTAGAGGAGATGCGGGTGAAAATCAGTGCGGGTGAGGATTTTGCCAGCGTGGCCCGGGCCGGTTCCGAAGATGCTTCTGCGAGCGAGGGCGGTGATCTGGGCTATTTCCCTCGTGGACGGATGATGCCTGAATTCGAAGCAGCGGCTTTTGCCCTGGCACCGGGGGCTGTCAGTACACCGGTGCGTACACCGCTGGGCTGGCATTTGATCTACTTGCAGAACCACTTGGAGGCGACCGATGTCTCAGAGGTGCAAGGGCTTGAAATGGTCCGGGCTTACCTTGCCCGACAGCAACAGGCTCATGCTCGTCTACAGGTTCTGGCGCAGCTGCGATCGAGCAATCGAATTGAACGGATTGACGATGATTGAAGGTTCCCCCCCAATAATGGGGAAAAGCTTCAAGACACCTCCGAGCGCTTCCCCCGCCTTTGGGGGACAGGGTTCCTGGACGAAATGGTTTTTTCATGAAAATCAACGACGTGCAACGGTAAAAAAACCGGCGCTCAGCCTGGCATGAAGTGTGCGTTAGCCTCAGTGAAGGCGCGTACTCCCAGGGCTGGAACATCGGACCTGCGGTTTCAAGGAGTCGACCTTGTTAAACAAAGTACTGGTTGTCGAAGACGAACAGCTCCTTGCCGAAAACCTCAAGGATTACCTTCAGGCGCAAGAGCTCGACGTCCGGATTGCACATGACGGTGTGACAGGTATCGGTGAAGCCGAACAGTTTGCACCCGATGTGATGGTGTTCGATTACCGCTTGCCCGACATGGAAGGCTTTGAGGTGCTCGATGCTGTCCGCCAGAACAGGAAGTGTCATTTTGTGCTGATTACCGGGCACCCAACCGCTGAAGTCTGTGAGCGGGCCCGGCAACTGGGAGTCAGCCATATCCTGTTCAAACCGTTTCCATTGGCGGAGTTGGCCCGAGCAGTCTGCGACCTTCTGGGGATGGAGCGCGAACCCAAAGCAGGCATGAGTAATTCGCAAGGTTTTGTCGAACGACGCCAGAGCAGGACCGAGAGTTTCCCGCTGCAGTTGTACGACGGCAGTTGGGTGCTGGCAGATCGTCGACGAAACATATCGACCTCCAAGGCACCAGGCGACGAACAATTGCTCACCGGGGAGTAGTGGCGCGACAAGACGTTCCGGCATCCGCCGCAATGGCCTGCCGCGTCGACAGGGCTCAAAGCCCCCGGCGTTGGAGAGCATGCCATGGACCGTCTATTCCTTGCCGTCGAACCGGTGCTGTTGGACTGTGTACCGTCTCGCTTTTCCAGTGAGCAACTGGCCCAGGCACGCTCCCTGGCCGCCAGTTCCGGCGAACGGGTACTGGAAGCCCTCGGGGTGTTGTGCGAACTGGCCCCCATGCCCTTCATCCAGAGCCTCGGCGCGACCCTGCATTATCCGGTGCTCGACACCGACAGCCTGTTCAAAGCCACTCCGGTGTTCGACCGGGTCACCCTGGCCCAATGCCTCAAACGCGAATTCATCCTGCTGCGTCACGACGATGCGGTCATCGGTGTGTTTGCCGACCCCTTCGATACCTCACGCCTGGCCTGGATCGACGACTGCCTGCACGGTGCGCCGCTGTACCTGGTGCATGCCGACGACCTGAAAGCCTACCTGGCACGCCACGAAGAGAGCTTCCACGCCGTGGAGTCGCTCAACGCCCAGGCCGACGCCAATGTCGAAATCGATACCCTGCAAAGCCTGTCCCTGACCAGCATCAGCGAGGACGCCAGCGTCGTCGTCAAACTGGTCAACTCGACCCTCTACGACGCGCTGAAAATGCACGCCAGCGATATCCATCTGGGCACCACCGGCAGCGGCCTGGTGATCAAGTACCGGATCGATGGCGTGCTGAACAACATCAGCAAAATCCAGGGCAGCGAATTCGCCGAGCAAGTGATTTCCCGGGTCAAGGTCATGGCCGAACTGGACATCGGTGAAAAACGCGTGCCCCAGGACGGTCGCTTCAAGATCGGCATCAGCGGCCGGCAGATCGACTTTCGGGTGTCGATCATGCCGAGCATCTTCGGCGAAGACGCGGTGCTGCGGGTCCTCGACAAACAGGACCTGGCCGACAAGGTCTGCGGCGTGCAGTTGCAAGCCCTGGGCTTCGAAGAAGAAACCCTGCGCCATCTGCGTCGGCTGGCGGCCGAACCTTACGGCATGGTGCTGGTGACCGGCCCCACCGGTAGCGGCAAAACCACCACGCTGTACGCGATGATCAGCGAGATCAACCACGGCGTGGAAAAGATCATCACCATTGAAGACCCGGTGGAATACCAACTGCCGGGCGTGCTGCAAATCCCGGTCAACGAAAAGAAAGGCCTGACCTTCGCCCGTGGTTTGCGCTCGATCCTGCGCCATGACCCGGACAAGATCATGGTCGGTGAAATCCGCGACCCCGACACCGCGCAGATCGCCGTGCAATCGGCGCTCACTGGGCACCTGGTGTTCACCACCATTCACGCCAACAACGTGTTCGACGTGATCGGCCGGTTCACCCAGATGGAAATCGACCCTTACAGCCTGGTGTCGGCACTCAATGCGGTGCTGGCCCAGCGTTTGATCCGACTGGTCTGCTCCAGTTGCAGCGCGCCGGCTTACCCAACTGATGAAGAATTGCGCCTCTCCGGCCTCGACCCGCAACAGGTCGATCACTACCACTTCGTCCACGGCAAGGGCTGCGGTCATTGCCGGGGCACCGGTTACCGCGGGCGTACGGCGATTGCCGAACTGCTGCACCTCGACGACGAGCTGCGGCAGATGATCGTCGAGCGCCAACCCATTTCGAAAATCAAAGCCCTGGCTTGCAGCCGTGGCTTGCGCCTGTTGCGCGAGTCGGCACTGGAGCTGGTTGCAGAGGGGCGGACCACGCTGGAGGAGATCAATCGTGTCACTTTTATCTCGTGATCGTTTTGTCGCCGTGCTCGGCGCCAGTGGTGTCGGTCTGGGTCAGCGCCGTGGCAGTGAAACCCTGTGGCTGGGCAGCGTCGGCTTTATCGACGAAGGTTTCCATGCCTGGGCCGTGGCGCTGGAAACCCTCGACCGTCTGCTGGGCGAACACACCCGTGCTGGTGCCGAATTGAGTGTGGTGATCTCCGGGCACTTCAGCCGCTTCTGTCTGGTGCCCTGGAGCGAACAGATCAGCAGCCCTGCCGAATTGCTCGGGTTTGCCCAACTGTGTTTCGAAGACCTTTACGGCGTACCGCCGCAACCCTGGAGCATGGTGTTGTCCGCTGAGCCGGCGGGTTATGACCGGGTCGCCACCGCGCTGCCGCAGGACTTGCTGACGCATCTGCGCACGCTGGTCACGGGTCGTGGCCTGCGCCTGCGTTCGGTGCAGCCGTACCTGATGGCGGCGTTCAATCATTTCGATAAAAGCTTCGACGCCGGCGACTTCCTGTTCGTGGTCGCCGAGCCAGTGCGCAGTGTGTTGCTGCTGGCCCGGGAAGGGCGCTGGGCGGCGGTGCGTTCGGTCGGCAGCAGCGACAGCGACGTCGCGCTGACCGCGTTGATCGGTCGTGAAAGCCAATTGCAGGCCTCCACCAGCGAGCGACCGCTGAATGTTTACCTGCACGCGCCGGCACGCATTGACTCGCACCCTGACGTACCCGGTGTGCACCTGCGCACCCTCGAAGAAGGCCGGGCATCCGTACGCGATTGTTTGTACGTCATGTCCCGGGCGGTGGCCTGACATGCGCGCCTTGATGCTCGACTTTCAGCCGCGCCGCCGCTCGGGCCCTTTGGGCTGGAGCCTGCTGGTCGGTGGCGTGGTGCTGACGCTGGGTTGCTTCTTGGTTCAGCAGCACCTCAGTGAACAGGCCGCGCAACAGCAAGGCCACTTGCAAACCACTCAGCGCGTACTCACCGGCGACACGGGCGGCAAGGTCAGCCTGACCCCGGCCGAAACCCGCGAGCAGGCGCACAACCTGGCCGAGATGCGCAAGGTGTCCCAGCAATTGCGCCGGCCATGGGAGCGTCTGTTCGCCATGCTCGAAGCCATGCCCCGGGACGACATTGCGTTATTGACCCTGACCCCGGATGCCCGCAAAGGCCAGGTGCGAATCAGCGCCGAAGCGCGGGATCTGGAAGCCATGCTCGACTTCCACCGCAGCCTCGAAGCCAGCGACGAGCTGTCCGATGTGTCGCTGCTCAGCCACGAAATCGTCGCGAACGTGCCGGAACACCCGGTGCAATTCAACCTGTCGGCTAGCTGGGAGATCGGCGATGCAAATCCCTAGATTGATCGTCCACGAATACCTGCAAGGCTTGGGTATTCCCGGCCTGGCAGGGCTGGCGATGTTGCTGTTGGCGCTGGTGTATGGCCTGGTGGGCCTGATGCCGGACTGGCGGTCGCTGCAAACACTGAGCCAGCAGACGCGCGAAGCCGGCGAGTACCTGGCCAAAGTCGAAGACGGCAGTGTTGCCGCTCCGGTGGTGCCGCAACGTCAGCTCGACGACTTCCGCAGCAAGTTGCCGTCCCAGCCGCAGGCCACCGTGGCCATCGACAAGATTTACGCACTGGCAGCTCAGGAGCACATCACCCTGGCCCGTGGCGAATATTCCCTGGGCATCGACCCCAAGACGCACCTGGCCCGTTATCAGATTCTGCTGCCGGTGCGCGGCAGCTACCCGCAACTGCGGCGCTTCCTGCACGCCTTGCTCGGCCAGTTACCGGCGGTGGTGGTGGAGGACGTGGAGTTCCAGCGTAAAAAAATCGCCGACACCGACCTGACCGGGCGGATCCGCATGACCCTTTACCTGTCGAGGTCATGATGAATACCAAACGCGTAGTGGGTTGGGTGGCGTTCTTCGGCGTGGCGGCGGCGCTGACCTGGTTGCCTGAATACTTCACGTCGTCGTCCGAGGAGGGCGATGCTTCGGTGGCCGCCGTGGCCACCCCGACCAACAGCAAAACCCGTGGAGTGCTGCCCGCAACATCCGCCGGCAAAACATCGGCAGCGATCAAGGACCTGAGCCCGGCTGGCGACCTGTTCGCCGCCCGCAGCTGGACGGCTGCGCCGCAGCTCGCCACCGTCACCGAGCAACCCGTCAACCTGACCCCGGAGGTGCAAGTCCCCACGGCACCACCGATGCCTTTCCAGTTCATTGGCAAGCTGAATGACCGTGCCGACCTGCAAGTGTTTTTGCAGAACGGCGAAAAAATATACGTCGTACGCAAGGGGGATGTGATCGACGAAACCTGGCGGATCGAAGGGATTTCCGAAGTGGAACTCAGCTTTGTCTACCTGCCTTTGCATTTGTCTCAGACTTTGTCTGTGGGGAGCGCGCAATGAACAGATCCCGTTTGCTGATAAACCTTTGCCTGTGTGCAGGACTGGCCGCGTGCAGTTCGGCGCAGGTTGCCAAGCAAGAGGCGACCGACCTGATGGAGTCGGGACAGTACGAAGCGGGCTTGGCCCGCATCGAGGAAGGGCTGAAGGAAAACCCTCGCAACACCGAGCTGCACCTGGCCCTGAACAGTGGCCGTGCCCGTGCAGTGACGGCGCTGTTGACCCAGGGTGACATGGATCGCGCCCAGCGTGATTTCGCGTCTGCCCGCCAGGCTTTCGGCCGGGTGTTGACCATCGAACCGAACAACCGCCGTGCCCAGGACTCGCTGCGCCAGCTCGATCACATGCGCAGCCTGGATGAAAAACTCGAACTGGCCCGTGGCGACCTGCGTCGCGGCGATATCTACGGCGCCGACCGCCAGGTGAAACAAATCCTCGAACTGGACCCGAAAAATGAAGGGGCCCTGGAGTTGCAAAGCAATGTCCGACTGGTACAAAGCCGCAACGTGGTCCCGTATCCACAACTGCGGACCCGTCTCGATCGGCCGGTGACCCTGGAATTTCGCGAAGCCAACCTGAAAACCATCTTCGAAGTGCTGTCGCAGGTCGCCGGTTTGAACTTCATCTTCGACAAGGACCTGCGCCCGGACATGAAAGCCACCATCTTCGTGCGTGACGTGCGCATCGAAGACGCCGTGGAACTGCTGCTGCAACAGAACCAGCTGCACCAGAAAGTGGTAAACGAAAACACCCTGCTGATCTACCCGGACTCACCGCAGAAGCTCAAGGATTACCAAGAGCTGGTGATGCGCACCTTCTACCTGACCAGCATCGATGCCAACACCGCGCTGAACATGATCAAAACCATGCTCAAGACCCGCGATGTGTTCGTCGACGAACGCCTCAACACACTGACCATGCGCGACACCGAAGACGCGGTGCGCATGGCCGAAAAATTGCTGCAATCCCAGGACCAGTCCAACCCTGAAGTGGTGCTGGAAGTGGAGGTGATGGAAGTCGCCACCCAGCGGATTCTCGACCTTGGCCTGCAATGGCCGAACACCTTCGGCGTGGTCAACAGTGATGGCTCGGCCGTGACCCTGCTTGACCAACTCAAAGGCATCAACTCCAGCCGGATCTCCATCTCGCCGTCGCCGCAGGCCAAGATCAACGCCCAGGACAACGACATCAACACCCTCGCCAGCCCGGTGATTCGCGTCAGCAACCGCGAACAGGCACGCATCCACATTGGTCAGCGCGTACCGATCATCAGCGCCACCTCGGTGCCTTCGACTCAAGGCCCGGTGATCACCGAAAGCGTCACCTACCTCGATGTCGGTCTTAAACTTGAAGTACAGCCGACCGTGCACCTGAACAACGAAGTGGCGATCAAAATCGCCCTGGAAGTGAGTAACGCCACGCCACTGGAGCCGACCCGCCAGGGCACGATTCCGGTTCAGGTCGACACCCGCAACGCCCAGACCACCCTGCGTCTGCATGACGGCGAAACCCAGATCCTCGCCGGCCTGATGCGCGACGACCATGGCGCCACCGGCAACAAGATCCCCGGCCTTGGCGACATTCCAGGTCTTGGCCGCTTGTTTGGCAGCAACAAGGACACGGTCGGCAAGTCGGAATTGGTGCTGTCGATCACGCCGCGGATCGTGCGCAACCTGCCGTACCAGAGCCCGTCGGACATGGAGTTCACCACCGGCACTGAAACCAGCATGCACATCCAGGCACCAGACCGTGGGATGGACTCGACGAGTCCCACAGAGAGCCTCGGTGCTCCGGTTGCATCTACCCGCGTTGTCGTCGAGAAGCCTTGATCATGAACGCCTCGCAACGCGGTTTTACCCTGATCGAAGTCGTGGTGACGCTGGCCTTGATCGGCCTGCTGGCTGGCATGGCCGCGCCGCTGACCGAGACCGTGGTGCGCCGGGGCAAGGAGCAGGAACTGCGCACGGCGCTGTATCAGATTCGCGATGCCATCGACGCCTACAAACGTGCGTTCGACGCTGGCTACATCGAGAAATCCCTGAACAGCAGCGGCTACCCGCCGAACCTGCAAGTGCTGGTGGACGGTGTGCGCGATGTGCGCAGCGCCAAGGGTGCCAAGTTCTTCTTTTTACGGCGCGTGCCTCATGATCCGCTGGCGCCGGTCAAGCGTAACGACGAAGGCGGCTGGGGCGTGCGCTCCTACGACAGCACGGCTCAAAACCCGCGCGAAGGCGAAGACGTTTTTGACGTCTACTCCAAGGCGCGCGGCAAGGGGCTCAACGGCATCGCCTACCGGGAGTGGTGAGATTATGCGTCGGGAAAAGGGTTTTACCCTGCTGGAACTGATGGTGGTCATGGCAATCATCGCCACCCTGATGACCATCGCCTTGCCACGCTATTTCAACAGCCTCGAGGCCTCGAAAGAGACCACGCTGCGCCAGAGCCTGTCGGCCATGCGCGAAGCACTGGACCATTACTACGGCGACACCGGGCGTTATCCCGACTCCATCGAACAGCTGGTCGAACAGCGTTACCTGCGCAACCCGCCGATGGACCCGATCGCTGAACGCAAAGACCTCTGGGTGCTGGTGGCGCCGCCTGACGGCGTCCCGGGCGGAGTCGCCGATATCAAAAGCGGGGCCACAGGGAGGGCGCGTGATGGCAGCCTTTATTCCGAGTGGTAAGCCCTCGAACGAGGCCGGTTTCACTTACCTGGGCGTGCTGTTTCTGATCATGTTGATGGGCATGGGCCTGGCCAGCGCTGGCCAGTTGTGGTCCACCGCGTCGCGCCGTGATCGTGAACGGCAGTTGCTCTGGGTCGGCACTCAATACGCCCAGGCCTTGCGCAGTTATTACCGCAGTTCGCCTGGCCTGGCCCAGTACCCCAAAGAGCTGGCGGACCTGATGCAGGACGAGCGTTTTCCGTCGCCCAAACACCACTTGCGCAACCTCTACCCGGACCCGATTGGTGGCGGCGAATGGACGTTGCTGCGCGGTTTTGACGGACGCATCACCGGCCTCAGCAGCCCCTCCACGGACACGCCGCTCAAGCAGGCGGATTTTCCCACTCAATGGTCGGACTTCACCGGCATGGCGAGCTACAAGGACTGGCAGTTCGTGGCCGAGAAGGCCTTCCTCGATGGCGCGTCCGCGCCCAAAGGCCAATCCCAAACGCCTCAGGCGTTGGGGCGCTGATGCCATGAACAGACACTGGCTAGCGGCCCTGGTCCTGATGCTGATGACGTCCTTCGTGTCGGCTGGCGAAGAAGACGAAATGATGGGTTTTATCGTCGACGACACGATCTCGCACATCGGCCACGACTTTTACTACTCGTTCAGTGAACGCCTGCGTGCCACCAGTCCGATGGACTTCAACCTGGTCGTGCGTGAACGACCTTCGGCACGCTGGGGCAGCCTGGTGACCGTGGAATATCAGCAACGATTGGTTTATCGGCGCTTCCTGCCGCCGAACACCGTGGAGTTGAAGGACGAGGCCTATGAGGCTGCCGATCTGGTCCGCGTGCAGATCGTCCAGCGCAAGCTGGAAACCTTGTTGCAGGACACCACCGACCTTGAGAGGGACGAACTATGAACACTGGAGCTTTCTCTAAACGCACGGGCATGTGGTTATTAGGGTTGGGCAGCTGCGGGCTGGTCCAGGCCACGGAGCTGGTCTACACGCCGGTCAACCCGTCGTTTGGCGGCAACCCGTTGAACGGGACCTGGTTGCTCAACAACGCCCAGGCGCAGAACGATTACGAAGACCCTGACTTGAAGAACCGTACCAGCGCGGCCGGCACGTCGGCCCTGGAGCGCTTCACCAGTCAGCTGCAATCACGGCTGCTAGGGCAGTTGATGGACAACATCTCCGCGGGCAATGCCGGGAGCCTGACCACCGACGCTTTTGTTGTGAACGTCATCGACGACTCCGGTGCACTGACTATTGAAGTGACCGATCGAGCGACCGGTGAAGTTTCCGAAATCCAGGTGAATGGCCTGGCCCCTTGACGGGGACTTGGATCGATGGGGAGTCAAGGACATGAAAAAAATAATAGCGCTGGGGCTGATGTTGGCGGCATTACAAGGGTGCAGTTTGCGCGAGCCGATGGGGGCCGAGCAGGACACTGAATCACCGACCCTGACACCTCGGGCGTCGACCTATTACGACTTGCTGAACATGCCACGACCCAAGGGGCGGTTGATGGCGGTGGTGTATGGCTTCCGGGATCAGACCGGGCAGTACAAACCGACTCCGGCCAGTTCGTTTTCCACCAGCGTGACCCAGGGCGCGGCGAGCATGTTGATGGATGCGTTGCAGGCCAGTGGCTGGTTTGTGGTGCTGGAACGTGAGGGGCTGCAGAACCTGTTGACCGAGCGCAAGATCATTCGCGCCTCGCAGAAAAAGCCGAATACGCCGGTGAATATCCAGGGTGAGTTGCCACCGTTGCAGGCGGCCAATTTGATGCTTGAGGGCGGGATTATTGCCTATGACACCAACGTGCGCAGCGGCGGGGAAGGGGCGCGGTATCTGGGGATTGATATTTCCCGGGAGTATCGGGTGGATCAGGTGTCGGTGAATCTTCGTGCTGTCGATGTGCGCAGTGGGCAGGTGTTGGCCAATGTGATGACCAGCAAGACGATTTACTCTGTCGGGCGCAGTGCGGGGGTGTTCAAGTTTATCGAGTTCAAGAAATTGCTGGAGGCTGAGGTCGGGTACACCACGAACGAGCCAGCGCAGTTGTGTGTGTTGTCGGCGATCGAGTCGGCCGTTGGGCATTTGCTGGCGCAGGGGATTGAGCGGCGGTTGTGGCAGGTGGCGGGGGATAGTTCTTCGCCTGATAACAATGCGACGCTTGACCGCTATTTGACTCAGAACAAGGTTGTGCCTGAAGGTGAGGAAGAGTGAGCCGAGGCGGCCTTCGGGCCGACCTGGCTGTTGTTGATGTACCCCATCCCTCTGTAGGAGCTGACGAAGGCTGCGATCTTTTGATCTCGACCTAGGCGGCCTGAAAGCCGACCTGTTCTTGCGGATATACCTGGAACCGTTGTGGGAGCTGGCTTGTCGGGTCGCCGCATCGCTGCGATGGCGGCCTGATAGCCGACCAATCTCACACAGGGTGTACGGCCAGTAGCCCGGTGGCCTTCCCCAGCGCCCAAAGCGCTACCAAACCGAAGCATGAACAGGCAGTAAATCTCAGGGACTCGTATTGGGTCGTAGAATTAGCTGCTGGTTCTTCATTTGAGTAGGCCGGTGTATTTCCCATATAGCCAAAGAACCACCACCGCCCCTGTAACGAAATAGGCAATATGAAATGGATACGCTGCCCAGCGCTTGAGCCTTTTAGGCAACCGTTTCACTTCTTCAACTGATAAGGGTTCCTGGCGCTGAATTTTTTTAGACGAGATTAAAGCGCTGATTGCGGCCAGACGAAAAATTCTTCCATGATGCCCCGTGCCCCACGTGAGGCGGTTGACGCATATGGAATCCAGTTGCTTGAAATGCTTTTCCAGCGCTTCGAGTTTTGTGTGAGCAGCATAAAAAATGATAGCTACGTCGAAAAGGCTCAGCAGGATAAGCGCTCCCCAGACCCAGGCGAGTGTTGTTCTAGTGAGTTCCATTATTCAGAATGCTCATAGAGTTCTTGCCCAATCAGTTCGCTGCCGTCGGTCATCAGCGTTCCGGTTCCGGTGGCGCCTACCGCGCCGGCAACGAGTACACAAACGAGTTTTCCGAGCCCTTTTACTTTTGCACACACAGCGGTGCCTATTTTCGAGCCTGCTGCACCCCCGGCGACAGCTCCGGCTGTACCGCCCACCATTTTTGCGCCCTCAACAAATTTCATTTGCTTGCATTCATCCTCGCGACCAGTAGTGCATACCTCATGAATTTTTAAACTGGATGCGCCTAACTGCAGACCAATCCCGACATAACCACCGGCTTTCATATATTTTGCTGCTCGTGAGACACCCTCAATGTTCGTTGCGTACCCAGGCAACTGTGTTGGTGCCCCAGCCTTGTCCCAACGATGAATCGTTCTGCGAGTTGATAACCCCAAGGCTCGCTTGAGTTTCGGGTGATCCGCAATGCCGGTGCCTTTGCGTACGAGTGACCCAAGGCTGGCATCAAGCTTCGCCATAAGTCGTTTACGCTTGGAAAAAAACTCTGGCGAATGCAGATTGCGGTACTGGCGATATTGTTGCTGATGCAGTTCCTCCAGTTCTTTGAGGGCATTTTTCAAGCCCTCCAGATGCTGCCCAATCATGAACGACGCCACACCCAGCGATCCCGCCGACACTTCCAGAAACGGCTCTATAACCTCATGGTGCTCAACCATAAACGAAGCTTCCTCATCACTCAGATCCTTGAGCACTTCGTTAACCTTTTCCGCAGCGATCATCATCTGCGCCTCTTCACGCCGGCACATGTAGTGCCGTGAATCGCTGAAGATCACCATTTGCCCCGGTTTCACCCTTTCGCCGAGATGGCGATTGAGCGAACGAAATTCGCGACGTAACGCATCGCTTGGCGAGCTCTCGTACAGCGAGCGTTCCAGCGACTCAAGACTCATGGGCTTTTCAACTATATAAAATCCCGACTCCGCCGGTTTGGGCTGCGTGAAGGCGTGATCTTCGACCAGATGTTGCGCCGGGGGTGGTTCGGGTTGTGTCTTGAATCCATTCCATGAACCGCCACTGTTATCCAGATTGACGCGAGGCGTGACCATCACCCAATCGCCGTTGCTCACGGCCTGAATCAGTTTTTGCTGGTGGGCGGTCTGCATGTAGTTGGAGTGGTTGGCGCCCACGGCATTCAGCAGGTCGTCGAAGCCTTGTAAGTCGTACGGGTAGTTCAGGGCTTGGCGAAGGGCGTCGATGGCTTGATGGCTGTCGAGTACCTGGCCGCGCTGGCCAGCGAGTTGGTGTTGGGGGATGAGTTTGGTCACGCTTGTCGCCCAGTCCTTGGAAACGGGGCACTTTGGCGATCAGGCTCTGGGGTGGATGCCGGGGGATTCTGTTTGGCTTGTAGGGGAAGTCCGAATTTTTCTCGGTGTTTGGGGGAGGGTGGTTTGTCAGTGGATTACTGGCTGAATGACAGGGCCAATCGCGGGCAAGCCACGCTCCCACAGGGAATATGTGCTGATTTGAGGAGTGTGTTTAATAGTGTTTAACGTTACTTCCTGAAAGCTACAGACCCTTGCGCCGTTGCCTACGACTACGCCAGAATCCGCCGGCTTTTGCGCTTTGGCCCTGGTCTTTATCGTTTACCCATCGCTGCCAATTCAGCGATCGGGTTTAGCGACCCGACCTGGTATAAGTGCAACAATGCACCCGTCTTTATTGCAGGCGATGTTATGTCCGCATTCGATATGGTGGCTGTGCGCGGGAGACCCTCGGGTCTGCCGGGTCTTATACCTCTCGGTTCGCTAACCCGCGTACGGCCGCCACCCTTACTTGTTTAGCGACAGGTACTGGTGGTTCCATCAGGTATAACGGAGCTTCCCCATGTTCAAACCCACACCCAATCCCCCAGAAACCGACACCGTTTCCCCCTACGCGTCACCCGATTCAAAAAAACTCCACGAAGCCGCCGACCGCGCCCTCGACCATTACCTCAATCCCCACAAAGACACACCCGAACGCAAGGTCAGGACGATGTTCGTCATCGCGCCGGACATCGATACCGAAAGCCTGTTGGCCCACGCCTGTGAGTCGTTGGCTTCCGCCAGTGTCATGGCTACTGATTTCGCAGTGTTTGTGGAGGGGCCGCAACGCAGCATGTTGTTGGGCATTCAGCAGGTCATCATGCTGGCCGACCTGGCGGTGAATCGGGCGCTGGATAACATCGATCCGCAAGACTCACCCACGTAGCTGATCGGCACAGACAAAAAAACCGCGCCCCCCCACCCAGGGTCGCGGTTTTTTTACGCCTTGTGATTATTGCTGCAGCACAGTCGCCTTGTTGTCAGCACCCAGCTGCTGCACGGTCGCAGTCTGGGTCATGCCACTCTGAGTGACGCTGGCAATGTTGCCTGTGCCGCCCTGAGTGACGTAGGCCACGTTCATGGTGCCGGACTGGTCGAAGTTGGTGGTGTTGCCGATGCCGGTGCTGCTGCCCTGGGCCAGGTTGGTGGTGCCGCGCTGGTCGGCGATGAGGATGTTGTCGCTGCCGTTCTGGTCGAAGTACAGCTCGTTGTAGTTTTCGGCCTGTTTGATGGTGGTTTTGTTGCCGTAGCCGGTCTGGTTGGTGGTCATCACGTGGCCGATGCCGTCCTGTTTGAAGCTGGCGGTGTTGTTGGTGCCGTTCTGGTTGACGGTTGCACGTTGGTTGCTGCCGAACTGGCCGCCCAGTTGCGGGCCTTTCCAGTTGCTGGCGTAGACCTTGTTTTCAGTGCCCACGGAGGTAGCGTTCAGCACTTGGCTGTCGCCGCTTTGATAGGTGAAGTGCACGTTGCCGGTGCCTTGTTGGTACAGCGCCAGGGTCGAGCCGACGGACTCGAACTGGTCGGCATAAATCGCGTTGAGGTCGCCGACTTGCAGCACCTGGGCGACGTTGTTTTCGCCGAAGCTTTGGTCGACCATGGTTTCGTTGGTTTGCCCGTACTGGTTGACGGTGGCCTCGCTGGCGGTTTGCCCGCCCTGCCAGACTTCGGCGCCGTTGAAGTCGCCGAACTGGTTGATGGTCACGGTGCCGCCGATGCCATCGCGCTGGTCGCCGTAGGCGTAGTTACCTTCGCCCGCCTGGTTGAGATTGATCTGGCCACCCATGTGGGCGATTTGTTCGGCGGTGGCGTAGTTGGCGGTGCCGTACTGGATGATCAATGCGTTGTTGGCAGTGCCCAGTTGGATCTGTTCGATATTGGCCTCGTTGCTGTCACCAAACTGGAAGGTTTGACCTTGGGTGCCTTCCTGACTGTCCTGATAAATGAACGAGAAGTTGCCGCTGCCTTGCTGTTGTTGCAGCGCTTCGTTGCCGCCCATGCCGATCGACTGGCTGGCATGGCTGGTGTTGGAGCTGCCGACCTGTTGCTGGGTGATGGTGCTGCCGTTTTCGAACAGTTGCTCGGCGTAACCGGCGTTGTAGTCGCCGAGTTGATCCTGGGTGATGGTGCCGGTGGCGTTGTCTTGCACCGCTGCGGCATCGTTGCCCTCGCCGAGTTGCTGCTGGGTGGCGGTACTGAACGGGGCCGCGGTCTGTTTCACGTCGGCGATGTTGGCGGTACCGACCTGGTCCTGGGTGGAAACGCTGTCGTCGGCCATCGCCTGGGCACTGAGTAGGACCAGGATGGTGGCGGTGAGGGGCGTCAGTTTGAACATGATGAAACCTCCATGTGGTGCAGTGCTTTAGCGGTATTGTTTGACCGAAACGCTCATGCCGTTTCCGGATTGGGTCACGGCGCTTGAAAGCCCCGTGCCGGCCTGGTCGATGCTGGCGTCGTTGTTGTTGCCGTTCTGGGAAATCTGCGCGCGGTTGTGGCTGCCGTTTTGCGTGATTGAGGCGGCGTTGCCACTGCCTTGCTGGGTGATCATTGCCATCAGGTCGCTGCCTTGTTGCAGGATGTAGGCTTCCTGATTACTGCCCGACTGGACGATGGTGCCGAGCAGCGACTGACCGTTCTGTTGCAGCAGCGCAACGTTGGCCTGGCCGTTCTGATCGATCAGTGCCTGCTGGCCAATCGGTGGTGGTAACTCGCCGAGGTCGGCGCCGGGGGCCAGGTCGTCGTTCTCCATCAAATCGTCGGCGCGCGCGCCCGCACTGCTGCAAAGCAGAAGCAGAAGCAGGCAGAGCAGGGCCGCGGTTGAGGTTTTCATGGTTGCGTCCTTTGGGAAGAGGCCGGCCCCCCCCACCGAATCGGCGGGTGGGGCGAGGGCTCAGTTCGAGATCACCGAGACCGTGCGCACGGTGCCTTGGGACGAGGTGATGGTGGCTGTCGGGTTCGCCGATGGAATCACCGCCGTGGTGTTGTTCACTGTCAGCCTCCAGCGACCGGTCGCCGGTACCGTGGTGGTGCCCAGGGTTGCCAGCCCGGTCGGGGTGGAGACCTTGATGGTGATGGTGTTGCCGGTGGTCACCGATGAGGTGCCTGCAAAGTCCCAGGTGAAGCGGTTGTTGGAGCGAGCCGACACCGTTGCCGTGGTCACCGTAAAGGTTTCCGCAGCAGGCCTTGGCGAGACTTGCACGGTGACCGTGGCCGGTGTCGACAGGGCGCCGAAGCTGTCCCGGGCGATGTAGGTGAAGGTCGTGGTGAAGGCCGTCGTGACCGTGGCCGGTGGGGTGTAGGTGATCACCGTGCCGTTGCTGCTGACGGTGCCACGACCGGCCGCAGGTTGGGTCAGGCTGGCGACCGCCAAAGGCACGTTGCCTTCCGGATCGGTGTCGTTGGCCAACACGTTGATCGGTATCGCCACGCCCAGGGTCGCGACGGCGTCGGCGACTGCCACCGGTGGCCGGTTAGGCGCCACGGTGATGGTCACGGTCGCTGGGGTAGTCGAAGCCAGGCCTTTGATGTCTTGAGCCTTGTAGGTGAAGGTCGTGGTTAACGGCACAGTGACCACGGCGGGCGGGGTGTAGACCACTGCAGTCGTGCCGCTCAACGCCACGGTGCCCTGGCCGGCGGCCGGTTGGGTCAGCGCGGTGATGCTCAGTGGCGTGTTGCCGTCCGGGTCGCTGTCGTTGGCCAGCAGGTTGAGGGTGATGGGCACGCCGAAGCTGGTGCTGCCGGTGTCGGCCACAGACAGTGGCGCCTGGTTCTCGCCGGTATCCGGTGCGGTACCGACAACCACGACGGGCTCGGTATCGCTGCCGCCCGCGGCGGATTTTACCGTGACGGTGGCGGGTGGCTGGGTCAGGTCGGCGATGGTGATTTTTTGCAGGGTGCCTGTTTTCGACAGACGTCCGTAACCCTGCGCGACCATGTCTGGCACCGTCACTTCGTCAGTGGACGTGGCCTCGATCAGCAGGCTGTGATTGCTCCAGTTGTAGCGAGCCGTCTGGATTTTCACCAGGTCAACGAGCTTGCTCGAGACCGCCGTAGGGCGGGTGGTGCCGGCCGGGTTGGTGGCGGTGAGCACCACGACCGGAGGCACGGGGCCGCTGAGCAGGCGTTGGCCGAAGTACAATCCGGTGCCGTCACCCACCATATTGGTCAGGCATGGCGTAGGCGGTGGGCCTGGCACAAGGGCGAGGGTTTCGCGAAAGCACAATGTAGAGCTGTTGTCCGCTTTGCCAAAGATTTCGACCCGGGTGCTGGTACCGGTGCCCGAGGCGATGCGACGGTAGGTTGCACGGCTAAGGTCGACATGGGTTTGCGCGCGATTGTCGAGAACTTTGCCGGACAGTGTGAACAGGTTGCTTTCGATCGTGCCGGCCGGGCCCTGGATGCGCACAAAGTTGGTGTTGTTGGGGCTGCCGGTGACTTGTTCGGTGAGGTTCGGGTCGCCGACGAAGGTTTCGATTGCGCCGGTGTCCGGGTTCACTTCGGTATAGGGGCCGTTGACGCTGCGCAGGAATGGCCCGATAGCACCGCTCAATGCCCCGTTGAAAACTCCCGGCGCACCGACGCCGATGTCTCTGGTGATGTTGATTGCGCGACGACCGGGGGTGGTGACGTTGACCGTTTCCACGCCATAAGGGTGAGTAATGGTGTAGGTCCCGGCGACGGGCACATTGATCCGCATACGAATCCGCGCAAAGCTGATTTGATCGCCGTCTTGCGGATTCCCGCCGGTAAAAGCTGCTTCTATCCCGGCCACGTAGGCGTCCATTCCATAGCCAGCGGCATTGTTGGGAATGGTGGTCCCGGCGAGGAACCAGAAGGCTTCGTCTGGCCAGTTATCCGGGAACACCATCGGCAGGGTGTCGTCGAAAATGCCCGGTGTCGGCAGCAGGGTGCACATGTAGGCCGGTGGCGTGGCAGCCGGTACCCGCGAACTGGCGGCTCGGGATTGGCACAGTTCCATCGACAGCAGATTGTTGTCCTGATACCAGATCGGGAATTTCCCCGAGGCAAAGGTATAAGGACCGGGGTCGACGGCAGCGAGTTGCGCGAAAGCACTGCCGGACAGCGATAGAGTCAGTCCCAGGGCGTTGAGCGCCAGGCGTGGCCAATTGTTCATGATGCCTCCTGATGAGGAACTGGGCATGTGAGCGTTCATTGCACGATGACCACTTCTTCGGTGTCGCTGCCGCCATTGGATGACGTCACTCGAACCTTGGCCGGTGGTATCGGCGAGATGCCGGTGGCCAGGGATTTCACTGCGCCATCGCCACTGAGGGCGCCAATGGTGACACCTGTGCCAGAGGTGGCAGTGAGCACCGGTGGCGAAGTTTCGTCGCTGGTCGAGGCCACGACCGTTATTTGCCCGGTGCTGAGGCTGTATTCGGCACGTGAAATCACCACCAGGTCCGTCAGGGGCATGGGTAAGGTGGTCGGTGTGCTGCTAGCGATGGCCAGGTGGTTGTCGGCGGTCACTTGCAACGTGCTCGGCAAGCTGGGGTTGGTCGAAGATTGCGCATACCAGTTGCCGGTGGTGTTGGCCTCGGTAAGGTTCAACACCGGGTTGTTGCTGTCCAGAGTCACTTTGGCCGGTGGCGGCGGGGCCAGGACGAACAGGTCTTGCTGGGCCACCGGAGCGCTGGCGCCGGCTTTACGCGAGTAGGTGCTGCGCTGGGTGATCAATGGCGTCGGCCGTGCCATTGTCGCCAACTTGCCGGAGATGGCCATCACCGTCGTGCGCAAATCCAGCCCGTTGGGGCCTTCAATGCGGATGTAGTTGGTATTGAAAGGGCTGCCGGTGAAGGCTTCCACCAGGTTCGGGTCGCCAACGAATTGCTCGGCTGAACCGGTGACCGGATTGGTCTCGGTGTAAGGGCCATTGACGCTGCGCAGGAACGGCCCGACATCGCCCTTAAGGGCACCGTCGTAGGTTTTCGGCACGCCGATGCCGATATCCCGGGTCATGTTGATCGCCCGACGCCCGGGGGTGTCGACGTTGAAGACATCGACGCCGTAGGGGTGGGTAATGACGTAGGTGCCCGCGGTCGGTACATCGACACGCAGGCGGATGCGGGCGAAGCTGATCTGGTCACCTTCGACCGGGTCGCCACCACTGAAGGCGGCTTCAACGGCGCTGACGTAGGTCAGGTCGATACCTCGGGCTGCGTCGACGATGGTGCCGTCGCCGGTGAACCAGAACGCCTCATCAGGGAAGTTGGTCGGGAAGACGAGCGGTTGCGTGTCGTCGAAGATCCCGGGTGCCGGCAGTAAGTTGCACATGTACGTCGGAGCGCCCGGTGCGCTGGGCACTCGCGAGCTGACAGCCTTGGACAGGCAAAGATCGAGGGTTCGACCGTGAGTGTCCTGATACCAGGCAGCGAACGAGCCGTTGGCTTGCACGTAGGGGCCTGGGTCGACGGCAAACAGCGCCGCCTGGGCGACGCCTTGGGCCAGTGCGCTAACGACCAGGGCGGCCGCGGTTTTGGACAGTAAAGGGTGCATGAGTTAAGCCCTCTATATATCGAAATGCCTGCCCCATGGAGACGGGTCAGTTGAGAGGGCTTCGGCAACTTCCATACCAACCGTCGAAAACGGCCGGTAGAGGCCCGAGTCACGGGCGTGTCACTCACAAACGGCATCGGAGCGCGATTTTTGGGAGCGGGCCTCTGTCCCCAGGATTGGGGGGAGATGGGGATAAGGAGTAAGTGGGGGGACGAGACCCAACGTCGGGCAAACGGCCATGAGTGGGCTATAACCCTATAGGGGAATCGTCGGGAACACGTCCATGGACATGCCTACTCAAACACTTCAGGCCGAGGAGGGTGATGTTTGCCTGAGCTCGCGCAAGCAGCCGTTCAATTTATTGCGCTGGTTTTCGCTCATCAGCATGGCGGTGATTGGCACGGTGGCGGTGGCGTTGGGGTCGGTGTCCACCCGGTTCGTGATTACCGAAAGCGTGCAACGCGATGCGTTGTTGACGTCCCAGTTCATTCAGGCGATTGCCTCGGTCGAGGTGCACCACGTATCGATTCCCAACGTGCGGACCATGGGCGAGCTGCTCGATCCGCGCAAAGACAAGGACTTTTCCGACGTCGACCCGCTGGCCCGCGCCATTGCCCGGGGCGAATTCCTTGACCATATCGAGCACTTGCCGGACGTGATCCTGGCCAATATCTATGCCCCCGACCGCAGGGTGATCTGGTCGACCAACACGGCGTTAATGGGCACTACGATCCATGCCGACGAAGACCTCGATCAAGCCTTTGCTTCCAAAATTCCGGTGTCGGCCAGTTATCACGATGTGAACAAGAGCCGCATGGAACAGAAGTTTGTGGCGCCCCCGGAATACATCTTCATCGAGAACTACATTCCGTTGTTCGATGCCGACGGTAAGAACGTCACGGCGATGGTCGAGATCTACAAGGAACCCAAGGACCTGATCAGCCGCATGGAGCGCGGTCTGGTGCTGATCTGGCTGGCCACTGCGCTGGGAGGCGGGCTGATTTACCTGGGGCTCTACTGGATCGTGCGCCGAGCGGCCATTTTGCTGGCGGCGCAACAAAAGCAACTGATCACCAACGAAACCTTGGTCGTCCTGGGCGAAATGTCGTCGGCGGTCGCCCACAGTTTGCGTAATCCGCTGGCGACCATCCGTTCAAGCGCCGAACTGGCGCTGGAATTCGACAGCGGCCCGGCCCACAAGAACATCAACGACATCATCGGCCAAGTGGATCGCATGTCGAAGTGGGTGAGGGAGCTGCTGCAATCCTTGCGTCCGCTCAACGATGACGCCGAGCCTGTCAATCTGGTGGCGGCGCTGCATGACAGCCTGATGGCCTTCGAGCATCAAATCACCAAAGCCTCGGTCCATGTGGTGTTCGACCCGAAGCTGACGCCCATGGTCCTTAGCCAGCAGGTGCAGTTGACGCAGATCCTCAACAGTTTGCTGGCCAATGCACTGGAAGCCATGGACAAGAGCGGCACGTTAATCATCACATTGGAGCCGACCGATTCCCGTGGCCTCAGCGTGGTGGTGAGCGACACCGGCAAAGGCATGAACGAAGAACAGCGCAGCATGGCCTTCCGGCCGTTTTTCACCACCAAACAAGGTGGGCTGGGTGTCGGGCTGGTGCTGGTCAAGCGGATCATGGAGCGGTTTGGCGGTGCGGTGGCCCTGGAAAGCCGTGAAGGCGAGGGCACGAGTGTCCGTCTGTCGTTCAGATTGGTCCCCTGAAAACGGGTGTGAACTTTCCCCATTAGCGGGTGTCATTCCCCAGTCGTTTTCCCCGGTTATGGCACATTGATGTTGATAAGCCATTGTTTTGTTAAGTATTAATACTTTTGTAAATAACGGTTACAGATCTGGCGAGGTCCTTGCAAAACCCCCATTACCCCCTTCACGACTTCGAGGCGGCTGGTGATGGACAGAAAAGCGCGGTACCCCTTCAAACGGTTTGGCCTCCTGACGCCTCTGAGCGTTCTTCTGACAATGACGCTGGGCACAGCGACTCTTCGCGCCAGCCCCATCGACGACGAGCGACAGCCAGAACCTTCCGACCCCTCGGCTTACTACGATGAACCGGCTGACAAAGCCGCGGCGTTGAATGCCATTTTGACCATGCCCGAGGCCAACAAGGATTCCTTCGATTTACCCGGTGGCGTCAAAGGCAGCAAAGACACCACGCGGGTGGAAAACATTCTGCCGCCGGTGGTGCAAACCAGTTTCAACTACCCCACCAACGGCAAGCCAAGTCCACTGTATGGCGCTCAGCCGTTTACTCAGCAGTTGGTGCTGTTCGAAGAATTCGGCCCGGAAAAACTCGACCCCACCACACCGGCGGCGCCGTTGGGTTTTCCACCGGCAGCCATCGGACCGTTGCCACAGCAGGACCCCACCAGTGCGGCCCGCAGTGCGCCACCGAGTGCGGCACTCGACGCCTTTCTGCGTCAACCAGGCTTGACTCCGTTCCCCAGCCAGTATTCCAACGTGGTCGACCGCAATCCTTGGCAGAAGCAGATTGAGTTTTTCCTCAACCGCCGCATCGGCTCGTCGGCTGAAGGCCGTCCGCCAGGAAAAGGCTGGTCGCACCAGCGCTGGAACGAGTTTTACCCGCAAATGGCCTACAAGACCGTGCAAACCGGCGCACGGTTGAATACCGGTGGGCGTGATAGTCGTCAGATGCACCGCTATGCCGTGGGCGAGTTTGGCCCAGGCGGCCTCTATCACAACGTGGCTGGCGTACCGGCGACCGATGGCACCGCCAAGGGCGTCGATGCGCGTTTCCACCCGAAAATGCCGGTGCAGAACCACAACTCGGTCTGGACCTTCGACGGCACCTTGCCGCCAAAATTGCTGATGGTGCGTTACGGTCAACCCGTGTTGATGCGCCATTACAACGGCTTGCCGATCGACCCGTCGGCGAACATGGGGTTCGGTTTGCACACCATCACCACCCACGAACACAACGGCCACACACCGGCTGAAAGTGACGGTTATGCCAATGCGTTTTTCTTCCCGGGGCAATTTTACGACTATCGCTGGCCGATCCAGTTGGCCGGCTACGACAGCATCAACACCAAGGCTGAAGACCCGCGTGCAGCCTTTCCGTGCTCGCCGGGCGAAACCCTGTGGACCAACGACCTCATCCCCAGCCGCAAGACCTGCGAAAACGGCACCATCAAAATTCGCGGCGACTGGCGCGAAACCATGAGCACCCACTGGTTTCACGACCACATGCTCGATTTCACCGCGCAGAACGTCTACAAGGGCAACGCGGCAATGATGAACTACTACAGCGCCCTGGACCGCGGCAATGAATCGGTGAATGACGGCGTCAACCTGCGTTTTCCCAGTGGCAGCGCCTTGCCTTGGGGTAACCGCGACTATGACGTCAACCTGCTGTTTGCCGACAAGGCGTGGGATAAAAACGGTCAACTGTGGTTCAACCCGTTCAATACCAACGGCTTCCTCGGGGATCAGGTGCTGGTCAACTGGCAGTGGAAACCGACCCTGGATGTGCGCGCCCGCAGCTATCGGTTCCGCATGCTCAATGGCTCCGTGTCGCGCTTCTTCAAACTGGCGCTCGTGCGCGAGATCAAGGGCACCAGCGGGGAGTTCCAAGGGCCTGCCGGGTCGGGAGTGTCGTATGCCCGCGTGCCGTTCCACATGATTGCCAACGACGGCAACATCATGGAACACAGCGTGCCGTTCGACGGCAGCATGGACCTGGATGCCGACGGCGATAAACAGAACCACAACGCGATCCTGCCAACCCTGGGCATTGCCGAACGTTTCGACATCATCGTCAACTTCTCGAAAAACGGGATCAAACCGGGCGACAAGCTGTTCTTCGTCAACCTGCTGGTGCACGAAGACGGCAAGGGCCCGAAAGAACCCGTCTCCCTGGCTGACGTGCTGTCCGAGAAATACCGGGCGATCCTCAAGCAAACCAGCAAGGGGCCGAAGTGGGAGGACGGTGATCCGGCGGTAGGCAAGGTGTTGCAACTCAACGTCAAGGCCTACACCGGCCAGGACCTGGCCATGGATCCGGCAGCGTACGAACCGGCCAAACCGGGCAAAGCCGAAGGCTTGGTGATGATCCCGCTGAAGATTCACCGCGACAACACCGCCGACAAGGCGCTGCTGGCCAAAGCCCGTCACCGCACCTTCACCTTCGGCCGTTCCGACGGTACCGATGAAGCACCGTGGACGGTCAAGACGGATGGCGGTTTCGGTTTCTCCATGGACCCACGTCGCTTGAACACCGCGACCCAGCTGGCCAGTGGCCCCACCGATGCCGGTGTCGCCGGTTTCGGCACCCTGGAAGTGTGGAACATCAAGCTCGGCGGCGAGGGCTGGAGCCACCCGGTGCATGTGCACTTCGAGGAGGGGATCATCCTCAGCCGCGGCGGCAAGGTGCCACCGGAATGGGAAAAATGGGCACGCAAGGACGTGTACCGCATCGGCTCGGAAAAGGATGGCTTGGACAGCGTCGAAATAGCGATCAGCTTCCGCGAATTCGCCGGGACGTACATGGAGCACTGTCACAACACGCAGCATGAGGACAACTCCATGTTGCTGCGCTGGGACATTGAAAAACCGGGGCAATTCCAGCTGATGCCGACACCGCTGCCAAGTTGGGATGGTGTGCGCTACGTGAACTCCGCCGCGCTGCCAACCTTCCGCACTGGCGACGGCTCCGGCCCCGGCCCCAAAGAGGTGGCCCAACCATGAACCGCGAGGGAGCCGACATGAAAATGCATACGCCGCGCTCCCGCGCCCTGGGCATGCACCTGATGTTGATGTTGGTCACTTGCCTGCTGGCCAGTCGGGTGCTGGTGGCTCATGAAGGAGCACTGTCGCCGACGGAGTCGGCGACGCCCTGGGGCGGTGATTACTTCCCCAATACCTTGCTGACCGATCAGGACGGTCGGCAGGTGCGTTTCTTCGATGATTTGATCAAGGACAAGGTGGTGGTGATCAATTTCATCTTCACTTCGTGCAGCGACTCCTGCCCGCTGGAAACCGCGCGCCTGCGTCAGGTGCAGAAGTTGCTGGGGGATCGGGTCGGCCAGGACATTTTTTTCTACTCCATCAGCATCGACCCCTTAAGCGATACACCCGATGTGCTCAAGGCCTACGCACAACGCTTCAAGGTCGGGCCGGGCTGGAAGTTTCTCACCGGGGAGTTTGCCGACGTCACCGATCTGCGAAAAAAACTCGGGCTGTTTATCGAAGGCGTCGACAACGGACGCAGCAAGGACCACAACCTCAGCCTGATCGTCGGCAACCAGACCACGGGCCGCTGGATGAAAGCTTCACCTTTCGAAAACCCGTGGATTCTGGCCGATCAGTTGGCCAACACACTGCAGAACTGGAAGCAGCCCAGCGTTGAAGAAAACTACGCGGATGCGCCCGAGATTCGTCCGCCGAGCAACGGCGAAGAACTGTTTCGCACCCGTTGTGCGTCGTGCCACAGCCTGGGGCCGATGGACGGGCAGGGCATCGGCATGCGCAGCATCGGCCCGGACCTGATCGGCGTCACTCGCCTGCGTGATCCGGCCTGGCTGAGTCGCTGGATTCGCGAGCCGGACCGCATGCTGGCGGAAAAAGACCCGATCGCGCTGGAACTGTTTGAACGTTTCGACAAAATTCCCATGCCCAACCTGCGGCTGGATGAGAACGCGGCGCAGTCCATCGTGGGTTTTTTGCAGGAGGAAACCGAACGACAGCAACCGCTACAGGCCGCGCAAACGCAATAGCGGCTTAATCCTGTCATTGGGGCCGTCTGTCTCGATCAATGCCACCTACACTGATCCGAAACACGGCTGAAAAGGCTATGCAAGGCATCCGGGAAGGTCCTATGCAGATACCAGAACAACAAAAAATACCTGCGTCGGCTATGTCGGAAGCAGAAAGCAAGGACTGGCGAGGACAGTTCAACTTGCTGCGCTGGTTTTCCCTGGGCAGCTTTTTCATCATCGCCGCCGTGGCGCTGGGATTGGGCTATGTGTCCACGCGTTTCGTCGTCGATGAGAGCATCGAGCGTGATTCCATGCTGACTGCGCAGTTCATTCAGGCCATTGGTGATGCGGAAATTCGCCATGCCGGCATCACCCTGAAAAGAACCATGGGCGAAATGCTCGATCCGCGCGATGACATTGCCTATCCCGACGTAGATCCGGCGGCCCGTGCCGCTGCCCGCATGGAGTTTCTCGATCATGTCGAACACCTGCCGGACACGCTGTTGGCGGTGGTGTACGCCCTGGATCGCACCGTGGTCTGGTCGACCAATGCACAAATGATTGGCATGCGCGTCGAAGGTGATGAGGAACTGGACGAGTCCTTCGAAATGAAGGAACCGGTGTCCACCAGCTACCACGAAATCGATGAGGAACGTCCCGAGCAGCAACTGCTGCGTGAGCCTGAATTTCTGTTCATCGAGACCTACATCCCGATGTTCAACGCCGACAAGAGCAAAGTGATCGCCATGGTGGAGATCTACAAGGAACCCGCGGACCTGGTGGAACGCATCCAGCGTGGCTTCAAGCTGATCTGGCTGGCAACTGTACTTGGCGGTCTGGCCATCTACCTCGGGCTGTTCTGGATTGTGCAGCGCGCGGCCATGCTGCTGCAAAGCCAGCAGAAACAACTGATCAGCAACGAGACCTTCGTCGCGCTTGGGGAAATGTCCTCGGCGGTGGCCCACAGCTTGCGCAATCCGTTGGCCAACATTCGTTCCAGCGCCGAACTGGCTCAGGACATCGCCAGCCAGAACGCGCAGAAGAACATCGGTGACATCATCAGTCAGGTCGACCGCATGTCGCGCTGGGTTCGGGAGTTGCTGGTGTCATTGCGACCCGTGAACGACGACTACGAAACGGTAGACATGGTGCTGGTCATCGACGACACGTTGAGTGCGTTTGACGCGCTGATTAAACGCTCCGGCATCGACGTGCGTTTCACCCCTCAGAGTTGTCCGCCGGTCATCAGCCAACAGGTGTTGCTCACGCAAATTCTTAATAGCCTGTTTGCCAATGCCCTGGAAGCCATGCCCAAGGGCGGCGTGCTGAGTATCGATATCGAAACGCCGCAGCCCGGACTCGTGCGCATGACCCTGAGCGATACCGGCAAGGGCATGACCACACAGCAACAACAAATGGCCTTCAAGCCGTTTTTCACCACCAAACAAGGAGGGTTGGGCGTGGGCCTGGCCCTGGTCAAAAGAATAATGGAGCGTTTCGAAGGCTCGGTCGAATTGACCAGCCGAGAGCAGGAAGGAACCCGCGTTTGTCTCAATTTTAAAGTGGCAACGGGAGGGGACTATGGAGCACAGCATTCTGCTGGTCGAGGATGATGAACTCCTCGCCGAGAATATTCAGACCTACCTGGAGCGCAAGGACTTCGAGGTGACGGTCTGCCACTCGGCTGAGGACGCGTTAGAGCAATTGGGCACTTTCGTCCCGGACGTGGTGCTGACCGATAACTCGCTGCCGGGCATGAGCGGTCACGACCTGATCCAGAAGCTGCGCATCAGCGCGCCGGATCTGAAAGTGATCATGATGACCGGCTACGGCAACGTCGACGACGCCGTGGTGGCAATGAAAGAGGGCGCTTTCCACTACGTCACTAAACCGGTGGCCATGCCGGAACTCAAACTGCTGCTGGACAAGGCCCTGGCCACCGACCGAATGGAACGCACACTGTCGTTCTATCAGGAACGCGAAGCGCAGAAGTCAGGGGTGCAGGCATTGATCGGCGAATCGGCACCGATGCAGTACCTGAAAAGCACCATTGGCCAGTTAATCGACGCCGAGCGGCGCATGGCCAATACCGATCTGCCACCGGTGTTGGTGGAAGGCGAGACCGGCACCGGCAAGGAACTGGTGGCCCGTGCGTTGCACTTCGACGGCCCGCGCAGCAAAGGTCCGTTCATTGAATTCAACTGCGCCTCGATTCCTTCCAACCTGGTGGAGTCGGAACTGTTCGGCCACGAGAAAGGCGCCTTCACCGACGCCAAGGACCGCCGCGTCGGGCTGGTGGAAGCGGCCGATGGCGGGACGCTGTTTCTCGATGAAGTCGGCGAGATGGACTTGTTGCTGCAAGCCAAACTGCTGAAGCTGCTGGAGGACCGGACGATCCGCCGGGTCGGCTCGGTGAAGGAGCGCAAAGTCGATTTGCGGGTGATCAGCGCCACCAACTGCAACCTTGAACAAATGGTCCAGCAGGGCAAGTTCCGCCGCGACCTGTTCTTCCGTTTGCGGATCATCTCGATCAAGGTGCCGCGCCTGTATGCCCGTGGCGCGGACATCCTGCTGCTGGCTCGACACTTCCTGGCGATCCACGGCAAACGCTATGGCAAACCGAACCTGCATTTCAGCGATCAGGCCGAGGAATTGCTGCTCAGCTACAGCTGGCCGGGCAACGTGCGCGAGTTGCGCAACATGCTTGAGCAAACTGTGTTGCTGGCCCAGAGCGAAACCATCGCCGCCCATCAATTGAACGTGTGCCTGAGCCTGGTGGATGAGCCGCTGTTGTTCCAGCAAGAGCCGCAATACTGCGAACCGCGTCCGGTTTACAACGGCACCGAGTCCATGAACCTGCCGGAAGTGGAGCGCGACATGGTGCGCAAGATGCTCGACAAGACCGACTGGAACGTCACTAAGTCCGCACGACTGCTGGGCCTGAGCCGCGACATGCTGCGCTACCGAATCGAAAAACTTGGCCTCGCGCGCCCGGAAAAACGCCAATGGTAGACCTTATTGCATCAATGGCCCCTGACGGCTGAGGCACTCGAGCAGGCACGTAGGGTCGAGGACTTCTTCGTTCACGTAGACACCGCGTTGCTGATCGTAGGAGCGGATGAACACTCGAACCGTGGCATCCGCTACCGTCGGCAATCTTGAGTCGTAGAACTCATGCTGACTCGAAATGGGGATGAAGTCCTGAGGCGCTGTCGGGATGTACGAGCCGGGCGGCACCGTGCTCAGTGAGGGTGGCACGGGGTGAGCGAAGGGTTGGTCGGCCCCGTAATAGTTGAACTCACTGCTGTAATCGGTAGTGGGTGTCAGGCTGTCGTCCGCGTGAGCACCGGTTGTGGTGATCAGGCAGAGGGCGAGCAGTAGCCTCAGATCGGTTGTTTTCATGGCAGCACCTGCGAAATCGGTTTTTCCCGCAATTCCCCAAGGTCATTAACTATAGCTCCCGTACGAGCGCGCGTTCGCGATGCCCGGATTACAAGATTTGAACAAAGACTCAATGGGGTTTTTCAAAACGCTGATCTAGACTCGTGCCGGTCAATCAAGACCCCAGTCTGGAGCGCGCAATGGAAATGCCGACAAAAGAAAAAGCCATCGCCAGCAACCGCGATGCCTGGAATGACTCCGCCCGACACCACAAAGACAATCCCGAATGGCGGGCCCGTTTGACGGCTGTTGGGAATAGGGATTTTTGCTGCATGGACGACACCCTCCGAGGTTTGCTGGAACAAGTGGGTGTCGACGGCAAAGACGTGGTGCAACTGGGCTGCAACAACGGCCGCGAAAGCCTTTCGTTGTTTGCGCTGGGTGCCCGCCACGTCGTGGGCGTCGACCAGTCCGAGGCCTTTCTCGATCAGGCGCGGGAACTGGCGTCACGCTCGCCCCATGCGCCTGAGTTCATCGAGGCAGACATCCATCACTTGCCGCCTGAACTTCATGGCCGCTTCGACGTGGCCCTGATCACCATCGGCGTGTTGAACTGGATGCCGGACATCGACGAATTCTTCCGCCACGTCGCGCAAACCCTCAAGCCCGGTGGCAGCCTGGTGGTGTACGAAACCCATCCCTTCCTCGAAATGTTCGACCCCGAGTCCGCCGATCCGTATCGGCCGGACAGCTCGTACTTTCGCAGCGAACCTTTCGTGCAGGACCAGCCGATCGTCTACGAAGGCAAAGTCGACCAGCAGGCGGCTCCGTCCTACTGGTTCGTCCACACCCTGGGCGCCATTTTCACCGGCGCCATCGACGCCGGATTGCAGATCAGCCACTTCAAGGAGTACCCGCATTCCAACCGCGAGGAACTCTATGATCGGTATGAGCAGCAAACGGCGCAGTTGCCGTTGTGTTTTACGTGGGTGGCGCGCAAGCGAGCAGTCTAATCAGAAGAGTCTCTTAGAGCGTTGAGTGATTGACCGAATGACCCGGCTGCGCGCAGAGATCAATGCCAAGGGCGTGAATGACCTTTAATACCGTATCGAAACGTGGTTTTGCACCTGGTGCGAAGGCCTTGTACAGGCTTTCGCGGCCCATACCCGAATCCTTGGCTATCTGTGTCATTCCACGCGCTTTCACCACATAGCCGATAGCGCGAAGAAATTCTTCGTTGTCGCCGTCTGCGAGCACTTGCGAAAGGTACTCGCTGATGGCCTCGTCACTGTCCAGCAGAGCCGCCATATCGAAAGTAGTCAAAGTCTGGCTCATGTTTAAACCTCCTTTGCCAATTTTTTCGCCCGCCTGATGTCGGCGGTTTGCGAAGATTTGTTACCACCCGCCAATAGCACAATGACGACGCTATTTCGCATAGTGAAGTAGACCCAATAGCCTGCACCGACGTCCATCCGCATTTCGGAAACACCATCACCCACCGGTTTGACATCGCCCAGATTACCCGCAGAGGCACGGTCAATGCGACGAGCGATGGCTAACTTCGCCCGCAAGTCACGAACTGAGGCATGCCATGTCGCGAAGATCACAGTTTGTTGAATAAGATAATTCATTACTCAAATGTATCCATATGGATACGAGTGAGCAGTCAGGCAATTCCTTTGTTATGTATGTTTTTTCCCTGAAGTGTGTGGGCTATGGGGTATCCGTGGGGGTTAATTCGCGGTGCTGCTGCCGTCCGCTATCCTTGCTCCACGCACATCGAACGGTTTTCCCCATGCTTTCGGTCCAAGGCGTCTTCAAAAGCTACGCCACTCCCCAGGGCCCACTGCCGGTTCTGCAAGGTGTCGACCTCACCTTGAAACCCGGCAGCAGCCTGGCGTTGATGGGTGAGTCGGGCAGTGGCAAGAGCACTTTGCTGCACCTGATTGCCGGGCTGGACAAGGTCGATCGCGGCAGCATCCGCAGCGGCGAACATCGGCTGGAGCAGATGAACGAAGGGCAACTGGCGAACTGGCGGCGGACCGAAATCGGCCTGGTGTTTCAGCAGTTCAACCTGATCGGCAGTTTGCGCGTGGAGGACAATCTGGCATTCCAGGCGCGATTGGCGGGGCGCCATGATCCGCGCTGGCAGGCGCATCTGGTGCAACGTCTGGGCTTGGGTGATTTGCTGCGGCGTTATCCGGAACAGCTGTCCGGCGGCCAACAGCAACGGGTCGCGCTGGGCCGTGCCTTGGCGTCGCAGCCAAAACTGCTGCTGGCCGACGAACCCACCGGCAGTCTCGATGAAGCCACCAGCGATGAGGTCTTGAAGTTGTTGCTGGAGTTGCTCGACGACAGTCCCACCACCTTGTTGATGGTCACCCACAGCCCACGGGTTGCCGCGCGGCTGGCCGAAAAAGTGGTGCTCCACGGTGGCCGTCTGGCTGGCGCGGACGAGCGCTGAGGTGCGGGTCTTTCGCGAGACGTTGCGGGCGCTGATCAGTCATTGGCGGCAGCATCCGGTGCAGTTTTTCAGTGTGCTGACCGGGCTCTGGCTCGCCACCAGCCTGCTGACCGGCGTGCAGGCGCTGAACAGCCAGGCGCGTGAAAGCTATGCCCGGGCCAGTCAGTTGATCGGCGGCGAACCCCAGGCCAGCCTCAGTTCACCCAGTGGCGCAACCTTCTCCCAACACGTGTTTGTCGACCTGCGCCGTGCGGGTTGGCCGGTGTCGCCGGTCCTGCAAGGTCGGGTGACGCTCAAGGGTCATGACGACCAGCGCTTGCAGCTGATGGGGATCGAGCCGGTGTCGCTGCCTGCCGGTTCCTCAGTGGCTGGGCAGGCGTTGCCGATTGAGCAGGTTGTTGAGTTTTTCAGCCCTCCGGGCAGTACCTGGATTTCGCCACAGACGTTGCAGGCACTGGGTCTGCATGAGGGCGAAGGCCCGCGGACTTTGAGTGGTCAGGCATTGCCGCCGCTGCATGCCCAACCCGATATGGCCCCCGGTGTGTTGTTGGTGGACATCGGCTTCGCCCAGCAGATTCTCGGCCTGCCGGATCAGCTGTCGCGCCTGCTGCTGCCGAAGGGTTTCACTGCGCCTCTGCCTGATCAATTCAAGGGTCAACTGCAGCTCAAGACCAGCGGCGAAGAGAACAATTTGTCGCGCCTCACCGAAAGCTTTCACTTGAACCTCGATGCGCTGGGTTTTCTGTCATTTGTGGTCGGCCTGTTCATCGTCCACGCCGCGATCGGCCTGGCGCTGGAACAACGCCGCGGCTTACTCAGAACCCTGCGCGCCTGCGGGGTTAGCGCACGGATGCTGATTGCCTGTCTGGCGGTTGAACTGGGTGGTCTGGCGTTGATCGGCGGACTGGTCGGCGTCGCCAGCGGCTACCTGCTGGCCAGCGTGCTGTTGCCGGATGTCGCCGCGAGTCTGCGGGGGTTGTACGGCGCCGAAGTGGCGGGGCAGTTGAGCCTCAGTCCGTGGTGGTGGCTCAGCGGCGTCGGCCTGAGTCTGTTGGGCGCGTTGTTGGCGGGGGCCAACAGTTTGTTGCGGGCCGCGCGCCTGCCTTTGCTGGCCCTGGCCGACCCGCAAGCCTGGCATCAGGCTCACGCGCGCTGGTTGCGGCGTCAGGGTTGGGTTGCCGTGATCGCCGCGGTAATCGCACTGCTGGCGTTGATCTTTGGCGACAGCCTGAGCAGTGGCTTCGTGCTGATGGCGGCATTGTTGATCGGCGCTGCGCTGGCGTTGCCGGTGGTGCTCAACTGGGTGTTGATCCTGGTGCTGCATCGCAGTCGCTCGGTACTCGGCCAATGGTTTCTCGCCGACTGTCGTCAGCAACTGCCGGCCCTGAGCCTGGCGCTGATGGCGCTGTTGTTGGCACTGGCGGCGAACATTGGAGCGGGCAGCATGACGGCCGGTTTTCGTCAGACCTTCAGCGATTGGCTCGAACAACGCCTGACCGCCGAACTGTACGTTAATCCGCGAAATCCGGCCCAGGCCAGAGAGCTGCAAACCTGGCTCAAGCAGCAACCCGGACTCACGGCAGTGCTGCCCAACTGGCAAGTGTCGATCCAGTTGCAAGGCTGGCCGGCGGACGTCTTCGGCGTGATCGATCACCCGACGTATCGCCAGCATTGGCCGCTGCTGGAAGCCTTGGGCGACAACCCTTGGGACCGACTCGCCAAGGACGATGCGCTGATGCTCAGCGAGCAACTGGCCCGTCGGCTGAAGGTGCGCCTTGGCGATCACCTGACGATTCCCACACCCAATGGCACATGGTCGCCACGGATCGTCGGCATCTACGCCGACTATGGCAATCCCAAGGGCCACATGCTGGTCAACGTCAACCATCTGCTGCGCGGCTGGCCGCAGCTGACACCCAGCCGTTTCAACCTGCGCATCGACCCGACGTTGATCCCTGCCTTCCAGACCGCGCTGCAAACCCGCTTCACGCTGGAGGACAGCCGCATCGTCGACCAGGCCCGGCTCAAGGGTTGGTCCACGCAAGTCTTCGAACGCACCTTTGCCGCAACCGCCGCGCTCAAT
Source organism: Pseudomonas sp. F01002 (assembly GCF_004402115.1). Taxonomy (NCBI): domain Bacteria; kingdom Pseudomonadati; phylum Pseudomonadota; class Gammaproteobacteria; order Pseudomonadales; family Pseudomonadaceae; genus Pseudomonas; species Pseudomonas sp. F01002. Next base: position 10,431 of record NZ_SOPU01000079.1, on the reverse strand, counting down.
AGCCTGACCCTCTGTGTGGCGGGCGTGGCGCTGTTCATCAGCCTGTTGACCCAAAGTCAGAGCCGACTCGGGCAACTCGCGCCCCTGTGGGCGCTCGGCGTGACTCGCCGGCAACTGATGTTGCTCAATCTCGGGCAGACCTGGTTGCTGGCGGTGCTGACCCTGGTGCTTGCGTTGCCGTTGGGGATCGCGCTGGCGTGGTGCCTGGACACGGTGATCAACGTCCAGGCCTTCGGCTGGCGCTTGCCGCTGCGGGTGTTTCCGATGCAGCTGTTGCAGTTGATGGGGCTGGCGCTGCTGGCGACTTTACTGGCGTCGGCGTGGCCGCTGTATTCGCTGTATCGCACGCAACCGGCGGATCTGCTGAGGACGTTTGCTCATGAAGATTAAGGTCGGCCTGTTGCTATTGGCGTTATTGAGCGGGTGCGATAACTCGGCGCCTGTTGAGAAAGGCTTCGCGGGGCTGGGTCATCAGGCTGCCGCGTTCACCCCGGTGGTGCCCGGTCGGGTGTTCAGCTTTCCGGCGGATCACGGTCCTCATGACGGTTTTCGCATCGAATGGTGGTACGTCACCGCCAACCTAAAGGACGATCAGGGACGCGAGTTCGGCGTGCAGTGGACGTTGTTTCGCAGCGCCTTGAAAGCGACGCCCGAGGTCGCTGGCTGGGGTAATCAAATCATCTGGCTTGGCCACGCGGCCGTGACGTCGGCGACAGTGCATCACGCCGCCGAGCGCTATGCCCGTGGTGGTGTTGGTCAGGCTGGCGTGAGTCTCGCACCGTTCAACGCGTGGATCGATGATTGGCGTTTCAGCAGTCAGGGTTCCGACCCGTTGGCGGATCTTCAACTCAGCGCCCGGGACAAGGATTTTGGCTATCAACTGCGGCTGACCTCCACACGCCCTTTGGTGCTTCAGGGCGACAAAGGCTTCAGTCAGAAATCTGAACAAGGGCAGGCGTCGTACTACTACAGTCAGCCTTTTTTTCAGGCCCGCGGCACGCTGGAAATCGACGGCAAAACGTATCAAGTCAGCGGCCCGGCCTGGCTCGACCGCGAGTGGAGCAGCCAACCCCTGACCGCCAACCAGACAGGCTGGGACTGGTTTTCCCTGCACCTGGACAGCGGCGAGCAGGTGATGCTCTACCGCATGCGGCAGAAGGACGGCGCGCCTTACCTCACCGGCACCTGGATCGACGCTCAAGGCCAGACGCAGTTACTGCACGCAGCCGACATCAACCTCACACCACAAGACACCGCCAACGTCGCCGGTCGTTCGATGCCGGTGCGCTGGTCGATCAAAATCCCCGAGAAACACCTCGACATCACGATCAGCGCGCTCAATCCCAATGCGTGGATGGCTTTGCGCATTCCCTATTGGGAAGGGCCGGTGCAATTGAGTGGCAGCCATGGTGGGCAGGGTTATCTGGAAATGACCGGGTATTGAGGCCCCCTGTAGGAGCTGGCGAAGCCTGCGATCCTTTGACGTTGATCTTGATCCCCCGAAATCCCCCCGGAACTCCTCGCGACGCCCAACCCTCTACCGTGAGAACCCCCGCAGGAGCCCACACATGAGCGACGACCTAAAACCACCTGACCTTGCCTCATGGCAGCGCCTGTTCGAAGACAAGGCCTACTGGCAACAGTCCCCTGATGCCCATTACGCCGAACTGCTGCGGGTGGCCGATGATTTGCTGGGGCAGGGCGCCATCGATCTGGAACAATGGCAGGCCTTGAAGGCCAAGGCCTATCAATCTCATAAAGACTCGCCTGCCGTAAACGTCGCCCAGGAGGTTGACGATCCCGAAGCCTGAGGAGAATTTCCATGAATCCCAAACCGCCTGACACTTTGGAAAACCCCGACGAGCCCCGACCACCGGGTGAAGTCGAGCGCGACAACGACGCCCTGCGCCCGACCGATCCAACCCGACGCAAGGAAAGCGGCAAGGGCACAGACAGTGGTGAATCCACCGCACAAGAAACCGCAAAAACTCCCTGATCAGCGTCTATGCTCATCTGCGCAGAGGGCGCTGGACGGTGGTTCAGCGCTCGTTGCTGCCTCCAAATCACAGGGAATGTACCGCTTATGAAACTTCACGCACTGACCAAAGCCATCACCCTTGCGACCCTGCTGTCTGCCGCCAGCCTTAGCGCCATGGCGGCGGACATCCCGCTGTCTGCCGTTGTGGAGGCGGATCAGGTCACCACCAAAGTTGTCTCGGTCGATGCTGCCAATCACCAGGTCGTCCTGGAGGGGCCGGAAGGTCGTCAGGTCCATGTGCAATTGACCGACAAGGCCAAAAACCTCGGCAAACTGAAAGTCGGCGACCAAGTCGATGTCAAGGTTACTAGCGCTGTCGCCGCCTACCTCGACACCGACGTCGACAAAGGCCTGCCAGGCACCGTCGAACGCGCTGGCGAAGTCCGCGCAGCTCCCGGCAGCGACAACCCGGGCGGCGAAGCCTACCGTCAGGTGCAGGTCCAACTGAAAATCACCAAAATCGACGTGAAGAAAAACCAGGTCACCTTCGAAAACCCCGCCGGCCAGTCCAAGACCGTTGACGTCGTAAGACCCGAAGTTCAAGCGGAATTGAAAGATCTGAAAGTTGGGCAGAGTGTCGTTGTCACCTATACCGATATATTGAAAGTGAACAGCAAGCACGGAAGTTGAGTATTAGCTCTATAGGTTGCTTGTACAATTTTTGTATAAGAACAATCAGTTTTAATGGTCTAACTGGTGAGTTTGCTAGTCTGTAAAATAGTATTTGGGCCGACATTTAATCGAAAGTTGTTTCGATAAATTTCATGTTCATATACGCGGACATATTCGAAAACTTCAATTAAAATACTTCCCGTTCGCCCAGTGTCAGGGCTCTTTACCGGTGCATGGATTGCCAGGCCATTACACTGGGCGAACACCTTCTCTGGAGAGCAGTTTAAAAGCTTCAGACATAAAAAATGGGAGACCGTGGTAGTCGCCCATTTTTATTGCCTGGATTAAACCGGTGCCTGCAATCGCTGCCTGGCCGCATCGCAGCAAATTGCGACTGTCGCGGAATTGAGATCTGTGGTCAGTTCGTTGAGTGATGCAGAGGTTTTCGCAGGCGTGGTTTAACAGGTTTCAGTGTCGATGGCCGGGAGGAGGGTGAAGACGAGGCCGGCGGGGTTGGATGTTGTGGATTGCACTGACGGCGCGTTGGGTTGCTTTGCTGAATTGGAGGGGATCGGGATACTCGGGTGGAAACATTTTCATGGTGAATCTCCTGAACCAACATAGCCACAAAGCGGCATTTGCATGCCTTGATTGTGTCCGATCTGTCAAAACCGGTTGCCGGGGCTTCAGTGATAGGCTCGGTATCGGGCTTTGTGGTGCAGGCGGGGAGTGATAAGGTTCTGGCATGGTTGTAGTTGATAAGGAAATCGCTTGTGTTACGTCAGCTTGTATTTGCCCTGCCAGCATTGATTCTGCTCGGCTGCCAGGCAGAATCCGAACCCTTGCCGCACAGCCAGAAACTCGCGCCAGAAAAAGTCGCGGCGATCGCGGCCACGATCAAGAATAAATACCCGAACTTTTCCAGCGAACTGCGTGGCAAGGTGCTCAACACCGTGGTGCAGTCGATCGACAATATGGTGTTTGTCGAAGGCGGTCAGTTTGATATGGGCGACTTCGGGTGGATTTGTGAGTATGACGAAAAGGATGTGTGCACCTGGCCTTGTGGTCAGGATCCGGAGGAGCTTTGTAATATCAGTTCGGGTGGTGATGATGATTTTGTGCATCCGGTAAAGCTGAGCAGTTATTACCTGTCGAAATTTCAGGTTGCGTTGGGTGATTTCGATTTGTTTTTTGTTGCGAACGGAAAGCCTCTGTTTGATGCTAAATATCGAGATAGAGAAGATCTAAAAGATATACTTTTTAATCCAGTATTACCTGCTCCCACACAAAGCTGGCAGGAGGCCAAAGATTACTGTCAATGGATTGGCCAACTAAGTGGTTATCCCGTGGACCTACCCTCTGAGGCGCAGTGGGAGTATGCCGCCCGCAGTCGAGGCGAGCATGTGTTGTTTCCAACCGATACTGGGAGTCTCAGTTACGGGGAAAATTTTCCAATGGAGTCTGAAACAGCCACGTTTCCTGTGAAACGTTTCCCTCCTAACCCTTTGGGTCTTTACGGTATGTCAGGCAATGCTACTGACTGGGTCAACGATTGGTATGGCAAAGATTATTATCAGCACTCACCCTTAGAAAATCCGCAAGGACCAGACACTGGTACTAAGAGAATAAAAAGGGGATCAAATTATTCTGAGGCGTCTTTGTTCGCCGCTCCTATAGTCCGACGTTGGGCTGAAGAGCCAGATCAAGGTGGTCACTATCAAGGTAACAGCTTCCGTTGTGCGATTCAGTCGGATAGGCCGCTATAGCTCACTGATCCGAAAACTCCGAGGTACAGCGGGGAAAATCAGTAGTCTGGCTTTGTTGTGCAGGCGTGGGATGTTAATGTTCGGTCTTTGTCGCATTTTATAAGGATATTGCCAGTGCTACGTCAGCTCGTACTTGCCTTGCCAGCCATGATGTTTTTGGTCGGCTGCGAGGCGGAATCCGGCCCTTTGCCAAACAGCAAGAGCCTTACCCCAGAGAAAGTCGCGTCCATCGCAACCACTATCGCGAAGAAGTACCCTGATCTTCCCAGCGAACTGCGTGGCAAGGTGCTCAACACCGTCCTGCAGTCCATCGAAAATATGGTGTTTGTCGAGGGTGGTCAGTTTGATATGGGTGATTTCGGCTGGATTTGTGAGTACGACGAAAAGGATGTGTGTACCTGGCCTTGTGGGCAGGATCCTGAGCAGCTTTGTAATATCAGTATGGACGGTAATGACGATTTCGTGCATCCGGTAAAACTGAGCAGCTACTACCTGTCGAAGTTTCAAACTATTTTGGGTGATTTCGATCTGTTTTTTACCGTGCAAAATAAGCCATTGTTTGATACTAAATTCCGCGACAGAGCAGATTTGAAAAGTATGTATGCCCCGAATTTACCGGCGCCCACAAAGAGCTGGCAGGAGGCGAAAGATTACTGTCAATGGATTGGGCTGCTGAGTGGCTATCCGGTAGATTTGCCTACAGAAGCTCAGTGGGAATATGCCGCCCGTAGCCGCGGGCAACATGTGCTATTTCCTACCGATACCGGAAGCCTGAGTTTTGGGAAGAACTTTCCGGTAGAAGGTGAAGGTGAGACTTTTGCAGTTGGCCGATTCACCCCTAATCCCTTGGGTATTTACAATATGTCCGGTAATGCTACGGATTGGGTTAACGATTGGTATTCTAAAGATTATTATCAGCACTCGCCGTTGGAAAATCCGCAAGGTCCGAAAACAGGGACAGATAAAGTTAAACGCGGCTCGTATTATCCCGAGGGTCCATTGCTAGCTGCTTCAATTGTAAGGCGATGGCCCGATAAGCCAATACAGGATGCTTATTATCCTGGTACGAGCTTTCGCTGTGCTATTCAGTCAGATAAAAATCTATAGCGTATTAGATGTTAGGGCGCCGATGGCGCCCTTATAATTAATTGTATATTTAAGTCAAGCCATCAAATAGATTGCTGCGCCGCGCTGCGACTAACACACCTTCTTTGCGCCACGGCAAGCCTGGAGTCCAAGCCAGCATACCCTCAGACTGCACTGATGACTCTCCATTGATTGCTAAGGTGCCGATAAATCGGTTGAACTCTCGTTGCTCGCTCCCGTCTAGCATTGCGTTGATACGATCCAAACTGTCCATGGCTTTGACTTTACTACCGCTCTTCGAACAATGTTCCAATACTTCGAAAAAATGCCGCCAACTGCGTAAATGTGACAGCAGCAAGACGACGGCTTTTTCCTGGTCTTCGGCCCAGCTTTCGACAAAACTTTCAGTTAATAAATACAGCATGGGGCCAATAGTTTCTGGTGGCAGTATTTTGAGGGGGATTTTCTTTCCATTCACGTTGATGGCTTGGTGGCTGAGTAGATACTTTGCAAGATTTTCAGCTTCCTGTTTTGTAGCCTCGCGCTGTTTCCACCAAAGCCCCATGTTCCGAAATCCATCCGCAAATGCTTTTCCCGCTACTTCTCCAGGATGGGTTGCAATTTGGTATAACCCCCTGGCCATGTAGTTGAAGGCATCCTGAGTTACCGCCAGTTGATAGTGAAAGTCAGCTTTAGACAGCGCACTGCAAAACACAAACGCCAGATTACCTACCTGTTCCAAATCCACTGCTGTGCCAAAACCCCCGCCAGCGCCAGGACCGAATACCAAGCTCGCTTTGCAATTAACTGCCAAGCGATCCGCGTTAATTTCGATACTAAAATCAAACCCAGCCCCCACACCAAGCGCCACATTCCCCTCAGCCTTAATCTCAACCAGACTCGCCCAGTCGGTGCTCCCACTATCATTCGCCTGGCCCGCGACAATTTTGCCGCCACCTTGCTTGGCCGGATCAAGCCATTTCAATGTCCCGGTCACTGTGCCGCCGCTTTGTACGCCAGCAAACGCGTTGCCCTTCACACCAAGGCTACCCCCGCGTTTTTTATCCACTGCCATGCTTGGCGTACTGAGCAACGCCGTCGCACCAGAGGCTTCAACTTCCTTGGGTTTGTACTGCGCTTTGGCGCCTGCCTGACCTTGTGCCGTCGCCCCGGCGAAACACGACAGCTCTACCTTGCCGTCAAGACGGAAGATGCCGATATCGCTGACCACTTCCTTGCCTTCGGCGTTGCGGTAAGGCATCCGCACCACATACCCGCCCTGGTCGGGGAAGAAGCTCTTGAGTGCGACCGAACCTTCCGCCAGCGAGATTGCAGCGCTGGCCTTAACGCCCACTTCGATGTTGCCCTTGCCGGGTTCCCAGCTATTGATACCGGCGCTGGCTGTGGCGGCGAAACGGAAGGCGTGGGCTTCGGCGGAGACGGCGTATTTAGCCGAGTCTGCCTGGTTGGAAGTCCAGGAGCATTCTTTATGCAGCGCATTAAGCAAATTGTCGTCCTTGCTCGTCCAGGTCGTAAATTTGGCTTCCAGACCGCCTAGGGGACTGGTTTTACGGCTTTCATTGACGGCGGACTTAATGTCCTTGAACAGTTCTTTAGCCAGGTTTTTATCGAGCGGCTTGCCCTGCATTACCTTCGTGCTGACCTTCACTTTCCAGTCAAGCTGTTCCCGGTAACTCATCGGTATGTAATGCCGGCGGCTTGGGTCGCTGAACGAGATGACTTCGATGACGGTAATGCCCGTTTTTACTTGCCGACCCTTTTGGCTTTCGGAGGTTTTTCCCTTGCCATGCTTGATGTCAGGCGCAGCGCTGTTGGCGCTGGTGGAACTGTCGCCGGCTTCGGCCTTTCCTTGCGCTGCGATTTTGGTTCGCAGGGATTCAATCTCGGCGTTCAATTCGAGTACTTTTTTAGCTTGGAGCTGTTTCCAGTTGCTCTCCAGGTAGTTGCCCCCAAGCGATACCTTCGGCGTATAACGCTGATACCAGTCACGTGCCTGTTGCACGGTTGCCAACTGACCTTGCAAGTCTTCTTTGCGCGTAACCGCCTTTGCGGTCGCTTTTTCCGGCGGTGGCTCTGATCGCTGCACCAGGCCGGCACCTTCGGCCTTGGCGTTCCAGGCGTCTTTGACACAGCGCGAGCAGGCGCAACTGGTCTGAGGATTTGACGCTTTGGTGCATTTGCTCGTTTCGGTGGCTTTGGCCAGGTTCTGGTGCAGCTCGTCCATGAGTTTCTTGACAAGGTCAGTCTGCGTTTTGAGTGCTTTTGACTCTTTTTCCGTCAGAACGTAAAAAGTGTCTTCACCGGTGATATGCACCACGTCCACCAGTTCGTCCTTGCATTGGGCTTCGCCCTTGACGCTGGTGGTGCTCTGGTTGTCCGCATGCTTGGGCGGCGGCAACACTTTAGCGGCTGGTAACTGCAACACCCAACCGGCTTTGATGTGGTTGGGGTCGGTGATATTGGGGTTAAGTGCCCGCAGCTCCGCCACGGAGCATTTGTTGGCGCTGGCGATATTGCCGAGGGTATCGCCGCTTTTGACGGTATAGGTGTTGCTCATTGCTCATCGTCCTTGTGATTCAGAGGCTTTCCAGCTGAGTCAATTTTTCACCCAGCGCCACGTCGTTACGAGCCAGAAGTTCTGCATCCGGGGTGTTTGCCCAAAAGGAGTCTCCACGGCTTATGGCGAGGCGTAGCCAGCGCTCCTGATCTGCCATCTGTTGGTAGCCTGCTTGTTGTCCGGCCAGCAACTGACGATGTACAAACTCGACGGTGTCTTCGGCGGGCAACACTTCGCGATAGTCTTCGGCAAAGCGTGCTGCAATGACCTTCAATCGACCTTGCTCAATCGATTCTTCGCGCTCCGGACTCAGGTACAGCCAAGCGGGCGGTTGCAGTTCGGCCGCTGGACTCTGGGGCGCCCTGGCGTAATACCGCCAGCCCATTTCGTTACGCCAGGCCATGCCGGTGAATGGCCCGATAAACTGGGCGCGCTCAGTTTCATTGAGGCTGCGCAGCAGGGGCTCCAACCAACGTGGATCGAAAAACCGCATCATTTGTTGCGGCGCGTCGTCGGTGCGCACAGTGAGCAGGCTTTGCCAGTGTTCAACCCCGTTATCCAAGGCTTGCTCATTGCTCAGCCAGGCCACGCAGCCGGCGTCGGACTGCTCCAGCAAGGCACTGGCATAGGCCGTCGAGTCGCCTTTTGCAGGGCACACGACAACGTAAGGTCCAGCAGGTTGAAGTTCGGCATATGGCGTGTTGAGGAATAGTGGAATACACCGAGGGCGAGATTGTTCGTCACCTTGAAACAGACGCGTCAGCAAATCCGCATCAAAGCTGCCATCCAGAATCAGGCACATGGTGCCCGGTGACGCAGCTTGCTCGAACGGCGAAGGAATCGAGTCCATCATGCTGTTTTACCCGGCTGGTGAATGGGGCAATGGCCGGAGGCATCGAGGTGGCACGAAGGAGTCGGCAGTAGCACCCCTGTCTTTGCTTGCGCTTTATACGATGCAAGGGAGGGCGCAACAACCTGGCCAGCCTTATCCGCATCCGCCTGTTTCAATACCCCCGGCATCAATGGCGCAGCACCTGTCCCATTTCCCGGACTCCCGCCGGAATTCATGTTGATCACCGGCCCACTCAGCGTCACGCCACTGCCGTCGATCTTGATGAAGCTCCCACCACCAATCAGCGTCAGTTCACTACCAGCTTCGAGCACGACTTTCATGCCGCTGCTCAGGTGAATTTCCTGACCCGCTTCAATGAACTGCCCAGTACCGACCTTGATGTGCTGATTAACACCCACGGTGAGGTGGTCGTTGGCGCGGGTTTCGACTTTGCGGTCGGCGTAGACGGTATGGTGTTCTTCGGCCTTGAATTCGCTGTAGCTGTTTTGTTCGACGGTGTCGTGGCGTTCGTTGCCGACGCGGATTTTCTGGTCGTGCTCGACGTTTTCGTCCCAGTCGCGTTGGGCGTGCAGGAAGATTTGTTCCTGGCCTTTTTTGTCTTCGATGCGCAGTTCGTTGTAGCCGCCGCCACCCTTGGAGCTGAGGGTTTTGAAGGTGCTGCGGGTTTTGTTCGCCGGCAGGTCGTAGGGGACGACGTTTTCCTTGTGGTACAGGCAGCCGCTGATCAGCGGTTGGTCGGGGTCGCCTTCGAGGAAGCTGACGAGCACTTCCATGCCGATGCGCGGGATGGCGATGCCGCCGTAGTGGGCGCCAGCCCAGGCGGAGGAGACGCGCAGCCAGCAGCTGGTTTTGTCGTCGGCCTGGCCTTCGCGATCCCAGTGAAATTGCACTTTGACGCGGCCGTATTGGTCGCAGTGGATCTCTTCACCTTTTGGCCCGGTGACCACGGCGCTCTGGCTGCCGAGGATGCGCGGTTTTTTCTGGGTCAGCGGTGGGCGGTTCGGCACGTCCCACGGGGTGGCCTGGAAGCGGTTGCGGTAGCCCTGGTGGAAATCGTCTTTCAGGTTGGTGGTGCTGCTGGTGACCGACTCTTCCAGCACTTGCGGCTGTTTGCCTTCGTGGAGGATTTCGGTCAGCAGCCACAGGTCGTTCCATTTGGCTTTTGGGTGTTGGGTCAGGGCCAGGAAGTGGCCGCTGACCAGCAACGGCTGATCGCTTTTGCCTTCGGCGAGCTGGAAGTCACTGCGGTGACGCTCGAGGGCGCGCTTGGCCAGGTGCTTGCCGCGTTCGCGGTCGATGAAGCGACCGGGGTAGTCGTAGTCTTCGAGGTCGGGCAGGGCGTCGCCACGGTTTTCGCTTTCCAGGGTCAGGCGCGGTTTTTCGAAGTCGTAGTCGCGGCGGGTGGTGCGGCTGGTGCGGGTTTCCAGGCGCAGGTCGAAGCGCTTGATCACCGGGTCGTTGGCAACCATGCCGGAGTCTTGCTGGTAGGCCACGGGCG
>NZ_SOPU01000078.1:0-54947 GCF_004402115.1 Pseudomonas sp. F01002 | reverse complement strand
TGCATCGCCGATGGTAGTGTGGGGTTTCCCCATGTGAGAGTAGGTCATCGTCAAGATTAAATTCCGAAACCCCTATCTGCGTATGCAGGTAGGGGTTTTGTTTTGTCCGCAGGAAAGTGGCTTTCAGTTAAAGCACAAATTTGCACAGTTATTTTCGATCCATGACACTAGAATAGGTCCAACTTTTTTGGAGGCCATAGCCTTTATGCCAGATCCGGTTGACGCCCCAGGGCTGTCAGAATTACCGCTGGACGACTTGGTAGCGTGTCATGAGTGCGACTTGCTGATGCGCAAGCCCGAACTCGCCCATGGCGAGAAAGCCCTCTGTCCGCGCTGCGGCTACGAGCTCTACGCCCATCGGTATAACGTCGTACAGCGCAGTCTCGCCCTGGTTATCGCCGCTCTGTTGTTGTATATCCCGGCGAACTTTTTACCCATTATGCAGCTCCATCTACTCGGGCAGTCATCGCATGACACTGTCTGGACTGGTGTTGTTGGCCTGTTCAATACCGGAATGCAGGGCGTAGCAGTCGTGGTGTTTCTCTGCAGTATGGGAATTCCGCTGCTCAAGCTGCTTTGCCAACTGGGTGTACTGCTGAGTATTCGTTTTGATATCGGACGCAGTTACGGCCTGTTGCTCTACCGCATTTATCACCATTTACGCGATTGGGGGATGCTCGAGGTCTACCTCATGGGCGTACTGGTGGCGATCGTCAAACTGGCAGATATGGCAGCAATTACCGTCGGGCTTGGCCTGGCGTGCTTTATCGGTTTGTTGTTGGTTCAGGTCTGGTTGGAGGTTGTGATGTCACCCCATCAGATCTGGCAGGCTTTATCAGGAGAGGATGCCCATGCGGGCGATTGATGCAGGCATTTTGATTTGCGCCGAATGCCATGAATTGAACAAGCAGGAAGCCGACACCGACGTACAGGTCTGCACCCGTTGCGGTGCGCTGGTTCACGCCCGTCGCCCGAACAGCGTGATGCGTACCTGGGCGTTGCTGGTTACCGCGGCGGTTCTCTACATCCCTGCCAATGTGCTGCCGATCATGACCGTCAGTTCACTGGGGCAGGGCGATCCCAGCACGATCATGTCCGGTGTGATCCAACTGGTTCAACACGGCATGATTCCAATCGCCGCCGTGGTTTTTATCGCCAGTATCCTGGTACCAACGTTCAAATTGGTGGGCATCGCACTGCTGTTGTTTTCCGTGCAGCGTCGCCAGCCACTCTCGGCTCGCCAGCGCATTTGGATGTACCGCTTTATTGAGTTCATTGGCCGCTGGTCGATGCTCGATATTTTTGTGATCGCCATCCTGGTGGCGGTTGTGAATTTCGGACGGCTTGCCAGCGTCGAAGCCAATCTTGGCGCCATCGCTTTCGCCAGTGTGGTGATTCTGACAATGCTTGCCGCAGTAACTTTCGATCCCCGACTGATTTGGGATAACACGGAGTCGGACGACGACCATGACTGATTTGCCTACAGCAAAAACCCGACCGGCCTCGAACTGGTCAGCCATTTGGGTGTTGCCCCTCATCGCCCTGATCATCGGCGGCTGGCTCGGCTGGCGTGCCTACAATGAGACCGGCATCGAGATTCAGGTGCGTTTCGAAAGTGGTGAAGGCATTCAGGCCAACAAGACCGAAGTCGTCTACAAAGGCATGTCGGTGGGTAAGGTAAAGACTCTCAAACTTGATGACGAAGGCAACTCCAAAGGCGTGATCGCCACCGTTGAAATGAACAAGGACGTGGAGCCATACCTGCGGACCAGTACCCGTTTCTGGCTGGTCAAGCCGAGCGTGACCCTGGCCGGCATCACCGGCCTGGAGACGCTGGTCTCAGGTAACTACGTGGCGATAAGCCCGGGCGAGGGTGAGCCAACTCGCAAGTTCAAAGCCTTGGCCGAAGAGCCACCGCTGTCGGACGCCCAGCCCGGTCTCCACCTGACCATCAAGGCTGATCGCCTCGGTTCACTCAATCGCGGTAGCCCGGTGTTCTATAAGCAGATCAGGGTCGGCCAGATCAAAAGTTACCTGCTGTCCGAAGACCAAAGCACCGTCGAACTCAAAGTTTTCATCGAGCCCACCTACGCCAAGCTGGTGCGCAAACACACGCGTTTCTGGAACGCCAGCGGCATCAGCATCGACGCCAACCTGTCGGGTGTGAAGGTGCGTAGCGAGTCCCTGGCGAGCATCGTCGCCGGCGGTATCGCGTTTGCCACGCCGGAGAACCGCAAGGACAGCCCGCCCACCGATCCGAGTCTGCCATTCCGTCTCTACGAAGATTTCGATGCAGCCGCCGCCGGTATTCGGGTCAAGGTCAAACTCAGCGACTTCGAAGGAATGCAGGCGGGTCGCACACCGGTTATGTACAAAGGCATCCAGGTCGGCAATCTGAAAGCGCTCAAGATAGATCCTGATCTATCCAGTGCCACCGCCGAATTGACCCTCGATCCTCTGGCTGAAGATTACCTGGTCGAAGGCACCCAGTTCTGGGTGGTCAAGCCGTCGATTTCGCTTGCCGGTATCACCGGTCTCGAAGCGTTGGTCAAAGGTAACTACATCGCCGTGCGTCCGGGAGACAAAGGCGCCGCACCGCAGCGCGAGTTTGTGGCACGGCCGAAGGCACCGCCGCTCGACTTGCGTGCACCGGGATTGCACCTGGTGCTATTCACCGAAAACCTCGGTTCACTGGAGGTCGGCAGCCCGATTCTCTACAAGCAGGTCAAGGTCGGTTCGGTCCAGAGCTATCAGTTCTCACGCACTAAAAAGCAGTTGGTGATTGGTGTACACATCGAGAAGGAATACGAAGGTCTCGTCAACGCCTCGACACGGTTCTGGAATGCCAGCGGCATCACGATGACCGGTGGGTTGACCGGTGGAATTCAGGTCAAAAGTGAGTCGCTGCAAAGCCTGATGGCCGGTGGCATTGCCTTCGAAACCCCGGAAGCCAAGGCGCCGTTGCAGAAGCGGATTCCGCGTTTCCGTTTGTTCGCCAACCATGACGAGGCCAACCAAAAAGGCACCGTGGTCACGATCAAGGTTGATCGCGCCGATGGTTTACGCAACGGCACACCTGTGAGATTCAAAGGCCTGGATGTCGGCAAAATTGAAGACGTCGACCTCACGGATGACCTGCAATCGGTGATGCTGACCGCAAGAATCACCGAAGTGCCGGAGCGCATCGCTCGAGTGGGCAGTCAGTTCTGGGTCGTCAAACCTGAACTGGGTCTGATCAAGACGTCCAACCTCGAAACGCTGGTCACTGGCCAATACATCGAAGTGCAACCGGCCGCGAAAAACCTCGGCCCGCAGAAGAACTTCGTGGCCTTGGCCAATCCGCCGGAAACCGCTAAACAAGAAGCCGGTTTGAGTCTGGTGTTGAGCGCTGCCCGCCGTGGTTCGCTGAAAACAGGTGTGCCGGTCACTTATCGCGAAATCACCGTGGGCAAGGTGACAGGCTATGAACTCGGCCAGACGGCGGATCGTGTGTTGGTGCACATCCTGATCGAGCCGAAGTACGCGCCGTTGGTGCGCAGCGGCACGCGATTCTGGAACTCCAGTGGTTTTGGCTTTGATTACGGCTTGTTCAAAGGGGCGACGATGCGTACCGAATCGCTGGAGACACTGATTCAGGGCGGCATCGCTTTCGCCACGCCGGACGGTGAGCGTATGGGCAGTCCGGCGCGAGCTGAGCAAACGTTCCCGCTGTTCGATAAGTTCGAAGACGAATGGCTGACCTGGGCGCCGAAGATTTCAATCGGCAAGTAATTTATTGGCGTCTGTGATGACGCCTTCGCGAGCAAGCTCGCTCCCACATTGAGCCGCGTTCGTTCAGACAACTCGGTCAAATGTGGGAGCGAGCTTGCTCGCGAAGAGGCCCTCAAGTTCACTGAAAGTCTCAAGTCAGCACACAAAAAAAGGCCGCGATCCATTGGATCGCGGCCTTTTTCGTATCTAACGGTTCAAATCAAACCGCATCCAGCTCCGGTTCATCCGCTTCAACGGCAACGGCAGCCTTCACTTCATCGTGACGACGGATGTACTTCCAGTCCGCCTCGTCGATGTAGATCCCGTTCGGGCCGCTGCCACCTTCCAGGTCGATGGCAACACTGGCGCAGACCTGCGGCTTCACACTCGCAAGGATCGGTACGAAGCCCAGTTGCAGGCTGGTTTCCAACAGCGCTGCCTGGTTCTTCTCGTCGATGTCCGCTGCCTCGTCGAGGTAATACGGCAGGCGCACGCGACCGGCCTGGTCGCGGTCCATCAAGTGCAGCAACAAGTACATGTTGGTCAGCGCCTTGATGGTCATGGTCGTACCGTTGGAAGCGGCACCGTCGATGTCGGTGTGGATCACCGGCTGACCGTTGACCTTGGTGATCTCGAACGCCAGCTCGAACAGATCCTTGAGACCGAGCTGGTTGTGGTTCGCCGCCACCAGCCGTGCCAGATACTCCTTGGCTTCTTCGTTCTTGTTGTCCTGATCAGCGCTTTGGCTCAGGTCGAAGACCGAAAGGGTTTCGCCTTCTTCATACTGACCGGCGCTGTGGATGATCTGGTCGATGTGCTTGAGCGCTTCTTTGTTCGGGGCTAGCACGATGCGGAAGCTTTGCAGGTTGGAGACCTGACGCTTGTTGATCTCGCGGTTGAACAGCGCCAGTTGATGCTCGAGGCTGTCGTAGTCGCTGCGGATGTTGCGCAGGGTCCGGGCGATGTCGGTAACGGCCGCACGACGCGCCTTGCCAAGGGTCAGTGCTTCGTCGGTACGGTGCGCGTAAGCGTTGATCAACAGTTGCAGGCGACGCTCCATATCGTCTTCGCTGTCGAACTTTGCCACACCCTTGAGGCGGACCTGAGCGTACAGCGCCTCGATCTGACCATCGCTGCGTTGCAGACCCTGCCAGCTGTCCTGATAGTCATTGAGCAGCGGCAGCAGGTTGTCCATGGAGTCGTCGATCGGGTCCATGAACGGCGTACCGAACGGCAGGTCTGCGGGTAACAGCTGACGGCGGCGCAGGGCGTCGTCGAGGGTGCGTTGCTTGGCTTCCATGTCGCCGATCTGCCGGCCGACCAGTTGTAGCTTGGCCGACAGTTGCTGGACGCGTTCGGTGAAGGCGTCGCTGGAACGCTTCAACTCGTCCTGCGCCGCTTCCATCTGCGCCAGCTGTTCCAACTTGTCGCCTTCCTCGGCGCTCAGGGTTTGCGCGCGGCGGAAATCTTCCAGCGCTTTCTGCGCATCCAGCACTTGCTGGTACAGCGCTTCGGTCTGGGTCTTGCTCGCGGCGCGGTCGGCGGCCACGGCTTGCTGGGTTTTCAGTTGCTTGAGTTCTTTATCCAGACGCTCTTTCTGATCGCGCAACGCCGCGCGGTCAGCCAGGGCTTGCAGGGCCGGCGGTTCGATGTGCGAGATGTCGATGGACAGGCCCGGCACTTCGAAACGCTCGCCCTTGAAGCCATCGAGGATCAGTTCCATGGATTTGACCCACTGACCGTCCTCGTCCAGCGTAATACCGTGCTCACCCAACGGCAGGCTGAACAGCGCGCTGTTGAACAGGCGCATCAGGCGCTCGACATCCTGTTGCGAGAACTCTTCACGCAGACGGGCGTAGCTGTTGTTGTCGGCATGATCGAGTTGCTGTTTGACCGACTTCAGGCGTTTTTCCAGATCCCGCAGACGCTCTTCCAAATCTTCGGCGCTGAACTGCCGCGACTGCGCCAGCGCACCGGCCAGTTCATCGTGCGCATCCTTGGCCGCGAGCAGTTGCTGCTCAAGCACTTTGACGTCATCGACCAGTGCGAAGCGATGCTTGAGCACCGACAGCTCGCCGAGCCAGCGCTGGATGCCGGTGATTTCCCGCTCCAGGCGCATCAGTTCCTGAGTGCCGCCGCGCTGATCGTTTTGCAGCGCGTCTTGCTCGTTGCGGTAATGCTCGGCCTGAATCGTCAGCTCTTCCTTGCGCGCACTGGCGTAGTCCGACCAAGTGCCGAGCAGGGAGTCGAGCAGCGGCGAAATGCGGTGCAGTTTGCCGCGCAGGATATTGCGCTGGGTCACGCCTGCCGCAAGGGCTTCGACCAATGGGCCGGCAGTGACCAGCGAGTTGTAATCCTGCTCCATGCGTCGTACATCGCGGAACGCTTCTTCGCACGCGGCGATGTAATCGACGCTGCCGGAACGCAGGCTGTGCTCGAACGCATCGAGGAACAATTGCTTGAGCTTGGCCGCGGTGATTTCGCGCATGTGCAGCAGGTTGATGAACAGCGCGCGGAACGTCTTCAGGCTCTGCTCGCTGGTGGAGCGCAGCGGGATCAGCGTCAGGTCCAGCGGGATCGAGGTGTGACCACCGACCAGCAAACGACGCAATTCATCCGGTTTGAGCTCGTAGGCTTTCAGGCCTTCGCGCTCAAGGTTGGTGAACAATTCTTTCTGACGCAGGCAGGTGTCGTTTTTCTGGTAATGGGCCAGATCCAGTTTGCCGGCGTAGGCAAAGAACTGGTGACCGAAACCACCGCCCGGGCCGCGACCGACCACACCAATCACATGTGGACCGTGAGGTAGCGAGACTTCGACCAGGATGTAACTGGTGTCCGAGGCGAAGTAGAAGCGCCGGGATTGCTCCAGGCTGTACTTGCCGAAACTCATGTCCGACATGCGCGCCAGGATCGGGAACTGCAAGGCGTTGATCGAGGCGGATTTTCCGAGGTTGTTCGCGCCGTAAACCGACAACGGTTCTTCCAGCGGGAACAGGCCGAGGCTGTAACCGGCGGTGTTCAAAAGGGCGAAGCGGCGAATGCCGTAGCGTTCCTTGCTCATGCGTCGGTCTCCTGTTCTTCGGCAATGGCGCGGGCCATGGCGTCTTCTTCGCTTTCTTCTTCGAAGTCACTCAAATCCAGCGGGTCATCGGTTTCCAACAGCTTTTCGTCGCTGTCGTCGTCGATCAGCACCGGAACCGGCAGAGGCAACACGCTGTGCAGGCTGGCGGCCAGATCACGGTCTTGTTGGACCGACAGGCAGACATCGAGGAAACGGTGCATCGGCGGCAGGAAACGGTAGATGCCGTTTTCTTCACCGGCGAAACCGAGCTGAGTCATGCGGCGCATGATTTTTTCTTCGAGTTCTTCGACGGTCTGCACTTCGGCCTGGATAAACAGGTCGCGGTATTTCTCCAGCAGCGATGGCAATTCGTCGCGGCCGAGGCTGCCACCGTCGAGCACGGCGACCGGGTCCCGGCCCTGGTCGGCCAGATGCTCGACGAGAATGAAGGTGAACAGCGCCAGACGTTGCGCGGTCTTGTTCACTGCTGCGGCGGCGAGGTCCGGCACGAAGTAGTAAAAACCACGGGTGTCGCAGACCAATTCAAAGCCCAACGCCTTGAACAGCGTGCGGTACTGGTCCTGGAAGTTCGACAGTTGCGCGTACAGCTCCGGATCGCGGCGGCTGACGTGGTAACCCTTGAATAGCTCGCGAAAGATCGGCGCCAGCTGGGACAGTTCGTTTAGATCAAGATGCATTTGGAATGCTCGCAGAATCCTCGGCGGCGGTGTCGGCGGCCGAGAGCAGGGCGAAGGAGCGCAGGCTGACCTGGTGCTCGTGAGTGTGGTAATCGCGGCGTTCCAGACGCTCGCGTGTGAAGCGCTTTTCCCGCGACAGGCGCGAGAACCAGTAAAGCAATTCGTCGGTAGCGCCGTCCGGCTCCTGCTCCAGCAGCCAGGTCATCAGGTCCGGCATCGGCAGGGCGTCTTCGCAGCGTTCGAGCATTTCCCGAACCGTGCGTGGCGCGCGCGGCGCTTCGCCTTTCTGCGTCTTGTGGGCCTTGGGGAAACGCGCCGGTTTCGGCTCGAAACGGGCCAGCGCATAAACGTAGGCTTCGACCTGACTGGCGCTACCCAAGAAGGTGCTTTGCGGCCGAGTGAACATCGGCATCGCCGCTTGTGGCACCGCATCGATGCCTTTGCGACGGATGGCCGACAAAGCCAGCGCCGCGCCACGGGTCACGGCGTTGTGCCGACGGGCTTCTTCACGCAGCGGCAGCAGCAGTTCGCGGGCATGACGCAGCGTCAGCTGGGCGCTGGTCTGCATTTCGAGGATGCGCGCGTGGGTGCGCAGCAGCATGTCGTCATCGACCAGGTGGCCGAGGCGCTGCTGCTCGGTGAGCATCTTCAGCAGGACGTTCTCGACCTTGCGCACGCCTTGTTCGAAGGCGCCGTCGGCGTTCACCAACTGGATCATCGGTTCGACGTATTCGTCCCAGGTCGCCAGTACTTCAGCGTAACGCTGACGCAGCGGGATTTGCCGGTCGCTGGTCTTGGCGCGCTCGGCGACGGCCACCAGGGCCTGTTCGTCGTTGGCGAGTTTCTTCAATACGTCCCGTACGCGCATGTCGAGCAGGCGCAACTGGCGCGCCAGGTCGTGGCCGTCGCGGATGTCGAAGGCGTCCTGGATATAACCGGCCAGGCGTTCGAGGTGACGCAAATAGGCTTCGATCTCCAGGCACAGGCCCAGACGGTGCTCACGGCGCAGGTAGGCGAGGAAGTCGTGGATCCGCGCATTGAGCTCGAAACGGTTCGGGCTTTTCGCCACGGGAACCAGAATGTCGAGGCGGATCCACACGTCCAGCAGGCTGGTGATGTCCTGCGGCGTACTGTCCAGTTGCTGGGCGGCCAACTGTGAACGCAGTTCGTTGAGGCTCAAGGTGCCTTGGTCGAAGTGCTCGCACAGTGGCTCCAGAAGTGCCCAGTGTTCAGCGAGGGCGCGCAAGACGCGCTTGGGTTCGATCATCGGAATGGCCGGCTGGTTGACGAATAAAAGCAGCGATTGTACTGCATCACGCCCGTTGCGATTCACTCTCGGGACGGACAGTTGGCTTTCTATCGATCAAGCGTGGGCGATCTTGAGCGAAGGGCGGTAGAATCACCGCACTTTAGTTATCCACAAGTGGCCGACCTTTGCTTATCGAGTCCCGTCGCCGCGCTTATTTGACCGCCATGCAGGTGGTCAACTGGCTGCCGCGCACCGAATTGCCTTTTGCTGCGCCCTCGCGCCCTGAATTGCTGGAGATGCCCGAGCCGTTGGTCGTCGCCCCGGTGGCGCCAGCGCCAGTGGTAGAGGCGCCCGTGGAACCGCTGGTCAAACCGGCCGAACGGGTGAAAATCGAGGTGCCACGGCCATCGCTGGCCAGCACGCGTACGAATGCCAAGGTTGAAGAAGAGGCCGCTCCGGTTGTGGCCAAGGCGCCAGTCGTGCCGCCACCGCGTTTCGCTCTGCAATTGCTGCGGGCCGGGCGTTGCTTGCTGCTGGTGGAGTTACCCACAGGCGAATCGTTCCAGACCCGCGACCCCGCCTATCTGTTGCTCAAAGACATGCTGCGCGCCGCCGGTCTGCCGGACAGCCCGCAGATCGTCGGCGAGCCGGTGCGTTGGCCGCTGTTGTCTCGGGGCACCATGGATCAAGGCCCGGAAGCGGCTCGCGACTTCGTGCAAGGTTTTCTCTCGGCCCGGCTGGAAGACGCACCGTGCGTCTGCGTGTGGCTGATCGGCTTGCCGGCGGTGCGTTTCGCCGGTGAGGCGAACGCCGAATCCTTCAACCGTGAACTCCAGGTCGAAGGCCTGGGCTCGGTCTGGGCCCTGCCGGGTCTGGAATTATTAATGGAAGAGCCACAGCGTAAGGCTGATGTCTGGCAAGCCATGCGTCGGCTGATGGCGCGCTGGAAAGAATCGAATGAGTGACGCTGTATCGTTCCGCCCAATGACCGAGGCGGACCTGGACGCTGTACTGAAAATCGAATACGCGGCTTACAGCCATCCCTGGACTCGCGGGATTTTTCTCGATGGGCTGGGTAAATATCAGATATGGCTGATGTTTGAAGGCCAGCAGCAGGTCGGCCATGGGGTGGTGCAGATCATCCTTGATGAAGCGCATCTGCTGAACATCACCGTCAAACCGGAGAACCAGGGCCGTGGCCTGGGCTTGACGTTGCTGGAGCATTTAATGTCCCGGGCGTATGACGCCAAGGCGCGGGAGTGTTTTCTGGAAGTGCGCGACAGCAACCGTGGCGCGTTCAAGTTGTATGAACGTTATGGGTTTAACGAGATTGGTCGGCGGCGCGATTACTACCCGGCAGTTGGCGGGCGTGAAGATGCTGTCGTCATGGCCTGCACTTTGGTCGATTGAACAGCGATCCCGTGTAGGAGCTGCCGAAGGCTGCGATCTTTTGATCTTTTGTTGTCACGACACAGGAAGATCAAAAGATCGCAGCCTTCGGCAGCTCCTACATTCCGATCCTCTCAGACAGATAGATCAACGATTACCGTCCATCGGATCCCGCCGCGCCAGTTCCTCTTCATCCAGCCCATTGCCTCCGCCGATGTCGTCTTCATCGACAATGCTCAAATCCCAATCGGCCTGGTCACCTTCACCCGCTTCGTGGGCGTCCCGTGCGCCGTCTTCATGGATCAGGGTTTCCGGGCTCATGTCGTCGTCGGTGGACTCATGGTCATCGGTCGAGGCCCCGGTCATGCCGGCTTCACGTACGCGTTCCCGAGGCATCAGGCGTTCACGCTCTGTTTGCGGCAGCTCGTCGCCGATTTTGGCGCTGGGTTCTTCCTCGTCGAAATCCAGCTCATGCATCGAACCCATGCGGTCTTCGTTGTCATCGATGGGCTCGGGTTGCACCGCATCGTACGGACGTCGTGATTCAGTCATGGCAATTCCTCATACTGTAGGCCTTACTAGGGTGGACCCCCTGGGCTGCTGAGAATTCCTCCGGCATGGAAAACCGGGTTTCTGCATCTGGCGCGTGACCCCGACAGATGGTTGTCTGTCATAGAAGCGCATCATTCTCGAGGTTTCATTGCATGAACGAATTACAAGATCTGATTGATAACAACGAGCGCTGGGCTGACGCGATCACCAAAGAAGATCCTGATTTCTTCGCCAAGCTGGCCCGTCAGCAAACCCCGGAATACCTGTGGATCGGTTGCTCCGACGCCCGGGTGCCGGCGAACGAGATCGTCGGCATGCTGCCCGGCGATCTGTTTGTCCACCGCAATGTGGCCAACGTAGTGCTGCACACCGACCTCAACTGCCTGTCGGTGATTCAGTACGCGGTCGACGTGCTGAAGGTCAAACACATCCTCGTTACCGGCCACTATGGCTGCGGCGGCGTGCGCGCCTCGATGCAGGACCGTCAGTTGGGCCTGATCGACGGCTGGCTGCGCTCGATTCGCGATCTCTATTATGAAAAACGCGAAGAACTCGCCAAATTGCCCACTGAAGAAGAGCGGGTCGACCGCCTCTGCGAATACAACGTGATCCAGCAAGTGGCCAATGTCGGGCACACCAGCATTGTGCAAAACGCCTGGCACCGCGGGCAGAGCCTGTCTGTTCACGGCTGCATCTATGGCATCAAGGACGGTCGCTGGAAAAGCCTGAACGCCACCATCAGCGGTTTCGAGCAATTGCCGCCGCAATACCGTCTGCGTCCGGTCGAGACGTTGTAACGCCCTTCAGCAGAGACTTCGCCGGCGCCAGTGCTGCAGAAACAACTGGCCGTCGGCGTTCGGCGGTTCATCGTAGCCGGTGATCCAGCCACGGCAGTCGAACGAGCCGCACTGGCAGGCGAACTGACGCAAGAGTTTGTCTTCGGTGGAAGCGTAGTCCATCGTCAGTCGGTCGCCTTTTTTGATGTCCTTCAGCGCCCACAACCACAGCTCGCTCATGTCGAGAAATACGTTTGGGTCGCAGGAGTGTCGCAGCAGCCCGCAGAAGCGCGGGTCGTAGACATGGATGCCACGGGCCAGTTGCCGGGTATGCCGACAGCGATAAGGCAGCAAGTGCCCTGACGCCCGACAAATTCGGCTGATACGGGGGAAGTCCCGAAGTACTGCGACGGCTCCCGCCGATCCGTTGGTGTTGTCGATAATCTCGAAGTCGGCCCGGGAGGGGAATCCAAGGCGAACGGGCAGCTCCGCAAATGGATAAATCCCATCGGGAGGTTGTGCAAGCGTCTCGTGCAGGGCGTGGGTTTTCATAACGATCCTTGTCGGCTGGGTGCTGCGACCTCCATCAGCTGACAATCCTGTCAGCACTGCAACACATGGGAACGACTCAAGCCTCTCGCAAATGAAACGGCGGGTCTACTGTCAGTTATGACAGTAGACCCGCCGTTCATCGTTTTACAGAGGCGGGACAGGGATCGCAGTCGCGGGTACCGGAGCTTTCAGCTGTTTGAGCTGAGATTTGATCGGTGCCGTCGCGCACTTGGCCACGGCTTTTTCGGGCGTCAGGTTGCGGATCGAGGTATAGAACAGCTCGCAGGTTTTTTCTGCCTGAGCCACTTGCCAGGTTTGGGTGCAACTTCTCAGTTCAATGTCGGGATTACTGTCCGGTTGGCGGCCCATGGCGGCCTGCCAGCACGCGGCACTCAAATCCTGACCCATGACTTTAAGGCCCGCCGCGTCGGCCTTGGCCTGGGCATCGTTGCCGGTATAGCTTTGCGGGTCGGCGGCGTACCAAATGTAGCTTGGGTGGTTGGAACCCAGCACTGGCACTTTCACCCCGTCGCTCGGACTGATGCTGACCAGGCCCAGTACGTTCACGGTCGGCCCGTATTGCTGCTTGATCCAGTTACGCACCGGCGCGCCGAAGGCAACCATCGGCAACGCCGCACCACTGGCGTTCTGGCTGAGTTGCTTGACCATGGTGGTCTGGTAGTCCTTGAAGTAGTCGTAGACGCCCTCCAGATCCTTGCCGGCGTTGGACGGTGCGGCAATCGGTGCGATGTCGATGATGGTCTGGTAGCCCGGCGTCTGGTCGGCCGGAATTCCGTTGTCAGTCAGCAGTGTGGCCCAGCGATCGGTGGTGGCGGATCGCAGGTAATCCTGAGCCTGGGTCAACGAATAGTCGGGTGGAAAGTGCAACAGTTCAACGCTTTTGCGGTTTTCCAGAGCCATGCCCAGTGGCAGGAACAGATACCAGCTGTAAGCCCACTTGCCATCGGCATTCAGCTTGCTGGCGCCGGTATAGGCCAGATCACCGGCATCGAGTAACGCCGCCAACGGTTTTTCATAGCCACGGGGTACGCCGCTGATTTCGGCGTAGAGCTGATTGTTATCGGTTTTGACCAGCACTTTCGCCGCGCTGTAACCATCGCGCTGCACGCTTTGGGTCAGGTAATGCTCGACCGTTTGCTCCAGCGTCCAGTTGCGAAAGCAGATCACGTTGCAGTTGTTGGGATAGGCGAACAGGCGGGTGACGCGTTCGGTACTGCCCAGCTTCAGGTCGACATCGGCATGGGCGGCGGCACTCAGGGTGAGGGCCGCGAGGGTGAGGCCTGCGAACTTGAACATGCTCAGATCCTTTTCAGCGTGGTCCCGTTGATTGGGGTACGCGACATACTGGATCACCGGCGTTACACAGAACAGTGTGTACGTGTAGTTTTTTTGCTTAGAGCTTGCGCTGTGTATGCCAGGAGCTCTTGTTATGGAGGCCGGCCCGGGCTTAATGTTTATGGGCCGGACGGAGATTGAAGCGTTACAACAGCTTGAGTGCCAGATGAGTGCCGGCGCGCAAGTACTCGACCTGTGCAAATACGGCATCCTTGACGATGGCCTCTCCTGTATCGGTCAGTTTGGCTTTTTTGGCATCAATGATGGACGTTTGCGTTAATTGCATCACTACATCCATCGCTTTTTGAAGGGCGGTCAGATTGTTGTGCTGGCCGAACTCGCGGACGACAGCATCCATACGGCGATCTGCATCATCACGCAGCTTTTTATATTCAACGACTGAAACCCTACCGTCCTGGTAAATCTCGTTAATCATCTCTTCCAGCGTTTTCGATATTAAAGACATGTGTTTGTTCATCCTTGGTCAGTGCTGTCTTGCTTTAAAAAGTTTGTGAGCTGTCGGAGTTTACTCAGCGATTCATAGGTTGGAGATAAGAACTCTCCGGGTTTCATGTCAGGCGGAATCGAGCCTGTATGTAGGATAAATCTAGGCGTTTGTTTCATGCTCAAGCCGGGTGAACTGATTGCACCTGCCCGCAGCAGGTGCAATCACTTACGTGTTACGGCATCACCGGCGCCGTATACGTCAGCGTCGTTCCCAACGCCCACAGCAGAAACAGCACCAGCGGCGTGTGCACCAGCAGTTGCACGAACGAAAACCCGATCAAGTCCCGCGCCTTCAACCCGAGCACGCCCAGCAGCGGCAGCATGTAGAACGGGTTGATCAAATTCGGCAAGGCTTCGGCGGCGTTGTAGATCTGCACGGCCCAGCCCAGGTGGTAGTTCAGGTCGGTGGCCACTTGCATGACGTACGGCGCTTCGATGATCCACTTGCCCCCGCCGGACGGGATGAAGAAACCGAGGATCGCCGAGTACACGCCCATCAGCAGCGCGTAGGTGTCGTGGGACGCGATTTGTACGAAAAAGGTCGAGATGTGGTGAGCCAGCGTCTGAGCGTCAGTCCCTTTGACGGTGGTCATCAGCGCCGCGATCGAGCCGTACAGCGGGAATTGAATCAGTACGCCCGTGGTGGTCGGCACCGCGCGGGACACAGCGTCAAGGAAGCTGCGCGGGCGCCAGTGCAGCAGCGCACCGAGCATGATGAACAGGAAGTTGTAGGTGTTCAGCCCGGAAATCGCACTGATCGCCGGTTTGGTCGAGAACTCGTGGAACAGCCATCCGGCCGCCAGCAGCACCAGCAAAATCGTCAGCAGCGGGCTGTGCTCCAGCCATTCGCCGGGGCGGGTGCGCGGTTGCAAGGGCGGCAGGTTAAAGCTCGGATCGATGCCGCAGGCTTCGGCATCGCGGGCCGAGTTCGGGCCGGGTGCAGTGGCGTAGGCGATGATCAGCGAGATCACGATCAGCGCCAGCAACATCACGCCGGATTGCCAGAGAAAGATTGTTTGCGTGAAAGGAATCACCCCGGTGATCGACAGAATCGACGGCGGCAGACTGGCCGGGTTGGCCTGCAATTGCGCGGCGGACGAGGACAAGCCCAAGGCCCACACCGCGCCGAGACCCAGATAGGCGGCAGCACCGGCAGCGCGGTAGTCCATTTTCAGATCGGTACGGCGGGCGAGGGCACGCACCAGCAAACCGCCAAACACCAGCGACAGCCCCCAGTTCAGCAGCGAAGCGACCATGGAGATCAACGCAACCCAGGCCACGGCCGAGCGGCCGTTTTTCGGGATCCGCGCCAGCCGGTCGATCAGTTTCACTGCCGGTGGCGAGCTGGCGACCACATAACCGCCGATTACCACGAAAGCCATCTGCATGGTGAACGGGATCAGGCTCCAGAATCCGTCACCGAAGGCCATGGCGGCGTCGGTGGGTTTGGCGCCCATGAACAGAGTGGCCACGGCGACGATAATCACCGCCAGTGCGGCAAATACCCAGGAGTCAGGGAACCAGCGTTCGGCAAAACTTGAGCAGCGCAGGGCAAAGCGGGCAGAGCGGGTATCTTCGATATCAGCGGCCACGGGTGTACCTCGAATTTTTATATTTGTTGTGGTCTTCAGGACCGCAAAGGCCCGTCTAGACAGGTGTCAACAGTAAAACAATCGGTTCTATTTTGTGACGAAGTTTTACGAGTCTAGGACTTTGGTCTAACGGGTTGTCCGTTGGCGCGTTTGCGTAGACCATGGGCGCCTTGGTTTTTTGCCTATGCCAGAGTGCTTTTCATGACCGCCAACACCCACTCGCGCCCGGCGCCGTTCGCCCGCTCGGATTACAAGACCCTCGGCCTTGCGGCTCTTGGCGGCGCGCTGGAAATCTACGATTTCATCATTTTCGTATTTTTCGCCCTGACCCTCAGCCAGCTGTTCTTCCCCCCGGAAATGCCCGAGTGGCTGCGACTGCTGCAAAGCTTCGGGATCTTCGCCACCGGTTATTTGGCGCGGCCGTTGGGCGGGATTCTGATGGCGCATTTCGCCGACCGGCTGGGCCGCAAGAAGGTCTTCAGCCTGAGCATCCTGATGATGGCGCTGCCGTGCCTGTTGATCGGCATCATGCCGACCTACGCCCAGATCGGTTATTTCGCACCGCTGCTGCTGTTGGCCCTGCGAATCCTCCAGGGCGCGGCGGTGGGCGGCGAAGTACCGAGCGCCTGGGTATTCGTCGCCGAACATGCACCGGCCGGGCATCGCGGTTATGCCCTCGGTTTCCTGCAGGCCGGGCTGACGTTTGGTTACCTGATCGGCGCCCTGACGGCGACTTTTCTGGCGCAGGCGTTCACCCCGGCAGAAATCCTTGATTACGCCTGGCGTTACCCGTTCCTGCTGGGCGGCGTGTTCGGCGTAATCGGCGTCTGGCTACGCCGCTGGCTCAGCGAAACCCCGGTGTTCATGGCCATGCAGGCCCAACGTGATGCGGCCGTCGAGCTGCCGCTGCGCACGGTCTTGCGTGAACACCGTCTGGCCATGCTGCCGGCGATGATCCTCACCTGCGTACTGACCTCGGCGGTGGTGGTGTTCGTGGTGATCACCCCGACCATGATGCAGAAAACCTTCGGCATGACCGCCAGCCACACCTTCGCCCTGAGTGCCTTGGGTATTGTTTTTCTGAATATCGGCTGCGTCCTCGCCGGGCTGCTGGTCGACCGCATTGGCGCCTGGCGCACGGTGATGCTCTATAGCCTGCTGCTGCCATTGGGCATCGGCGTGCTCTATACCTGCCTGATCATCGGTGGCAGCTGGATCGGTCTGGCGTACGCGGTGGCCGGTCTCGGTTGTGGGGTGGTCGGCGCGGTGCCGTCGGTGATGGTCAGCCTGTTCCCGGCGCGAATTCGTGTCTCGGGGATTTCCTTCACTTACAACATTGCCTACGCCGTCTGGGCGAGTATCACACCGTTGTTGCTGATCGGTCTGATGCCATGGAGCCCATGGATCTGTGTGATCTTCTGCGCGGTGATGGGGGCTGTGGGGGTGAGCAGTGCCGCGTATTTTGGAGCGCGGATGCCTAATGTAGGGAGCCGCAGCGTGGCTTCAAGCCAGGGCAAATCGTTGAAAGACTGCGTTAATCCGTAACAGGCATCTATGTCCCGCGTGGCGGGGAGCGGAAAAAAGAATGGGCACGCCAACCAGGTTGGGTGCCCATTTTTTTATGGGGGTGGCGGATTAGATGACGCGGCTTTGTTGCTTGGCGAAAATCGCCGCTATCTCGGGTTCATCCAGATGATCCAGCATTCGCTCCACCAACAAATGCACGCCGTCAGCCATGCGGCTGAGCGCCAAGGCTACGGAGCGGCGGGAGCCGTCCACATCGTCGGCGAGGTTGGCGGCAATAGCGCTGATGGACAGCAAATCTTCCGAGGCATTGGCGAGAAGGGTTTCAGGGTTGATACCCGGGCAGACGCTGAAGAGCTGACCGTTGCGTTTTGGTGGTTTGGGGTCGGCTGGCGGGAAGTGATGGTCGAGGGCGCGCTCGGCGGCTTCGTTGAGTTTGTTTGAGTCGGGGCTTTCGTAGGGGGAGACCGGATCGGTGTCCGGCGGATTTGGAGTTACCTTGAACATGTCTTAGCTCTCTCTTGAGTGAGGCTGCAACCAGTTCGCGACTAAACGAATGGGAGGCAGCTGTGCACAGGTTAGTCGACCGACGAGCTAAGAAATCGGCGCACCCAAGAGTGCCCTGCGCACAGCCACCATAAGTACAGGATGGGATACCTGACTGATTGGAACTATGCGACTTAGCAACGACGGGCGACTAAACCCGACCACTGATGGGCAGTGGCAGGGAAACGATAGAGGCCAAGGCTAAGGCGCACAAGCCGGCAGATTCTGGCGTAGCCGTAGGCAACGACGCAAGGTGTTGTAGCTTGCAGGAAGTAACCTTGAGCCGTTTTCAACAAGTGCTGTCGAGCGGTGTTTAATTTCCGGAAATGTTGGGAAGAAACGATGTTTCGACAACCATTCGGCTTCTGGCGACACGACGCGCATCAAGATGCCTAACTATTTTTGTAGGACAACCCTGAAACACTCTTCAGAAAATATCCCCCAGGCCGATGGTTAGGCTGCATACCGCTTTCTACCCCTGTCCATCGGTGTATCCCCATGTTCAACAAACGCTTGAAGCAGGAGCTGTCGGCTCTTCGCGAAGAACTCTCCAGCCTCCAGCAAGTGAAGGAAAGTCTGGAAAGCGAGATGCTGGTCCTGACCCTCGATGCCGATGGGCGGATTCAATCGGTCAACCAGAACTTCATCGGTGAGATGCTCTACAAAAGCAGCGACATGATAGGGCGACACATCGAAGACATCGTCCCGGCCCATGTGAAGTCGGACGAATTCCACCAGCGCTTCAAGGTCTCGTTGACCCGTGGTGAGCACTTTGCCGGCACGGTGCGTTTGTTGCGCGGCAATGGCCAGGAAGCCTGGTTGCGCTCGATCGTGCAGCCGGTTCGGTCCGCGGACGGGCGGATCAAACACTTCTCGATTTACTCCAGTGACCTAACCCGCACCATCGAGGCATCTCGTGAGCATGAGAACCTGATCGGCGCCCTCGTGCGCTCCACGGCAGTGATCGAGTTCGATCTCAATGGCAACGTGTTGGCGGCCAACGAACGGTTTCTCAGCGGCATGGGTTACAGCCTGGCGCAGATCAAGGGCAAACATCACCGCATGTTCTGCGAACCCGAGGAATACAACAGCGCCGGGTATCAGGACTTCTGGCGTCGCTTGAATGCAGGCGAGTTCTTCGCCGAGCGTTTCAAACGCGTCGACAGCCACGGCCGCGGGGTCTGGCTGGAGGCGTCCTACAACCCGGTGATCGATGCCAACAACAAGCTCTACAAAGTGGTGAAATTCGCCACGGTGATCACCGATCAAGTCAATCAGGAACAAGCGGTCGCCGAAGCGGCCAACATTGCCTACAGCACCTCGCAGCAAACCGACAGCAGCGCGCAGCGCGGTAACGCGGTGGTGACTCAGGCGGTCAACGTGATGCGTGACCTTGCCAGGCACATGCAGACCGCCGGTGAAGGCATCGAAGCGCTGAACGAGCAGTCGCTGGTGATCGGCACCATCGTCAAAACCATCAGCGGGATTGCCGAACAGACCAACCTGCTGGCGCTCAACGCGGCCATCGAAGCGGCTCGGGCCGGGGAACAGGGGCGTGGTTTCGCGGTGGTGGCGGATGAGGTCCGGCAATTGGCTTCGCGCACCAGCCAGGCAACCGATGAGATTGTTGGCGTAGTCCGTCAGAACCAGGACATGGCGCGCAACGCCGTGGCGCTGATGACCGAGGGCAAACTCCAGGCTGAACAGGGGCTGGCGCTGGCGGCAGAGGCGGGGACGGTGATTGTCGAGATTCAGGACGGTGCACAGAAAGTGGTGAATGCGGTCGGGCAGTTTGCCAATCAGTTGACGACTTGATGCCTGCCATCGCGGCGTAAATCGCTACAATCGGCGTTTTCCCCAGGAGCAGCCATCATGAGCGTTTCCCACCGCCGTCCGGTTCCCTTGGCCAAGGCGTATCGTCTGCTCAATCACGGCCCGACCGTGTTGGTCAGCGCGGCTCATGATGGCCAGCGCAACATCATGGCGGCGGCCTGGGCCATGCCGCTGGATTTCGAGCCGCCGAAAATTGCCGTGGTGCTGGACAAGTCCACCTGGACACGGCAATTGCTGGAGGCTTCGGGCACGTTTGTGCTGAATGTTCCCTGCGCTGCCCAAGCCGATATCGTCCAGACCGTTGGCTCGACGTCCGGCCTGGAATTGACCCGGGACCAAGGCCGGGACAAATTCCAGGTCTATGGTTTGCCGACCTTCAGCGCTGAACTGATCGATGCACCGATGCTCGAAGGCTGTGTCGCCTGGCTGGAGTGCCGACTGCTGCCGGAACCCGACAATCACCAGCAGTACGATCTGTTCCTGGCCGAAGTGATTGCCGCTCAGGCAGACGAGCGCGTGTTCAGTGACGGTCGCTGGCACTTCGAAGGGCAAGACACGTTGCGCACCTTGCACCATGTGGCTGGCGGGCATTTCCTGAAAATCGGCGATCCAGTGGACGGCAAAACCTTGCAGCCTTAAGCAGTCGGCCTTTCACACCCAGACGTCATTCTGCGCCGTGCGCTCGCCACCTTCGTTACCCGTGTTCAGCACACCCTTGGGCTCAATCAGCAGGAGTTTCACCTCCTGCTCGGCGAACGGTTTGTGCTCGACACCTTTTGACACCACATACATTTCGCCAGCGTTCACCAGCACGTGGCCATCGCGAAAGTCGATGCGCAGTTGCCCTTCGAGGATGATGAAGGTTTCGTCGGTATCAAGGTGATCGTGCCAGATAAAATCCCCCAGCAGTTTCACCACCTTGAACTGGTAGTCGTTCATTTCGGCGATGACCCTAGGCGTCCAGTACGGGCCGATCCTGGCGATTTTTTCAGCGAAATTCAGGCTTTCGTAAGCTTTCATGAAGCAGCTCTCGTGGTTGATCGTAAATCCACGATAGCCCGCGCATCGGTGTGCTTCTTGAACGATTGTGCGTGGCTCAGCGGCGGTGCATTTTCATCCAGCGGGCCGGCGACAGGCCGTAGGTTTTGCTGAACTGCCGGGTCATGTGGCTCTGATCGGTGAAGCCGGCGATCAGCGCGGCGCTGACCAGTGACTGGCCCTGAATCAGCAGTGAGCGGACCAGGTCCAGGCGGCGCATGGTCAGGTATCGATAAGGGCTGGTGCCGAACAACAGGCGAAAATCCCGCGACAGACTCCAGCGATCGCGACCGCTGTGTTGCGCCAGTTCTTCCAGCGTCACGGTGCGATCCAGGGCGCTATGAATGAATTCCCGCGCGCGTTCGGCGGCCACGTAGTCGAAGCTCTGGCGGGTGGCAGACACGCCGGAAACGCTGTTCAAGGCTTGGGCCAGATCGAACAGCGCATCCTGCTCTTCCAGAGGCTCGAGGGGACAATCAAGGCTTCGCAGCAGCACGGCGGTGGCGGCGAACAAACGTGGATCGGCTGACAGGCCGGTCTTGATAAACGGCAATGGCTGGCCGCCGAGCATCTGCTGGATCAGCGCCGGCTCGATGTACATCATTCGGTATTGAAAGCCGGTCTCGGTGCCGGCTTCGCCATCGTGAACTTCGTCCGGGTGCAGCACCATGGTCCCGCCCGGCAGGCTGTGGCGCCAGCCACCGCGGTACTGAAAGCTCTGCACACCGGCCAGGGTATGGCCGATGGCGTAGGTGTCGTGGCGGTGAAGGTCGTAGCCGTGGCCTGCAAAAAACGCTTCGAAACGCTGAAGCCCGCCAACGTCGGGCGCGCGGTGGAACCAGTCGATGGGAGGCGTGTGCTTGGCCATGGTGGTGTTGCCTTGAGCTCGATGCTGAACACGTTACCCCACCGAGCAGCCGCCTGTCTGCCGCCGATCGAATCATCCGGCCGGTAGAAAATCCCGGACTAATGTTGCAAGGTGTTACATCTTCTCCCTAGCCACGAAGGCGACCCAGATTATGGATATGTTCCCTCTTAGCTACGCCGCTCCATTGTTGTCATTGGCGCTGCTGTGGGCGGTTGCGGTGGTGACGCCGGGGCCGAACTTTTTCAACATCGCGCAATTGGCGGCCAGTCAATCCAAGCGTCACGGCGTAGTGGCCGCACTGGGCGTGGCGACAGGCACTGTGCTTTGGGGCCTTGCGGGCGGGTTGGGAATCAAGTCACTGTTCAGCGCAGCCCCGACCCTCTACCTGAGCTTCAAGATTGTCGGTGGTTGTTACTTGATCTATCTGGGATTGAAGCAATTCAAGCGCAAACCGCCTTTGGTTGCGGACGATAGCGGCTCGGTTGAGGGGGCGGGGCGCACGTTGTTGTCAGTGTATGGCCAGGGCTTTCTGGGCAATATGACCAACCCCAAATCCGCACTGTTCGTCGCGACGATCTTCGCTACGGCCATGCCCGCTTCTGTGCCACCAATGTTGCTGGCGTTGGCAGTGCTGACCATGGCGACCTTGTCCTTCAGTTGGTATTGCAGCGTGGCGCTGCTGTTTGCCAGCCGTCGGGTCGCGGGTGCTTATGATCGTTCGCGTAAATGGCTGGATCGCTTCGCCGGCAGTTGCTACCTACTGTTCGGCGCGCATCTGGTGGCCAATCGTTGAGGAGTTCTGAATGAGCAAACTGCGGGTAGGCATTATTTTTGGTGGTCGTTCGGCTGAACACGAAGTGTCGCTGCAATCGGCGAAAAACATCGTCGATGCATTGGATCGGTCGCGCTTCGAACCGGTGCTGATAGGCATCGACAAGCAAGGTCACTGGCATCTGAACGACCCTTCGAACTTCCTGCTCAACCAGGAAAACCCGGCGCTTATCACCCTTAATCAATCCAACCGTGAACTGGCCGTCGTGCCGGGCAAGGTCAGTCAGCAATTGGTGGAAACCTCCGGTCAGGAACTGCTGGGCCACGTCGATGTGATCTTCCCGATCGTCCACGGCACCTTGGGCGAAGACGGTTGCCTGCAAGGCTTGCTGCGCATGGCTGATCTGCCGTTTGTCGGCTCTGATGTACTCGGTTCGGCCGTCTGCATGGACAAGGACATCAGCAAGCGTCTGCTGCGTGACGCCGGGTTGGCGGTCACGCCGTTCGTCACCCTGACCCGCGCCACCGCGGCGCGCACCGGGTTCGCCGAGGTGCAAGGCAAACTCGGCTTGCCGCTATTCGTCAAACCGGCGAACCAGAGATCTTCCGTCGGCGTGAGCAAGGTGAATGACGAAGCCGAGTACGCGGCAGCAGTAGAACTGGCCCTGGGTTTCGATGAGAAAGTCTTGGTCGAGTCCGCCGTCAGCGGCCGCGAGATCGAATGCGCGGTACTCGGCAATGAAAACGCCATCGCCAGCGGTTGTGGCGAGATCGTGGTGCGCAGCGGGTTTTATTCCTACGACAGCAAATACATCGACGCTCAAGCGGCTGAAGTGGTGGTGCCGGCAAATATCAGCATCGAGGCCAGTGAACGCATCCGCGCCCTGGCCGTCGAGGCGTTTCAGGTGTTGGGCTGTTCCGGGCTGGCGCGGGTCGACGTGTTCCTGACCGAGAGTGGCGAAGTGCTGATCAATGAGATCAACTCGTTGCCCGGCTTCACCCGCATCAGCATGTACCCCAAGCTATGGCAGGCCACCGGTATGACGTACAGCGAGCTGGTCAGCCGTTTGATCGAGCTGGCGCTGGAGAAGCATAAGGCGCGGCAAACGCTGAAGATCTCTCGCTAGGCTCAATACAACAATAATTATTCGAGGAGACACGTCATGAAAGTCAGCGCACGTAACGTATTCAAAGGCACCATCAGTCAATTGCAACCCGGCGCGGTAAATGCCGAAGTCTCACTGAAACTGTCAGGCGGTAATGAACTGGTGGCCGTGGTGACCATGGAAAGCGTGAAGAACCTCGGCCTGGCAGTTGACAAGGAAGCGATCGCGCTGGTGAAGGCGCCGTGGGTCATGTTGATGACCGAATCCAGCGACATTCGCCTGTCGGCGCGCAACTGCCTGGAAGGCAAGGTCACCAGTGTCATCGATGGCGCCGTGAACGCCGAAGTGGTCATCCAGCTCGACGGCGGCACCGAAGTCTATTCGATCGTGACACGCCAGGCTGTGGCAGAACTGGGCCTGGCGCCGGGCGTGAGTGCGACGGCGGTGATCAAGGCGTCGCATATCATTTTGGGTGTGCCGGCTTGATTTAAACCCGGAGGTGGCTGTTCCAGCCTTCGGTATTTTCGTCAGTCTTTGAGCGGGATGTACAACTCGACCACGCTGTCGGGGTGCATTGGCCCGAAAAAGCGTTCGCCGCAGTACTCGAATTCGATACCTTCAGCAGGCGTCATTCCCGCAGCAGGTAACCATTCGCTATAGGCGGCCCGGAACGTTTCCGGCAGGGTGGTGACCGTCCCGTGGTGTTCGACCCGGGCGTACCGGCGAGCGGGTATCTCCATCTCCACCATGCCTTGAACAAGCGGGGCGTGCGGTCCTACCGGTAGTCCGGCGATGTAGCGCCATTGACCGTCATCCAGCGGCTGGCACACACCAAAAGTGCCCACCGGATCGGTCAGACGATCGATTTCCTCCTCGCGCGGCACAAAGCGCTGCCACATCTCGGCGATGGTGTCGTCGTCGTCCTGTTGCCAACTCATGCCCATGATCCGCAAGGCGGGGTAGTCGATTCGCTCCGGCGTTTGCATGGGTGGCAGGCTGCGCTCTGGTTGCGCCAAGTAGCGGGTCAGTTGCCCCAGGACTTGCTCGCTACGCTGGATGTCGGCTCTCAACTGCCGGGCATGCCCTTCGAGGGATTCGCGCAGGCTGGCGACGCTGTCCAGCCCGCCGTTGACCGCAAGGGCTCGAATATCCTCCAGCGCCATGCCCAGTTGTTTGAGCCAGACGATCCGCCCCAGTGTGACGATCTGTTCGGGGCGGTAATAGCGATAACCATTGTCGCGACCGGTCAGCGCCGGGATAAACAGGCCGATGCTGTCGTAGTGGCGCAGGGTTTTGGTGGTGAGCCCGTGGCTGCGGGCCATTTGTCCGATGGTAAGCATGTGAAACCTCCTTTTAGGCTGGTCGGGGGCCACGATAGAGCTTGCCGTAGGGGCAAGCTCAAGTCCCTGTGTGCGCCGTCAAACGATATCGATCACTACTTTGCCCAGTGCCCGCTGCCGGAGTATTGGTAGATCGACTGGGAACCGGTTCGACTCATACGCCTCGATGAGGGTGATCATGATGTCAAAGTAATCACCCTCGGGTGTGCCTGGCTCAGGCTCATTGTCGAAGAGTGCAGACACATTCTTGAGCGCTGTACGGTAGTCCTCGTCGGTGTGAATGGGGCGTACGTTCATGGGTTACTCCATCTCGACGGTATCAGCGTCGATCGCGTCGTAGTGTTTGTTGATGCCGACAATTTCCACACTCTATCCAAGAAACAGTCATTTGCGGGTAGGAAAAGGCTGCGCGAGATTGCCGATCAGTATTCGTTAGCTATAAAAAAGGGCCTACCTCCCGGTAAGCCCTTGCTCATTCCCGCGTACGACTCAATCCCCCAACGCGGCCCCTTCACGCCGCGGATCGGCCCCACCCGCCCACGACGTTTTCCCCTGCGCATCCTTGACCCGGACAATCGCCTGAGTCCCGCTGGTCATGTCGATCTCGTTCACGCTGTGCCCTTTGTCTTTCAGCGCCTGAATCAGCGCCGGGCTGAACTGTCCCTGTTCCAGTTCGGTCGGGCCGTTGCGGCTGCCGAAGTTGGGCAGGCTGATGGCGGCTTGTGGGTCGAGGTTCCAGTCGAGCAGGCCGATGGTGGATTTGGCGACGTATTCGATGATCTGCGAGCCGCCGGGGGAGCCGATGGTGGCGAGGAATTCGCCGCTCTGACGGTCGAAAATCAGGGTCGGTGCCATGGACGAGCGTGGGCGTTTGCCGGGTTCGACGCGGTTGGCAACCTTCTGGCCATTCTCTTCGGGGATGAACGAGAAGTCGGTCATCTGATTGTTCAGCAGGAAACCCTGAACCATCAGGTGCGAGCCAAACGCGGATTCCACGGTGGTGGTCATGGACACGCCGCCGCCTTCGTCATCCACCGCCACCACTTGCGAGGTGGAGATGCGCAGCGGCGAACGGTCCGGTGCGTAGGCGACCTGAATGCCTGGCGGGGTGCCGGGTTTGGCCGTGCCCATGCTGCGATCGCCGATCAGGGCGGCGCGGTCGGCCAGATACGCAGGGTCCACCAGACCTTTGACGGGGACGGGAACGAAATCTGCGTCGGCCACGTAGAGCGCGCGGTCGGCGTAGGCCAGGCGCTCGGCTTCGGAGATCAGGTGCACGGCTTCAGGCGCCGGCTCAATGCCCGCAGGTTGGCTGGTCTTGACCGGTTTGAGCGGTGCCAGGGCAAAACGCGGATCCCGGGTTTCCAGGGCCTGCAAGGTGCCGAGGATCTGCGCCACGGCAATCCCGCCTGACGACGGCGGCGGCATGCCACAGACCTGCCAGCGTTTGTAGTCGGTGCACAGCGGCGCGCGCTCCTTGGCGCTGTAGCCGTTGAGGTCGTTCAGCGACAGGCTGCCGGGGTTGGCGTGGCCCTGAACCTTGGCAACGATCTCTTGTGCGATGGGGCCTTTGTACAATGCATCCGGTCCTTCCTTGGCGATGCGTTTGAACACGGCGGCCAGCGCCGGGTTTTTCAGTTGCGTGCCTGCGGCTTTCGGGCTGCCATCGGCATTCAGGAAGTAGGCCGCCATGTCCGGCGAGCGTCGAATGGACGAGTCCGAGGCGATCAACTGGTGAAGGCGTGGCGAGATGGCGAAGCCTTGCTCCGCGAGTTTGATCGCCGGTTCGAACAGTTGCGCCCACGGCAGTCGACCGTGTTTCTGATGGGCCAACTCAAGCGCTCGCAACACGCCCGGTGTCCCCACCGAACGACCGCCAATCTGCGCCTGGGTGAACGGCATCGGTTTGCCGTCGGCTTGCAGGAACAGCCTCTCGGTGGCGCCGGCCGGAGCGGTTTCGCGTCCGTCATAAGTGCGCACAGCCTTGCCATCCCAGAGCACGATCAACGCGCCACCGCCAATGCCCGAGGATTGCGGCTCGACCAGCGTCAGCACGGCCTGCATCGCAATTGCGGCATCGATTGCCGAACCGCCCTGACGCAACATCTCCCGCCCGGCCTCGGCCGCCAGCGGATTGGCCGCGGCCGCCATGTGTTTTGAGGCGTATTGGGTCTGCAGGTCAGTGCGATAACCTGACGCGATTTCCGGCGCAACAGGCAACGTCGAAGAGGTCGGAGCACTACAGGCTGCGAGGGTTAAAGCAGCGGCGATCAGCGAAAGGGCTGACAGGCGATAGCGACTCAAGTGGAAGGTTGAGAACACGTGGGGGGCACTCCGTCCGTGGGAAAAGATCAGGGGACTTTATCGGCCGAAAGGAAGTGACGCAAACCAAGGCCTACAGCAAAGATGATTTTGCCCTTCATGACTCCACGGATTTTCTGTAGGGTCGAGGGCAACAGACTGGCCATAAGATCAACAAGAGGCAGACATGCAGACCGAGTTCCCCACCCAGCCAAGTTACCGCACCCAGCGTGATCAATTTCTGGCCGCCGCGACCGCGGCCGGTGCGACGCTGACCGAGTACCCGCATCCGCTCAAAGGGCCGTTCGGTGAGTCGTTGAGCACCGATGTGGCCGTGCTGGGTGATCCGGGCGCCAAGCGTTTGCTGATTGTGCTGAGTGGCACTCATGGCGTCGAAGGCTTCTATGGTTCGGGATGTCAGATCAAGTGGTTGCAGGAGTTGGGCAAGCGTTCGCTGCCGGCCGATGTCGCGGTGGTGATGATCCACCTGATCAATCCGTGGGGCACTGCGTGGCTGCGTCGGGTCAACGAAGACAACATCGACCTGAACCGCAATCACCTGAACTTCGACCACGCATTGCCAGATAACCGGGCCTACGCAGCGCTTCATGAAATCTATGCCTGCACGCAGTTGCGGGGCTCGGAGCGTGATCGCGCCGATGCCTTGCTCGACGAACAGATTAGCGAACACGGTTGGCCAGCGGTGATGTCGATTGTCGAGGGTGGCCAGCACCGTCATCCCGATGGTTTGTTCTACGGCGGACTGGCACCGAGCTGGTCGAACCGCACGTTGCATCAGATCATTCAAAAGCATGTTTCCCATGCCGAAGTGGCGATGTGTTTCGACTTGCACACCGGTGCCGGGGAATACGGTCATCCGATGTTGCTGACCATTACCGAGTCGGCGTATCCGGCGCTTGCGGATGCGCAGGCCATCTATGGTCCCTGGCTCTATACCTTGCACACGGGCGCCGACACGCTGAGCGAAACCGGCGTTGCGGCTACCGCCACCGGCTACACCTCCCAGGCGTTGATCAACGCGCTGCCGCACGCGCGGTTGATGCCGTTTGTGATCGAGTGTGGGACGTATCCCGGCGCCGAGGTTCATCGTCATCTGCGCGATGATCACTGGCTACACCTGCACGGCAATCCGAGAGATGCCGTGGGGCGCGGGATCAAGCTGAATCTGGTGGAGCAGTTCTATCCCGCTGACAGCGACTGGCAGGCGATGGCCTGGCTGCGTACCTGGCAGATATGGGAGCGGGCGTTGTCAGCGTTGCCGGCGATTTGTTCCTGATGCGACTTCTTGGGTGGCTCGGCGTAGGGGCACGCCTCACAGTTCGCTCCTCCGGAAAGTTCGCGCACTTCAAGGTGCGTGAAGGGTGTGCGCGAAACACTGCGCGAAAACATGCCGGCCGGTACTTGACGCGAGCCTTCCATGGGGTTGTTTCCCCAAATGGGGGAGAATGAACACTTCAGCTCTGAGTAGAGCAGTTTTTGATTCACTCCAGTGCCCCGCAGACGAGATGCGCCCGACACATGGGATGCGTCGGAGGCAATGGCAACGCCCTTCCTAAAATCGAGCACATTGGTCCTTCAGTACATGCGTAAATCAGATCGGCTATTCCAGGTAGTAAACCTGATCCGGGTACATCAGCCGATTACAGCGGAAGACTTGGCGGGGCGTATCGGGGTCTCAGTCCGCACGATTTATCGGTATATCGACGACCTGTCTGTGAGCGGTATTCCTCTCTATGGCGTCGCTGGCGTTGGGTATGCTCTGCACGAAGGGTTTGAGTTACCGCCTCTGACACTCACCCAGGATGAACTCGACGCGCTGATGTTGGGCGTTGAGATGCTTTCAAATTCCGCAGGCACTGAACTCGCTTCTTCTGCAAGGACGCTGTTGAGCAAAGTTGCTGCCGTATTGCCGTTTCGCAATACAGAACCATCACTCTCCAATATCCGCGCGTTGAGAGCTAAGCCCGTCACACCAGACCAACGATATTTGGACGATCTCCACCGCGCTATTCAGCAGGCGAGAGCCGTCCACTTTTCATATTTCAGCTTGAGTGAAGAGATCTCGGGCAGGACGGTGTTCCCCTTGGGCCTTTTCTACTGGGGAGGAAAGTGGACTGTCGGAACATGGTGTACGTCCAGAAAGGCATACAGAGACTTTCGAGTTGACCGGATACGAAGCCTGCAGATCATGACGGATGGACAGAAGCTTGAGGCGGAATGGAACCTGCGGTCATACATGCAGTTTCAGTCTGATCAATGGACGGCCCAACAACCTCTCAAGCACTGACAGTACGGTGTCAGTACGACCCCAAGATACTGGTCGCTCCTCACCACACAATTGGAGTGACATATGACGCAGAACAGCCATGTACTCGAGCTAGCAATCTTTACCGTCAAGGAAGGCTTCGAAAGCCAAATGCCTGAGTTGCGGTTGATGCTTCGGGAAACCCTCAAAGGGTTTGATGGGTTGATTGAGTTCTCAGGTTATTGTCCCGAACCACAAGGCCGTGTTTTCGCTGACTTGGCTAAATGGGACAACCTTGAAAATGCTCAGAAAGTCGCACAGGCATTCGAGGGTGGAGATCCGAGATTTGCCCCTTACGCCCAGGCGATTGAAGCGCTTACGTTCATGGGACATTTTTACCCCGAGTAGAAGCTCAGCGCCCTGCTCTTAGGCTCCCTTCGCGCCAACGCGGTATCGGAAAGGGGCGGCGTTTTATCTCGGATCGCTTCATTTGGGCTTGTATCCCCTCGGTTCAATTATTTGTCGAGGATACACAGGGGATACACGGAGGGAAGGTATAGAGAGATACAGGGAGAGATAGCCAGAAACAAGAAAGCCCGCACTAGGCGGGCTTCTTGAGGTTGTTTAGAGACTCATGGAGACATCTGTAAACAGGTACTTGGTGGCTACACAGGGACTTGAACCCCGGACCCCAGCATTATGAATGCTATGCTCTAACCAACTGAGCTATGTAGCCAAGTGGCGCGCATTATTGGCTCGTAACAGAGATGTGTCAAGCGTAAATCTAAAATATTTCTCTACGCTTTCAACCGCTTATCCAGCTGACCCGAAAAACCGGGCGAGGGGAGGGCGTCAACTGAGCTGAAATCTCCCGGTATTGGCACTCAATGCCTTGCTGCCCTGGCTCAAGGTGTCCGCTGCCAGGTTCACCGCCCGCGCGCCTTCGAGCAAGCGTACCGCTGCCTGATCGACTTGCTGGATATTGCCGCTGACCTCGTCGGCGGTGGTCGCTTGCTCGTCGACCGCTGTGGCGATCTGCGCCAGGGTGTCAGTGACACTTTGCACGGCACTGGCAATTTCCCCCAGGCGTTCGCCGAGGCCAGTGACGGCTTGGGCGTCGGACTGAGCCTGGCCGCAAGCGGCTTCCATCAGGCTCACCGCTTCGTTTACGGTGTTGCGCAGGCTGTCGACAGTGCCGGCAATCTGCGCGGTGGAGGACTGGGTACGTTGCGACAGGCTGCGCACTTCGTCGGCCACCACCGCAAAACCGCGACCTTGCTCACCCGCGCGAGCGGCCTCGATGGCGGCATTAAGGGCCAAC
The DNA here is from genome assembly GCF_004402115.1 of Pseudomonas sp. F01002. NCBI lineage: Bacteria > Pseudomonadati > Pseudomonadota > Gammaproteobacteria > Pseudomonadales > Pseudomonadaceae > Pseudomonas > Pseudomonas sp. F01002. The sequence continues at coordinate 24,551 of NZ_SOPU01000078.1, read as the reverse complement.
AGGTTCGTCTGCTCGGCAACTCCGCGAATGGTGTCCACCACCAACTGAATCTGCTGCCCTTGCTCGCTGACACGGCCCAGTGCTGCAGCGGTGTCGTTCAAGCGCTGATTGAGTTGCTGAATACTCGCCGTCGTGCGCTGGCTGTCACGGCTGCTGTCGGCGGCGATGCGCTGGGTGTGCTGAGCGCTGCCGGAGGCCTGTTCGCAACTCTGTGCGACCCCTTGAGAGGTCGCGGCCAATTGCGTGGCTGCCGCCGCGATCTGGCTGATCTGCAACTGCTGGGCTTCGACTTCCCCAAGGGCACCGCTGGAGTGATGGTTGAGGGTGCGCACCGCGTTGCTCAGCTGCAAGGTTTCATGATCGACCCCCAGCAGGCTGTTGCGCAGTTGCACCACCGCGACGTTGAGGGCGGTGCTGATGGCGGCCAGTTCGTCGCGGCCTTGCACCGGTACTTGCAGGCTCAGATTGCCGTCGCGCAAGGCTTCGGCCAGCAGGGTGATGCCGCTGGCGCTGCGACGGATCGACGCCTGTAAACAGATGAACAGGTACAGCGCGGCCAGCAGCAGGCAGCCAAAAATGGTCGCTACCAGGATGAACTGGCGGATGGCAGAACCGTGGTAATAGTCCAGACGCTGATCCAGCGACACCAACGACTGCTGACGCAGCGAAGAGAAGTCGGCGAGCAGGGCGTCGAGGCTGCGTTCGAACTCTTCCGGCTTGAGCTTGATGCTGCCGCCGAACACGCCGTCATCGAGGACTTTCAACTCGGCGTCCAGGTGCTTGAGGCTGTCATGGTATTGCCCGGCCCAGGCTTGCAACGCGCTGGGCAGCCGCGCTTCCAGCAGGCTTGCGGTCTTGACCAGCTGCTCCCGGGCATCGCCGATGCGGCTGCGCAGGTCTCGCAGTTGCAGACGGCTTTGCAGGGTGAACTGCCCGGACACCACTGATGCCTGGCCGACGCTGGCGAGACGGCCGACTCGCTCAATCAGGTCTGGCGCGTGCTGCGTGGAGATCTGGGTCAGCAGATACGTTTCCAGCCACGGTGCGAGAGTCAGGCGATTATCCATGGCGATCTGCTCGCGCAAGGCTTGCAGGGCACTCAACGCATTGGTGAAACGATCGTAACCGTCCGGCCACCAACCGACGCTGCTCAGGCTTTTAGAGTCGAGGCCGTTGAGGGCGGTTTGCAAGGTTTGATAACGGGCCAGGGTTTCGCCCTCGGCGCCTTCGGTTTGCAGTGCGTTGCCGAGGTCCGATGTGGCTTGGGCGACGGCGGGCTGAACCGTATCGAAAGCAGCCATCGCCGCGATCGTCGCAGGTGTCGGCTGACGATTGGTTTCCGTGGCGCGCCAGCGAGCCGCGCGGTCACGCTGAGCCGCGAGCAGATTATCCAGAGCATCCAGGGCGAGCAGTTGCCGAACCCCGGCACGTTCGCCGGAGATCAGGTTCAGTTTGTCGCGATAGTCCTGACCGATCATCCACAGACTGCCCGTCAGCGGAAGGATAAACAGCAGAAATAACAGCTGAAATTTGCGTGCGAAGCCAAAACGCCCCAGCAACCCGATCCCCGGTGATAAAAAAGCCTGCATGCCCCAAAACTCCTCTGGACACCACGCGCCATTGGCGTGCGTCGCAACCGTTGCGGCCGCGACCTGTGCCCTTTTAAAAGGCCTCGAAAGTTCACCCTCGTCAGCTCTGTAGGCCGGCTCTGTAGCGAAACTTCCCATTCTCGGTCCCCTCTGTAAGGGGCCGCGTTGAAGCGGATTACCAAGGCAAGATTCAGACCATGGCGTTGCGCTATCACCTTTTCAGCGATGAAAACCGAGGTCGTTAGCAGGCTAAGGGGATGGCGCTGCTGCACCGAAAAATGGCACATTGACGCACCTGCCCGTGTGCACCCATCTGATGTACGGAAACTCTTATGGCTATCAGCAATGTCCAGACCGGCGCGCAGCCGGCATCCGCGACTTCACAAAGCAGCCCTTTGGTCATGCGTATCATCGGCGCCGTGGCGCTGGCGCATTTGATCAACGACTTGATCCAGTCGGTGCTGCCGTCGATCTATCCGATGCTCAAGGCCAACTATGGCCTGACCTTCACCCAGGTTGGCTTGATCACTTTGACGTTCCAGCTGACGGCTTCGCTGTTGCAGCCGTGGGTCGGTTACTACACCGATCGGCACCCCAAACCCTGGCTGCTACCCGCCGGGACGGTTTGCACATTGATCGGCATTTTGATGATGTCGGTGGTCGCAACCTTCCCGTTGATTCTGCTGGCGGCAGGGTTGATCGGTATCGGCTCCTCGACCTTTCACCCGGAAGCTTCTCGTGTGGCGCGGCTGGCCTCGGGTGGGCGTTTCGGCCTGGCGCAGTCGACCTTTCAGGTCGGCGGTAATGCCGGGTCGGCCTTCGGTCCGTTGCTGGCTGCGGCGATCATTATTCCTTTCGGTCAGGGCCATGTAGCCTGGTTCGGGTTGTTCGCCGTGTTTGCGCTGTTCGTGCTCTATCGGATCAGCCGCTGGTACGCCAACCACCTGAGTCTGTTCAAACTCAAGCAAGGCCAGGCGGCGACGCATGGCTTGTCGAAGAACCGCGTGATCAGTGCACTGGTGGTGCTCGGGCTGCTTGTGTTCTCCAAGTATTTCTACATGGCCAGCTTCACCAGTTACTTCACTTTCTACCTGATCGAGAAATTCGACCTGTCGGTGGCGAGTTCGCAGTTGCACCTGTTCCTGTTTCTCGGCGCGGTCGCGGCGGGGACCTTCTTTGGTGGGCCGATAGGCGACAAGATCGGGCGTAAGGCCGTGATCTGGTTCTCGATCCTCGGCGTAGCGCCGTTCACCCTGATCCTGCCTCATGTGGACCTGTTCTGGACCAGCATCCTCAGCGTCGTGATCGGCTTCATCCTGGCGTCAGCTTTCTCGGCGATCGTGGTGTATGCCCAGGAACTGGTGCCGGGCAATGTCGGGATGATTGCCGGCGTGTTCTTCGGATTGATGTTCGGCTTTGGCGGGATTGGTGCGGCGTTGCTCGGGCATTTGGCGGACATACACGGCATCGAATACGTGTACTTGCTGTGTTCGTTCCTGCCGTTGTTCGGGGTGTTGGCGATCTTCTTGCCACGGACCAAAAAAGTCTGACCCAACACATGCCCCCTGTGGGAGCGAGCTTGCTCGCGATGAGGATTTCAGATTCGATACCTTCGCCGACTGACACTCCGCGATCGTCGGATCGCCGCCCGGAGCAAGCTCCCACAGTTGATCGGTGGTGTGGTGGGTGATTATTTCAGGCACAAAAAAGCCGCGTATGAACGCGGCTTTTTCTTGGGCGGGTGTTTTCACATCGAGGGCTCTAAGGGCGCTTCACGCAGATACTGCAAGGCATTTCAGGAAACGAGTCAGGCTATGGGGTTACTTACAGGCTCAAGCACTGCTGTTGCGGAAACTGCCGGGTGTGATGCCGACTACTTTTTTGAAGGCGCGGGTCATGTGGCTTTGATCGAAGAAGCCGCAAGCGAATGACGCTTCTGCGAGACTGGACCCGGTGCGCAGCAGTTTTTGGACCTGGGCGATTCTTTTCTGGATTTGATAGCTGTGGGGGGAGACGCCAACGCTTTTTTTGAACACCCGGATCAGGTAAAGAGGGTCAAGGTTCACCAGTTGCGCCAGTTCTTCCAGAGACAGATGTTGGTCGAACTCGTCTTCGAGCTTCCTCTTGATCTTTTGCACTGCGTGCTGCTCAGCCGTACTGACCGGTTCGATGGGCGCTCCGCTGCGCTCGAAGAGCTGCGTCACCAGATCCAGCAGGATAGTTTCCCGTTCAAGGCTGGAGGGGGACTTTTCAATGATTTGATGTTGATGCAAAAAGGTCCGGGCGAAGTCGGGGGCCTGGCTCAGAGCTGTTTGAAAAAGATGAATATGATCGTCTGAAAAACGCCCTTGAAACACCATCCGATTGACCCATTCGGGGTCGATATAGAGCATTCGATACATCCAGCCATCATCATGGCCTGGCAAGCCGTCGTGGATCTCCCCGGGGGTAATGGTGACCACACTGCCAGCGCCCCCCATGTAGTAACTGCCGCGATAAAAAAGTTTTTCAACACCGCTACTTATAACGCCGATAGCGTACCGGTCATGTGAATGTCGGCCGAAAGATTGAGTACTGTAACGCGCAGATAGCAACTCACAGTCGCCTTCGGGTATACGCCAGAATTGAACAAAGTCCTTGTCTTTTCGAGGGGCTTTGTTAAGGCGATTCTCGTCCATGAATTGTCCAGTTTTGTGCAATACGTATGAAAAAAAGGTCGCTAAATTTAGCACCTATTTCATAACACAAGCGAGGGTTGCGATGTCTATAAAACTGGTAGTTGGGGATTTTAATAAGTCTTCATGGTCATTTCGTGCGTGGCTGGTTCTTGTGACAGCGGATGTTGCATTTGAAACCCTTCAGATCAAACTGGAACAAACCGACACCCGCCAGCGCATTCTGGAGCACTCGCCTTCCGGCAAGGTACCGGCGCTGCTGCTTGATGATGTCGTCATCAACGACAGCCTGGCCATCAGCGAATACATTGCCGGCACATATCCGGCAGCCAACCTTTGGCCCCAGGATTCACGGGTCAAGGCCCTGGCACGAGCAGCTGCGGCAGAGATGCACTCCGGTTTCACCCATCTGCGCACGCAGATGTCGTTTGGCCTGAACACCGGTGACATCCCGGAAAGCCTGACCGGCGAGACCCGAGAGGAAATCATGCGGGTATTCGCTATCTGGAACCAGCTCCGTGAGGTGAGCGGTTCAACACAGTTCCTCTGCGGTGACTTCGGCATTGTTGATGCGATGTTTGTTCCGGTGGTGTTCCGCTTCCGTCGTTATGGTATTGCCATTCCTGCGCAACTGCAGGGCTATGTCGAAAACATCCTGGGTTATGCACCGGTACAGCAATGGTTGAAGTTGGCCGCGCAAGAAGTTTAAAGAGTTGTGCTGCTGATAACTAATAAGGTCAATTAAAAATCAGTTGTTTTTTTTGACTCGTGGCAGAAAAGGCCTTTGGGGCTTTTCTGCTTTATCGAGTCTGATATTTGTTGTCCGGGGGGGGTATGAGCGTTCATAAAGTTAATACCGGTCTTTATCAATGAGGTTTCTCATGTCGACTAATAACAATCGGGCAATCATTGAATTGACCATCGGCGGACTTATGCTCAGTCTGTCTGCTCTAGCCGTCGCTTTCGCCCATATCGGCGCGGGTGGCGCAGGGTTCTATCGGATGTTGTTCGCCTCGATCCTGTTCTTCCTGCTGCTCAAGGTGCGCAAAACACCGGTTCTGCTCAAAAGCGCCAAGGCGCAGCTGTACACCGCGTTGGCTGGGGTGTTTTTGGCCATCGACCTGGTGCTCTGGCACCAGAGCATCTATATCGTCGGCCCGGGCATCGGGTCGATCCTGACCAACTGTCAGGTGTTCTTCATGACCCTACTGGGGCTGTACCTGTTGAAGGAAAAACCTTCGATCTACTTCCTGGTATCCATCACCTTGGCATTTGTTGGGCTCTATCTGTTGTTGCTACCCGAGATGACCAGTGCGGTAGGGATGAAGGGCGTGGTGTATGGCGTACTATCGGGGCTGGCGTATGCCATCTGCGTGTACTTCCTGAAGATCAACACCCAGTTGCCTGACGGCGGGGGTGACAAGATCGCACAGATGCTCAATTTGAGTCTTTGGGCGGCACTGGTTCTGCTGACATACGCGCTGGCAACTGGAGAAAGCTTGGCCATCGTGGATGGGCAAACCTTGCTGATGCTGATCATATACGGGGTACTGGTGCAGTTTGTCGGCTGGTTGCTGGTCAACCGTTCGATCGGAGCCATCAGCCTGGGGTTGGCCGGACTGATCCTGTTGCTGGAGCCGGTGATCACGTATTTCATTGATGTCACCTTTCTCGGCAAGGCCAGCTCCACGCTACAGATTTGCGGCGCGCTGGTGACTATCTTTGCGGTTTACATCGGCTCAATCAAACCGCCTGAGAAAGCGCACCCTTTACCCGAAGCGACCTGACAGAAAGTATTCACGGCGGAATCGTGAACGACGGGCTGCCGTGACCCTGGCCAATACGTTATGCGCAGGCCCGCAAGGTCTGCGTGTAGTCGAGGAAGGAGGATGGTGATCCCAAGACGCAAAAATCCCCGTATCAGCGAGTGATTACGGGGATTTTGTGTCTATCGAGATCCGTGTAAATCCACGGTCACTGTTACACGTTAAACCGTAAATGTCGTCTGTAGGGCCCGTACTCTATGGGGACCACGTATCGCTGCAAAAAATATAGTCACCTTCATATACACTTTGGAGCTTGCTACCTTTTCGCAGCCCTAGCTGCCCCCGTCCCTACAGCTACTTTGACCAAGCCTGTGAATCACGGATTTTCGAGCGCGAAAATAATAAAGCCGGAATCCGTGACCTGGGAATGCCCTCTGCTGACACTGCATGCAATTGATAGAGCACAGAGGTAGCCATGCAGATCATTCGCCGGAAAGCCGTTTGCAAAAAACTAGGGGGCATCAACCCTTCAACACTTTGGCGTCTTGAGCGTAACGACCCGTCCTTCCCGGCTTCGGTGCAACTGAGTGGCGGGATCGTAGGCTGGTTCGAGCATGATCTTGACCACTGGCTCGAGTCCAAAACAGCCAAACGACACTCGACAACCGAATCCGCCGCTCGGCAGAACCCCTGAATGCAGAAGCCCGCTTTGGCGAGCGGGCTTCTGGTGACTACAGCAGGGGTGTGTCGCGTCCCTCAGCTTGGCGGTTGAGGAACGACAATACGATGCAGCTATCAACTAGTTAGCATCCTAGCTCCCATCCCTGCTGTTCGCAAGTAGGTGTGCTTTGACGCACAGAGGCGATTGTGCCCGATGGGAAATTCAAGAAAGCTCAGTCCGATGTTTAATCGTCATAACGGTGGGGGCAAGATATATGCACTCAATCGGACTAGACATATTGTTCAGTACAAGCCAGGGTGCGTTGGAGGTGAGGGATGACCTTCCACAAAGCCGTGAGGCTTGCACCTTCCGATCCCCATTCTGCGCTGCGCCGCCCGGCGCGGGCAATGCCTGCCCAGTACGCAGCCCCTAGACACCTCTCCAATCAACAGCTCAAGAACCCGCTCATCCGTTCAGCGTACGAACGACTTAGCAACATGGTCGGCTACCGAGGTCAGTATCTGCGTCGGCTTGATACGGTGCACGGTGATCGACGTACCCGTGTTGAGAAATTTCAAGTGATCGAGCGAGTAGCAGAGCAATTGCTGGTGCGCTTGGACTTGGCCACAGGGATACTGGGGTACATCGATCCTGGGTCCGGGCGCTACGTGCTCAACACCCAACGCAAAATTGCCGAAGACTCCGAAGGCGTCTCATCACCGGTGCTTTGTCGGCTGTTCAAGACCCTCGACGAGGTTGGCTACGTCTACCGTCGAATTGAGCGAATCCGCCTTGATGAAAAAGACGAAAGCGGTCTGAACTTGGTTCGTACCCGCGTTCTGATCCGCTTTACCAAACAGTTCTGGAATGATTTGGGTCTGCGCTATGTTTTTGAACGTGTGCAGAATGCAGCCAAGAAGCGCCGAGATGCCCAGCTACGTGAGATTGACCAGCGTCGACTGACCGAGTTCGAGCGCCAATCCCTAGCTCAGCACCGTCGAGAAGTTTCCCGAAAGCGCTGGCACGCTAAGCAAGCCCGTGAAACAGGTGGAACCGGTGAGTTTCCGGGTACGCAGGCAGCTGTAGCACCATCTTGCAATGCGCAGCCAGACCGTGGATTTGTCCCTGAGCGTGTGACGGGCAATGCGGCGCTAAATGCCATAAGAGCATTGCGGGCAAAATAGCCTGCCCGCAGCTGGTTACCAATCCACCTGACAATATCCTTTGTCCTAACCTGAGCCGGCGGACGGACAGTTTGCGTTGCCTTATTTTTGTATCCGCTCAAGCGGAGGCTTTGTAGTACTCGCATTTTGTACGCGATTAAGGTGCTAAAAAAGTACTCACTTTTCGGCTGCTGTCCGGTCATCAATAGTCGACAAAATCACTCGTTTCAGTAGCCCTGACATGCATATCCACGGGCGTGCCATACGTCACTGCGGGCGGTTTTTAATAAATGGAATTTTATACCCTCGTCAGTAACCCCCTTCGGTAAAAAAAATAGCTTTCCGAGGTGTTCATACCTCGAAGAGCATTAATGCACCGCGCACTTCGTGCCTATGGCACGGCGCGGAACGGAGCCCTCACGATGGCGTGACAACCCGTCTAAGCGGCGCAGGTGGATGAAGCTCACCTGCCCTGGCCTGCGGCCACCCTTTGGGGCGCTAAGACCCGGATAAATCGCCCCAGGCCGGCAAGCCGACCCAGGACTCAACCGGGCGCGTTTGCGCGCCGGCTTGATCAAAGGGCTGTAACATTCCGATCGCCAAGCGTATTCGGCAAATGCAACGTTAGGTGACGCTTGTCCGTGAGGTGACATGCATCGGAGTCAGTTGAGCCGGCTAGCAAAGCAGGATGGCGAAGCTGTCCGGCTTTGGTGTCCGGCCGACAACGAGCGGAGCGAGGCGTCAGTTAGATTCGCTAGTAGTGTTCAGGGTTGTTTATCTTTCCGCAAAGATAGGCTGCGTGAAGTGGTAGCCATCCGGTGGTCCAGTCCTGTCTGAATTGCTCGCAGTGGTGCCGTCGCTAGGACGAGCCGAGTTGGGTTGGAAAAGTCGTCCGGACGAGGTCGATTGTGGCTCTAGTTTTCAGTTGCCGAGAACTGCGCGGCAAATCAAGCAGTCATCAGCACTATGGAGCTAAAGCTGTTTTGAATGCCTCGCTTGGCGATTCCCAAAGTAAGCTCGAATGAGGTTGTTTGTGATTCAGCGGGATCCCAGGGCGCTTGAGGCGAGGTCAGATTTTATGATCGCGAGCATCAAAGGCTCGACACTTACAGTCATTATTCCAATGCCTTAGCGAACGCCACAAGCCTTTGCCGCGCTAGGCGCTCAGCAGGGCTTGCTGTACCCCCGCAAGCCCAAGCCCAAGCCCAAGCCCAAGCGAGAAGCATAAAGGGGAAGCGGCAGCGATGCTGAGAGCTATTCGTGATCGCTGTCGGGACGTTACAGGCTGTACGGGTGGAGCCGTTACGCCCCAGCGGGCAGGTGATTGCGTTGAACTTTATAACGCTCTCTGGGAGAGCACGGAGTCGAGGAAAAATCAGAAGAACTGGTCATCCATCCAGCGAAATCGTGTCGTTCGTCGTAAACTCTCTTGTACGTCCACAGTGCCGATGGGATAATGAGCGCTAGTCCACCGTCAGAAGCTTTAAAATCAGAGGTTTAACCGAAAAATGGACGAGTTCAGCGACGTCATCAGCAAATTAGTCCAGATCGCAAAGGTTGGCGCGTTGGGCGATGGCGAGAAGGTGCGAATTCAAGCCTTGCGCCTAGTAAGAAGCCTCCGAGAAACCGGAAGCCCGATAGCTGAACTCATTCAGAATGAAGTTTTTTCGCAGCGCTTCGACCAAACTGCAACCAGTGCCATGCGCCGTGTGAAGGATTCTGGTCTAACTTCTCCTGTACCTGCCGACAACGAAACAAATAGTGAGCTTCTGAACGTCGAGGATCCGGTAACGCTTCCAAATGGTTTTGTAAGTTCGGAAGAAATTAAGGGGCCTCTGAACCTGATTATTTCCGAACGGAAAAATACTAAGAAGCTCATCGATGCAGGAATAATGCCTACGAGCAAAATTCTATTCACCGGGCCGCCTGGGGTCGGTAAGACCGTCTGTGCTAAGTATTTAGCACAGAAGTTAAAAGTTCCATTACTTACCTTGGATCTAGCTACAGTCGTAAGCAGCTACCTTGGAAAAACGGGAAACAATATTAAGCGATCTCTTGAGTACGCACGCTCGCGGCCGTGCGTCTTATTGTTGGATGAGCTTGATGCCATCGCAAAGAAACGGGACGATAACTCGGATGTTGGCGAAACGAAGCGCTTAGTTACTGTCATTCTTCAAGAGCTTGATCAGTGGCAAGGGACAAATTTGCTGATTGCAGCCACAAACCATTATCACCTACTTGATCCAGCTGTGCAGCGACGGTTTGATCAGGTTGTAGAATTTAAGCGTCCAAGCACAGAAGATCTATTGCGAGTCGGCAGTGTGCTGACATCTGGAAGCAACTTGCCTAAGGATTGGTTGTATTTCGTAGCGGCGCTTATGCAGGAGACGTCCTACAGTGACTTCCAGAGAGAAATAAATAATTTGCGGAAGGCTCAGCTGTTAGAGGGAGAAAATGGCGCTACAAGTTTTTTGAAAATGCTATTGGAGCGTCAGTGCCCAGATGATCGCGCTCAGAGAAAGCAGCTAGCATTACTATTGGTGACTAAGGGGAAAGCCTCACAACGAACAGCCAGCAAAATTACCGGCGTTTCTAGGGATACACTTCGATCAGCATTGTCAGCAGGAGCTAAATAATGGCCGAGAAAGAAAGATTTCTATTCGGGCGCGGGGAAAAACTGGCAGATCACGTGCCCTTTAAATCGGGCTTCGGGGAGCCCGTACCACCATATAAGTTGGGTGAACAAGTAGGCCGAATTGGTCAAATGTTAGATGATGTCATAACTGAAATTGCGGCGACCCCAAAAGATGCCTTGGCAGATGGCAAAGCTGTTACCTCACTTACGCTCCATCCTCAATATATTGCACGCTCTGGTTTTCCAGTTGCTTTGCTTGCCGAATATTCGCTAAGGCTAATTGGTAGTAAGCCAAGCAAGAGCAAGCCGAAGTCGGGACGAGGAAGCGAAAAAGATGCAGGCATAGCATCCACTATTTTGTATGTTGCGGGATCGCCGGAATCGTTTCAGGATTTTAAGAATTCTCTAGTAAACTTAGATGAGGATAGCAAGGTCTCAGACGATCTTGTGAAAATTGAAAGCTTAGAGCTTTTAAAGCCGGAAGATAGAATGCTGGGAGAGTTTGACGAGAGTTCAAATAAGATAGAAATAGTTGTGCATTTTGATAGTGCTGTCGATATTGACTGGGAAGCTGACTTTCAGAGGTATGCATCAAAAAGTAAAGTTAAGTTGGATATGTCAAGGTCCTATCAAAGTCGAGGGTTGCTATTTTTAAGTGCGGAGGGGACTGAAGCATCGGTGCAAAATCTGGCGAAATTCTCTTTCATCCGAGCCATTCGGAAAATGCCTGTACTTCGGACAGTAAGCCGTCCCCAGATGTTGAGAAGCACTGGCAGCGGCCGCTTATCCATTCCCGTTGATAAGGCTCTCGACGAAACTTTTAAAATAGCAGTGTTTGATGGCGGTCTGCCAGGCAACCACCCGTTCGGGTTATGGGCCAAAAATATAGAGCCAAGTGGGTCATTCCGGATCGGCGCTCCTATCCCAGCATACCTAGACCATGGACAAGCGGTTACATCTGCACTGCTTTTCGGAAATGTTCAACCGGGCAGCTTGGAGCGTCCATACGCGGAAGTAGACCATTATCGCGTATTGGGTGACGAACTGACAGATGGCAGTCTGTATGAAGTAATGCTATATATCGATAATATTTTGTCTCAGTCAAACTACCCCTTGATTTCCTTCAGTATAGGCCCTGCGCAAGTTGCAGGAGACGACGAGGTTACCGCTTGGACATCAATGTTAGATGATCACCTGGGAGAGGGTGATATCCTTGCCGCCGTCGCAGTCGGAAATTATGGCGATGAGGCTTGGCCTGATAGTCGAATTCAAGTTCCGAGTGACTCGGTAAACGCTTTAGCCATAGGTGCTAGTAATGGCCATCATGAAGGTTGGAGTAGGGCGGTGTACAGTTCAATCGGTCCTGGGCGAAGCCCTGGACTGGTTAAGCCTGACCTCGTAGCCTTCGGAGGAGTGGACGACAATAAGTTCAAGTTTATTTTCCCTGGGCCCTCGATCGCAGAAGACTGCGGTACTAGTTTTTCTACGCCGGCTGTAATAAGACTGGCAGCTGGTTTAAGAGCGTACTTTGGAAATTCTTTGACCACTCCCGCCATCAGGTCTCTGCTCATTCATTCAGCCTCTAATCCTGGACACCCGGTCGAAGAGGTAGGATGGGGCGTGGCCGAGTCGGACATCCGTAGAATTACTATGTGTCAAGATGGCGAGGTAAAGATCTTATTTACCGGCAAGCTTGAACCTGGAAAAGTTCTTCGAGCCCCCATCCCGCTTCCTGATGAAGTCCTCAAAGGCGATGTCATCATAAAGGCAACATTTTGCTATACGTGCACTACTGATCCTCATACTCCTGGGGAATATACCCGGGCTGGCCTTGATGTAAAATTTCGACCTCACAAAAATAAATTTGACCCCAAACAGAAGAAAAAAGATTCACGCTTCCCTGCTACGTCTGCTTTTTTCGGGCGGCATACGCAAAGTAACGAACAAGAACTTCGAACGGATGCACATAAATGGGATACCGTTCGAAGTGCTAAGGTTAAAAAAAGGGCTTCATCGCTTTCAGACCCGGTTTTCGATATTCATTATATAGCAAGAGAACCAGGAAACAGCGTTTCACCTAGGCGAGCGCCTAAGCTGACTTATGCTCTCGTGGTAACTGTTTCATCGAAAACAACACCAGATTTATACGAAAAAATTCAAGCTAAATATAGTGCACTTGTGGCCATTTCCCCGCGCGTGCAAATTCCTATTGCGATAAACGTTTGACGGGGCGTAGACATGTCTGATGATTTGGAGAAGGTGATTCGTGCCCTTGAAGACAAAAACTACAAGTGGAGGACTATATCTGGGATCTCGAAATTTACAGGGGTTTCACCTGATCGGGTGAAAGAGATAATAGGGAAAAATAGTGCGTTAATTATCCAGTCGTCTGCTTTTAGCCCCATGGGGGAGGCCCTATTCACAACCAGAAACAAACACAGCAAAGAGTCTAGTACATGGTCAAGAATTGGATCCGCGTTGAGGAATAGGGCTGACTGATGGATCAAATTATTTCACCACCCGTGCTGACTGCCGCCGCAAGCGCGCTAATTATAAAGCTGCTTGAGCTGGCCGAGGTACATAAGCTGCCCCAGACTCAAAGGCCCGATTTAAAAGATCTCTGGTATTGGGTTCCGTATTTTATACTTCCTCTCGCGGGAGGCTTTCTTGTTTATCTTCACCAGCAGTCTGGTGGAAGCATTAATGCGCTCTTGGCTATGAATATTGGCATCACAGCCCCTCTGGTTTTCAGATCGGCTGCAGAAAGGCTTACTCCTAAGGTAATAGACCCAGGAGCAGGGGCTTAGGATTCATCGAGGGGGCGTATTCGGTGTGCGTGGTAATTTACATTTCCGGATAAACGACTGATGGTCGTCATGTGGCAGCTATCCGTCGAGCCCACCTAGCGCGATTGGTGGCGTGTGGTGGATCGGCGGCGATTGTTCTAGGAACCTGGTTAAACGCCCATTCGGAATCTGGCTTCATCAGGTTCACATCGTACTCTCGGACTTGAGATGTACTGCTCTAAAGCGCACATCAGGCAGCTGTGAGGAAAAACTTTTCCCAGAAAAATTGAGGTCGCCTCGTAAGTAGCTTGCGAGGCCTATCACGCCTGCTCGCAAATCCGCTGAACGATACCCCTGTTTAGGACGCCCGGAATATTCTGAGGCCTCCTTAGATTTGCGTATTTTTCTCCGCTAGGTGGAAAATTCGTGCGTATATTGCCTGAGTGTATGATTTCGCATACGCTTGCACATGCCCCATCCAGGTATTAAATTGGGTTGTTCAAACGCGACCCTACACGACAATGCTATACGCAACATCGCGCTGGATAACTCTGGACGATACTCTGAAGGAATAGGGTGAAATATGGGTGGGGGCTTTTTGCTTTTCGATAGGCTTAGTCCTGCTACAACGCCGGATGAGCTTGCTGTAATGCTAGGGACTAGTTACTCGAAGATAAAATACTTTTATTATAGTCGACCCATAGCGGATTGTTATACGCAATTCTCCATTCCTAAAAAGAATGGGGCAAAGCGCTTGATATTGGCGCCCGACGATAAACTCAAGACGTTGCAAGCTCGTTTGGCCATCCGACTAGCTGAGATTTATACGCCGAGAAAGGGCGTCACAGGTTTCATAGCTGGTTTTAATATAGCAAAAAATGCAAAGTTACACTGTAGAAGTAAATACGTATTCAACATGGATCTGGAGGACTTTTTTCCGTCAGTAAGGTTTCATCGCATCAGAGGCCTGCTCATTGCTGAACCGTATTCCTTAATGCCGGAAACCGCGACTGTTATAGCCCACCTGTGTACGCTGAATGGGTCACTTCCTCAAGGTGCACCCACATCACCAATACTTTCTAATATGTTTTGTGCAAGTATGGATAGACTGCTATACAGTCTAGCCGTTAGGTTTAAAGCGACTTATTCTAGGTATGCGGATGATATTTCATTTTCCTTTAAGTGTCCGTTGCGGTTCATCCCCGCAGATATAGTTAAGGTTTCCTCGCGACAAGGAGAACTGAGTCATTACAAAGCAGAATTAGGTAGTGCAGTGGCTGCAATCATTGCTGACTTTGGCTTTAGCGAAAATAAGAGGAAGACCCGGCTGCTCTCAAACTCTGAAAAACAAATCGTTACCGGTTTGGTGGTGAATTCTAAAGCTAACGTAGACAGAAAATATGTCCGTAAGACAGCTGCGATGATCCATTCATTAGAGCAAGTCGGAGAAGAGGTTTCTAACGAGAGGCGATCTGAGAAAAATCCCGGCTCGACTACTCCCTTAGCAGTACACGTCCAAGGCCGTTTGCTATTTATTCATCAGGTCTTTGGTAAAAGTTCACCTGTATACGCAAGACTTTCAAATCGTTTTAATGTCCTGCCTTTAAAATACAAAGTTCCATCGTCAGTGGTTTTAACTTCTGAGCGAGAGGCAAGTATTGCAGTAAATAAATTTGTCCGTTCCAAGTGTTGGGTTGTTGAGGTGCTATTGATGTGCCGGGAGATTGTATTATATCTCAAGGTTCAGGGTTTATGATATCCAAGGACATATTGGTGACTTGCGCCCATGTGCTCGAAGAAAAGGGTGTTAGGGTAACTGAGTGTGAAATATACCAGGTAGACGATGAGAGCGTTCGGTATCAGGCGGAAGTGTTGTTTCAGGATTATAATACTGATATCGCTGTTCTTAAAGTTTTGGATCTTCAGGTTGATGAGTTTTTTCACTTGGAGGAGGGTGAGGAACCAAGTATTGGCGATCCGGTAGTTGTTTTGGGATTTCCTAATGTTAAAAATGGTGCGAAGGTAGGGGTGATGCGTGCACAAGTGACTAACAAGTATCCTTTGTCTAAACCTCCAGTGATGCATTCTGAAGTTGATAAAATGTTGTATCCAGGAAACAGTGGAGGGCCGGTAATTAATGCTCGTCAGCACGTAGTGGGAATTGCTGCGAAAGGAGCAGCAGGCAGTGCAGAAGGGCAGAATAGTTTTATACGTGTCTCGGAGCTATCAAAACTGCTTTTAGCCAATAAACCTGCTTAAACCATCTCAGCTAGCTCTAGCTTAGCCATAATAAAGCGTATGGCTGCATTCACTTCAACCTCTCTAGAGTTTTAACTTTCGGCTATCTGCCTCAGCTTGTCAGCGAAGTTACTAGCTGCACGACGCCTTGTCCCGCAGTTCATAGCCGATATCTAGATACACCTAATGACATGCGCATGCAGCATTTTTTTGTGGCAATAAGTCGCTTTGGACTTCGATATGGCAAGGTAAAGGCATTTCATTGTTTTTATTTAACTGTGGTTCAACTGGGATGATAGCTTGATAAAAGGGTGGTAGTAATATGGTAAGAATGTGATGGAAATGTAGTGATAACAGGGTAATAGTATGGTTGTTAAGTGTTTAGGTTGTGGGGATACTGCGGTAATTTCTAGGTTGCTATTATTGTAGTGTGGTTGCATTGTGGTGATATTGTGTAAGTGTTGATATTAGTAACCTGGTTGACATGCTTAATACTTGGCTTTAGGTTTAAAGCTGAGGACAGGGTGTGGTTTGAGCTACCGCGCACTTCGTGCTGGTATCTCACCGGGGTTCTTCCTCGCTTCGCTCGTCATCGCCCCTAACCTGCCCTGCTCAGGGCTACGCCCCGAGACCCCTGCCGCTGTGCGGCCACTAGAAGCGGAGTTTGTTATGGCCTCAAATGGTCGTTCTGGTTCGAATATAAGGAAACGGACTGTGGTCGTTCATACTCGCTGTCTGCCCGAAGAGGCAGACGCGCTGAAAGCTAAAGCCGAGGATGCAGGCATATCATTGTCGATGTTTATTCGTTGCGCTGGATTGAGTCGTCGTATACGGAACCAATCAGACCGTATTATCTGTGCAGACATAAAGACGTTTGCCGCCCAATTGCGTAGTTTAGGTGGCTTGCAAAAAGAGCTATTTAATAGCAGTGGTGGTGCGTATTCACAGCAGACGTCGGAGATATTGATTGCGTTTAAGCATGCTGTTGACGAGGCGGCATTGGCCCTCAAACGCATAGCTCCAGACGTTGAGGAAGCGGATAGCGATGATCGCTAAAATTGGCGGCCGTCGGAGCGATGGGAAGACAAGTTTTCGTAGTCTGTCTAAGTACATAAACAGTCTTCGACATGGTGTTGATCCTGAGACTGGGGAAGTTACAGTTGGGGCAGTAGCAGTGCAAACAAACTGCCTTTCTGAGGACACAGCGTGGATTGAAATGTGGGGTACTTCTGTTCGTAGTACGCGCACGAAAGACCCGGTAATGCACCTTGTTCTGAGCTGGTCAGTAGGAGAGTCCCCAACCGACGATCAAGCTTTTGATGCGGGTAAATTTGCGCTCGCCGCTATTGGGCTTGACGGCCACGAGTTTCTGTCGGCCATACACCGTGATACCGACAATGCGCACTTGCATATGATGGTGAATAAGGTTCACCCGGATACGCACCGAGTACCGAAAATGTCGTTTTCGAAATTCACCTTAGATAAGGCAATGCGACAGATCGAAATTGACCAAGGGTGGAAACACGATAATGGGCCTTTTTCTGTCAGAGAGGTTGACGGTAAGAAGTCTATAGATTGGACCCATACGAGTGCAGCAAACCGACTCAAGGCACGGGAAGGGATGCGCGCAGATCTGCCAGAGAAGGCCCGGCAGTTTGAGGTTCACAGCGGCAATGAGTCGTTAGCAGGCTATGCCAAAGGCCAGCCCAAAAATGATGCTGGGGCGCTAATGAAATCCGCCAAGGCATCGTGGCAGACGTTGCATACCATTCTAGCCACTCATGGACTTGAGTTAAGACCAGCAAATGAACGAAACAACGCTTTCTATGTGGCGTCGGTACGTGATCCCGCCCAAGCTCCGATCAAGGCATCTGACATGGGGTTAGGAGGGGGAAAACTTATAAAGCAGCTTGGCCCTTACGAGCCACTTGAAACCCGGCATTTTGACCGGGAAGCGGTAGAGAATCAGACCTATAGCAAGTATCGCCCATTGCGTGATCCAACTAAGCGCGCCGAAAACCGCGAGAAGCGCGCCAAAGAACGCGAAGAGCTGCGCGGAAAATATGAAGGTTTTGTCGTTGAGTGGAAGGGCATGAAAGCCCCGGCTAAGGCTGAGTTAGCCAACACCCAGAAATTGCGGCGTAAAGCGCTCACTGATCGACTTAGGACAGAACGGGATGCCATCCGTCGAAGTGGGCTAGACGGCAATCATCGCAGAGCACTTCTATCGGTCGCAGCGTTTACTGCTGCGACCAGACGAGACGAATTAAAAGTCATATTTAAGGCTGAAAATGCCAGTCTACGAAAAGAGAAATATCCATCTTATCGGGACTGGGTGGGGGATCGTGCAGAGGCTGGCGATCTGGCAGCCATATCGCAGCTTCGGGGCTTTACCCACGCAGACAAGCGTAAGGGCAAGCATCCGCAGGAGCGATACATTGCGAACACACAGCAGGCATATTTTTCAGCTTTTTCGGATAGTGATCTTGACCCGGTGTGGCCTACGAGGCTTTCGGAGCGCGTTACATGGGCTGTCGATCGTTCTACAGGTTCGGTGAACTATTTGATTAATAACCGCCTGGCGTTCCGAGATGAAGGGCAACGTATCACCCTCAACAATGACAGCCACAACGATCCGGACAGCATCGAGATGGGGTTGCTTCTTGCGAAAGAAAAATTCGGCGCTGTAGTCGTGCATGGCGATCAAGAATTCCGGGATCGTGTACTTGCAGTGGCGGCTGAGCGGCGGCTAGACGTACGGTTTGCCGATCCTGAGCTTGAGCAACGGCGTAAGGACGCGATCAAGGCCGATATAGACCAAAAGCGGCAGCGTGTTGTGGAAGATCAAAAGCAGGTCGATGTTTTGGGGACGCTGGCGGAGGCCAAGATAGCAACCCAGCAGCCTGGAATGACGCGAGACGCGGCAAAACAAGTTTTATCAGCAAGGGAGCCGGTCCGGCCAGTCCGTGACTATGTAGAGATGGAAGCAGTCGATGCCGACATACTTCGGTATCGGTCTAAGCTGGCTTGTACATTCCGGGAGTCGTTGGGCGAACGTCCTGATCCGGAGAAGGCGGGCGGCTTCATTGGTCGACATATGGCGAAAGGCAAGGCCATGCAGTGGGACGAAGACTTTGACAAGAATGTGACCCGGCCATTGGCGGCGCGCCGCGAGCACTTAACTAGCGATCATCCCGATGCCGTTAAGTTTAGAGATGATGCGTGGAACCAGGCGATCATAGAACACGATTTATCGGTCATTGATTGGACAGAGAAGCGCGATTATGCGAGGCAGATACTGATGGATTTTCACCTAGATAGCGAGCCTGCACCGAGCCAGCACGATCAGCGAGCCGCTCGACAGGCCCAGGCTCAGCGGTTGCGACCGCGTCAAGAAGAACAAGATCGCGAGCGTCAGAACTCACTCGACCGAGACACACCGGACTTGGATATTTGAGAGCAGGATCATGTTAGAAAGAATGAAGTATGCATGGCGGTTCGACCCCGACGCCCAGGAGTTCCACGCTGTTCTGCCGCTCATGGTGCGGAACGATCCCGGCGCGTATTACGTCATCCGGGACGGTCTGGGTGATTTATGGGTGCACGATCCTTGGGGTCGTGAGTGCCCGGCACATTTTGAATATGTAGAGGTATACGGCATGACATTCGATAGAGAGCAGTTCGACCCGGAAAGGGTAGATGGTCAGCGCATGACCAAAGAGCCGCCCTTGCGGTCGTTGTTTTCGCTGCTGCCTGAACAGGTCGATGAACTGCGGGCAGAGATGAGGCGGGATGGTCAGTGGATGCGCGAGCAACTGAACACCCGTCGTGGCAGCTAAGCAATGTCGTCGTTTTCGTTGGAGAGCTTACTGCGCGCTTGTAAGGCCTTGTAGCGTTCTACGAGGGAGCGGTAGGCACACTCAAGTGGGGAGCCGAGCTGATCGAGGTTAGACATTATGGGCAGCCCCTCTTCTGGCGCAGGTAGGTCCATTGCAGGCGGGCGACCGGGCCCTCGTGGTGGTCGCTCCACTCTGGCCTTTTCCAAGGCTCGTGTGAATGTGTCCAGGGCCGACCAGATGGTGGCCTTTTGCACCTCATTGGCGGTGGGTGCGCTCTCAGCCAGCGCCGCCGCCGCATAGCGCAGTGTGAGCGGCAAGGCATCCAGCGAAGCCTCAAGTTGCTTGCGTCTGAATCCAGCATCGTGAGACTTCTTCCACGCTTTCCACTCCCCTATTTCAACCTCTGTAAGTAACCGGACAGCATGCTCCGGTAGCTCGGTGTCCCATCGACTAATCGTGCAGACGTAGCTTTGCTTTTGATTGCCGCCTTTTGTCGTTTCATTCAGGAGGCGAAAACAAGTCACAGGGTTGCCGATGTACTGGATGCCTAGTGTTTTGCTGTCCTGGTACTTGAGCTTAAATCTCAATTTTTGCCATCTCTGCTAGCAGGTTATGGAGTGCCCTGAGTCTAAGTTATGCCCAATTTTTAAGAAACATTATTGTGATCGCTTTTTTAGCGTTTATTCGCGTTATTGAAAATATTTTTAAACTAATAAAATCATCAAGTTAACTAAGTGCTTTCCGAAAGTTATGGACTATAGTCCATGTGCGAATTTTGCCCGTATTTTAAAGGAGGTTTCTGACCTATAGACTTAAATGTAAATATCCCACGAGGCTCTACGAATGGCAGGCATGCCCTTTTCACCGTGCGGCACTACGGACGGCGCGAGCAGTTGCTCAGACGCAAGTGTTGGAGTGCTACAAGCTGTCTTTGGGCCGGTCATTGAGTCTTTGGCACAAGGCAGTGACCCGGAAACCGTTACTGCCAGCTCTAACGTGCTGGCCTCGATGTTCGTGCAATACAACTCGGGCCTGATGGTGCTGGCCTCCTTATTCGTTTCGTATATCGCCATTGTCGGCGTCGCGAACACGGCCAATGAAGGCGAAGCGATGGGCAAGGCATGGAGCACGCTTTGGACTCCCTTGCGTATCGTTTTCGGCGGCGGGGTCTTACTGCCCGCATCAAGCGGCTATTCATTTATCCAGATCATCGTGCTGACGATTGGACTTTGGGGCATTGGCTTTGCCAACGGTGTGTTTAGAGCTGGTGTTGAAAACGGGATCGTTAATGGCTCACTCAGCAGTGTTAGCAGCCAGCTTGGGTTTGGCAGCGGTGCGAAGCCTAACCCCAACTATCCTTTGTACGACATTCGCCAGTTCGGCCAAGCCTATCTGGCGTCCAGCTGGTGCGCCCGGTCACTGAATGCGATCTATGGCTCGCTTGACCAGCCTACTGCCATACAGGCGCTTTCCACGCCTGACTCCAAGGTGGATGACGGCGAAGGCCGACAGGCGGCGACCTATCTTGTCAAGGATCGCAATTCGGCCACCAACCTTGGCGGTGGCGCCCCAATTTGTGGGGCGATCAAGGTCTATAGCTTTAGCGCTCCTGCGGAGCTGGTGACGACCTCGACCTCTACGGGTTCTATTTTCGACCCCGCTACGATCACCAGCAACAAAGCCGCGATGCAGGCGGTACGGCATGCCGCGCTTAACGCCAAGATAGTCGCCTTGAACAAGGTGATGGCCGATATTGATGCATGGGTGAATACCTGGCCCACGGATATAACCAAGACCGGCTGGGATGCCGTTATCAGTGACCGCTTTAACACCATTATCAATCAAGCTCAAAATACGCTTACTCAAAATCTAACGTCGCAAATGACGAACGATACGACGCTACAAAAAATAATGGCGAAGTACGTCGAGGATGTGACTAAAGACGGCTGGGCGATGGCTGGGGGGTTTTATCAGCGCCTCTCTGGCATTCGGCAAGAAATGGGGGCTATGTTTGCGGAGCCTGTTGCGGTTGCAACGCAGCCGAATCTCAACATGCTGCCGAACGGCGCGGCGGGCCAGTTGGCGTTAAGCAGTTATCAGACTGTCTATCAGGCGATCATTAGCAAGTCGCTCGATGGTTCAAGCTACAAGCAGCCCGTAACGCCCAATGCAGCAGACATCAAAGCGGCTTTAGCTCCGGCATCGCTGGATGATTTGAACATCGACACCTTGGGTAGTCGTGGCGATAGCATTATGAGCAACTTTATTGGCTGGGGTATGGAGCGAGTTACGGCCTCGTTGATTGGTACGGATGGCGACGTCGATGCAATCGCCCGGATCAAGACCACTGGCGATATTCTGGCAATCATGCAGGCGTCCGCTATAGCAACAAATCGCATCGTGCATACCGCGCTATCAGGCGCCAAAGCGGTAGCTGCTGGGGTTGGCTCAGTATCGTTTTTCGGAACTAGTATTGATGCGACCCCGCTGGCTGATACATTGCTTGAATGGGTAATCTATAATTTTTTAATGCCACTCGTTGAAGTCGCTAATTGGGTCGGAGTATTAGCGTTTTACTTCGGTGTTTTTCTGCCATCCCTGCCCTATACCATTTTTATTATTGCCGTGGTCGGATGGGTTCTTGGCGTTCTGCAATCAGTTGTGGCGGCGCCACTTTGGGCCCTGATGCATATGACGCCTGAGCGTTCGTTTGTCGGTTCGCAGACCCAAGGTTATTTAATGTTGTTGTCGCTGTTTGCTCGACCAGTGCTGATCGTTTTCGGTTTGTTTGCAGCAATGGCAATAGCAAATCCAATTCTGCTTTATATCAGTAAAGCATTTTGGGCGATGCGCGCGGCCAACGTGACAAGTGCGGAATCTTTGGGTTGGTTTGTCGAGTTCTTCCAATGGCGCAACTGGCTCATCATGTACGGCCTGTTATTGCTGCCTGTAATCTACATGATCTTTGGGCTTTCGCAGACGTTACCGGATGTGGTCTTGAAATGGATTGGCATCGGTATCGACTCTATGGGGTCGACGCAGGCCACTAACGAGATGCGCTCTAACACCGAGAAATTTGGCCCGAGCAGCTTGGGCGGGGGCGGCAGCGGGAAAAAACCAATTCCCGGTGGTGGATCATCTGGCCTTCAACACGAAGGTGGTGATGGCGGCGGTGGCCGTGGTGGCCAGAACGGTGCACCTAAGTTGCTTAGCTCGGGCCCGCAGGGAGTCGTTCCGTCGGGGGCTGCTGATGACGGGCCTAGCGGATTCGGTGGCGAGTCGTTTTACTCTGAAACTCCGCCGAGGCCTGGTGGCCGAGATAGCAACGCTAACAATAACAAGCCGATAATTACGTGAAGGGACTAAAACTATGTCTTATGACTTTAACGCAGAGACCACTGGGGTAATTATTGGCCGCAGACAGGGTTATCAAAAGGGCCGAAATGAAGGTTATGACGCAGGGTTTGAGGATGCGAATAGCCAGTGGATTGAGGTAAACAACAAATGGAAGGCCAGCTATGCTGCGTTGCAAAGAGAGAACGCTAACCTATTGGCGACAACTCAAGAAGCAAACTATGCGATATCAAGCCTTTCTATTATCTCCATGAGCACGATGCACGTATTAAAGAGTGCTCCCCAAGCTACGATCACCAAGCTTGTTTTACATTACTCCGATCTTTCTAAAAATTGGTTAGAGAATAAATATATTCGTGTGCTGCCTGCTGATGAGCCCGTGCTGCAAGAACTAACGCCACATACTGTAGCGCTCATGAAAAAATGGTGGGATCAGACTGTAGAGGCCACCAAAGCAGCAACCAGAAAAAGCGATAACGACAGCGATCCGTCGCCGTAATTATCCGGCCCACAAGGGACGGTAATTTGTACCACTGACCCCGGAGGTCGAAACCATGAAACAAGGATGCAAGGTAGAAGAAAATCTCTCTCAGGACATCATGGCGGTGCTTATCGCTGTAGCTGAAAAAGTTCTGGCTAATATCTCCGTGAAACGTTGCCGCCGCGCGCGTCAGGTGCTTTGAAATGACAATTTTGAAAACTGCAAAGAATGCCGCAAAATTCACGTTCGTTTCTATACCTCTTTCGATATTTGGATGGCGCAATATCTCGTCGAACCATCAACATTTGAAAGACTTGGTGAGCACGATCAGAAACCCGCATTGCCCGATGTGCGACAATGGTGTGATGTTTGTTCACAAGGATGCAGAACCAGACGAAAACGCGCTCTATCCCTGGACTTGCTCGGGCGGTTGTGGCTTCGGGGTCTTTACGCTGCGCGGTCAAGATTCAATCAATAAGGTGCTGCTTCCGCTCGTCACTAAAAAGGGGCGTGCCCAACTCAATGGCATGAGTGAAGAAGAGCAGACGGGCCTAATCAAGTCACACACGCGACAATCGCGCATGTTCTGGGTGTTTGCCGTGCTTTGTCCGCTTATTGCTTTGTACGGCCTTGCAACAGGTAGTGCGGCCCCAACTGGCATCAGCATTTTGTCGATGACACTGCCCTTTTTGATCCTCGCTATCAAATGGAGCTATCGAGCATGGCAGGTGCGTACGGGTACGCTGTACGTTGAGGGCGCATTCAAGCAGTTCGTGAAGCGTGGCCTTTGGATTCCGGGGGTGGAAATATGATTGCGCACAGATTTGTCGAGGGCGAGCTGGTGATCGAGGATGCCAACTACTGGGCTGCGCTGGAATATGCTGCGGATCAGTTCTTGGCTCGTGAGGAATCCGCCCGGAAGAAAATGGCCCATCAGGTTGGTTCCAGCCGCTCCGCTAGGGCCATAAGGGCTTTGCCCCTCTGGACACCCCAGATCTACCTTGCGACGCGGCGGGAAGCTGATGGGAAAAGCATCCATCAGCTCCCTTTGCGGAGGTTGGTCTCGTTCCAACTGCGTCAAGGGTGAAGGCTTCGCCCCGGCGCTCCGTGCATCGGGCAAGCCCGATGAGCCGGTGCGGCGGCCCTTGACACAGTTTCCACTTCGCTAAACACCCGTAGCATCGTTGAGCTAAATGACCCCCTTGTCATTCAGATGAGCATTTAAGTGGGCCCGTAGATATATTCATGTTGCCGCTGACCGAAAACTGACCCAGTAGAGGCTGTTCTGCCGACTGAAAACTGACCCAGGTGTTCAACTGCTTCTGCTCACTTTTCGAGCAGGAGAACACAGGGTGATAAGCATG
>NZ_SOPU01000077.1:0-31974 GCF_004402115.1 Pseudomonas sp. F01002 | reverse complement strand
TACACTTTTTCAACGCTGGCATTGGGACGCATCATGGTGATGGGCTCCTGATGGAAATCGGGAGCACAGCATCAGCCGTCAGCTATCCGCTTGGAATGTGGAGTTCATGGAGCGGATACGATCTTTGCATATATCCCATCGGTTTCAAATACACGTACAAGATCCCATCTAAGTCTCAGTCAGGTCACAATTGGGGTTATAACTGATGAGCGCCTTTTGGTTCGGTCGTGCATGAGATTTTGTTATGCGTTTTTGAAACTAATGAATAAGTATCGAAATGTATTGCGAAGTGATAGGCAAGTAGAAGAACAACTCCAAAAACTTTTGGGTGAATGTGATGGAAATTCTCTTAAGCTAAAATGGACTGCCAACTGTGGACATTACAAACGTGACTACAGGTACATGGCCGCAGCAATCGTTTCAAACGAAGACTGTGCTCTCAAGGAAATGCTGTTGTCTAACCGTGCAGATTTTATTCGAGCGCAGCGCGATAGCGGAGAAAAACTGTCAAGAGTACAGGCTGACGTATATATCAAGTCGGGGTTGACGGTTGGTGGTGGTCTCGAGTTTTCAAGACCAAAATGGCCGACGCCATTGCTCTTTGTAAATCTCGATTATCTTTTTTTAATAAAACATACCCCCGCTGAGGAAATCTGTTTTGCATGGCTGCTGGCAACAGACCGCATACAACAAGCTGGTATAAATGACTTGTTGGTATCTGATATTAAAATCACACCAAGCTCTGTTTCTGTTGAATATATTAAGCAGCGTTCGACGGAGTTCTTGAAAGAAAGCCCGCTTCATCCGAGGGGATCTCTGAGGTACGACGCATACACAGATTATGTGAGTGTGCGTTCCAATTTCTTAAGGATTTTTCCTCAGGCTGAAGACAACCTTTTTGATGTGCAAGAACCGGGTTCCCTGCAAGTACTAGAAAGTGATTTTTTTCGCCCCTTGATCTTCGCTTCTCTACCACATACGTTGCTTTATGGCGAGATGCAGAATATTAACAGGGAGATTGCGCCATTTGCAAAAATCCTTGAGCAAGTTTCTATCCATAATGATGATCTGCGTGTCAAAAGAGTTGCTGCGAAAAATGGAAAGGCGTTTGATTGCGATAAAAAAAGACAATCTATCACGGTGAACATTATCGCTCAATCTCGAGCTATTTTGGATGAAGATTCAGGGCGCAATGGTAAATCTCTTGATGATAAGAGTGGAGAGATGTTTGAGCGTTACTCGGAGGAAATTGTGGGAGCAGCAGCGACAGCGCACTCTCCAGGCGTGAAGGAGCGTTATTACATTCATGCCAGTGAAACTAAGTATCGATTGGAAAAGCGAGCAGCATTCGCTACAGCTGTAGGGGAGTTAATGGTCGCTGATGCGAAAAAGATAAATGATTTATGCAGAAAAAATATATATCTGACAGTGGAGCAAATCAAGGAATCTTTAGGTTGGAAAACTGGTGCGCCAAATATAAACGATTTTGAAGAGTTTGATGCTCTTTTAGGAGCTTGTCAGAAACAAGGATGGAGTATAACTCCCTTTGGACAATTAGAGCGTGATGAAATTACTATAATTATTGTCAGTCCTGTCGAGGCTGCGTTGCTTATATCTTATCGAGAAGAATGTGAGAAGCAATTGAAGGATCTTTCAATTGTAGAAGACCTAAGGGCGAGCGCCTTGATAATGCAAGTTGCTTATGCTGACGCCATTCTTGAGCGGTTTGACAAAAAGACAGTGAGTGAAGGGCACGATCTAATGCTGACAAACCCCTTTCCTGCGCCCATTATTCGGTAAGTAGAGGTCATGTATGGCAACGGTTGTTAGAACTTGGCGGGAGTCTGCAGGCGAAGAAGTCACGACATCCAACTCAGTCGGTGATCCACACTTTAGAGTAGTGGATATCAATACAGGTTCAATTGTTAATCTTTCTTTTAAGTGGGATTGTTCAGAGGCCAAGATTGTTTACGGTCAGTTGTTATTTTTGAAGGGTAAAGTGTCAAGAGGGTATGCCGATGAAAGCAACCGGATTGTTCCGTCTAGTATTTCTGCCGCAAAAACAGAGGCAATATACATTCAAAAAATCTGCGAGTATTGGCATAAATTCCATGCTGACCGCACGCTTAGATCATTGAGCTTAGCAGAAACGCAGACAATGATTAGAGCGCTAATGCTCTCTGCGAATAATAAAGATCAAGTCATGAGCAGGAGTGTGCTCGGCACTATATGCGTACTACTTAGCCGGTCAAGTACACTTTATAATAAAGGAATGATTTTTGACGGATTCCAATTTGTCGTCAATAAAAAATTTAAAAAAGATGTGATGGCGCCACTGCTTAAAGGATTGAATTTAGAGTATGAGGAATGGATAGAGGGTGGAACCTACGGCTCAATACCCCTAACATGTGCATCGATTATCCTGAATGAAGCAATTTCAATTATAGAGTCGGAAGAAGCCAAGTTGGCTCAGGTCTTCTTTGAGTCATGGCGCAAAACTCCGTGCGCGCCGGTGCTTTGGTTCGATAATGGCAAAGGATTTGATCGGCTGAAGGCTTATCGTGAGTGGCAAAAAAATAAATCTATTGATCGAGTAATAAAACCGGAGACATACGCATCGTTCATTAGCTTTGGTGAGCTAGCAGATGAAAGATGTAATGAGAAATTCCATTGCCTTCCTTGGAGTAACTTAAGTGAGCTAGGGAATTTTTGTGAGCTGATTATGAAGGCTGGGCTTGCGATCATTCTTTTGCTGAGTGCGTTCAGAATCAATGAAGTTCAGAAATTGGATATCAGTGATTTTTATCACGATAATGACGGTTCATGGTGGTTCAAAACAGTGAACACAAAAACCGAAAGAGGGGTGATGCTTCCTCGTTCACTACATGGTATGGCGGCCCAGGCAGCAACTGTTATTAAAAACTTGTGCGCTGTAGATATTGAGAAACACAATGTTCCACTTTTTCACTGTGGATTCCGAGGTAATGCTTTCAATGCAACATTGAAATGGGGAGGTTGGACGCCAGAAAAGTGGCTGGTTGATTGCAGGTATGCAAAAAATACATTGAGTTATTGGTTTTCACAGTTCTATTTGAAACAGATCATTCCGAAATTTCCCGATATTATTCTACATCATCGCTCTATTAGCCCGCACCAAGCGCGGCATACCTTTGCCGAATTCGCTATTCGCCGATTTGATGGGAATATTCTCCCGAAATTAAGGGAGCACTATCGTCATGTAAAGGGGTCGTATCAGATGAGGCGCTATACTAAAAATAAACTGAGTGACTCTGTGAAGATGAGCCTTGAACGTGATTATCTTGAAGAAGTAATGCATCGAGTGGCAAAGGGTAGCTTGGAAGATAGATTTCATGGGCCGGCAGCAAAACGATTACAGAGGGAATTAAAAGCTGTGTCTGTATATACATACAGTGAGTTAACCGATTTTATAAAAAAACATGCTGGTTTGTTTGTTAGGTTTACTGCATTTGAATGGGGGTTCTGCGCACTTCGTAAAGATGAAGAGTATAAGGCAAAATGTATTGATCCTCCCACAGGGCTACCTAAAATTGATGTTAATAGCTGTCCGGAACTGTGTTGTGGTTGTGTGCATAATATGAACAATGATCTTCAGTGCAGATCGTTGGAGCGCATTGCGATCGCGCACCAGAACATTGCTGACACACATCCGCTGGATACAATTAAAAAGATGAGCGCTGATGTTGTAAAAATCATACGGCGCAGGTTGAAACGAAAGTGATGGATTTTAGCCTTGATAATTATAAAAAACCATCTCCCGTCGTACAGATGCCATCATGGGCCAAGTCGGCGTCGTGCAAAAAGTTGTATGTTCGAGGCATATTTTATTTTGATCTGATTAAATCAAACATAGATTTGCAAATAGATCTTCCGATAAAAGAACGTAAAATTGTTCTACGACGGTTGGCCAAGGATTGTTCAGTTGATCCAAGTCTGCTCAGTACCCGACGCCAACCAGATCTAATAAACTTTATAGCTCAGAAAAATGCCGAGCTCGATGAATATTGGATAAGTAAAAACAGTGCGAGAAGTGTGAGCGGTAGAAAACTAACAAAGTCAGAATTGATTAAGCAAGTAGCCTTGCTTAAAACCGAACTTAAAACGTTAGAAAATTTACGGCTGGCGGAAGCTTTTACTTCTGCGATCAGAGAAAGTCTAGCTCAGTCAAAGTCTGAACTTGTTTTACTGAACGAATCGCTTTCTATCGAAAATGATGAACTGAAGGACAGGAATAGGAGCCTAAATGGTCAACTCAGAGAGATGGTAATTACTCTTAGTAGGGTTCGTAAAGATTAGCTGGTTTCAGCAAGTGATATCGTTATTTCGCCCCCGCGCGATTATATCTGTTAATTCTAGTTTCTAATTATTGCCTTATTTGTAGTGGGCTTGTAGTGGATCAACTGATCCCGGACACGGTTTTAAGGTTTTCTTCGGTTTTTGCCGGAGCCAACCCATCGTTAAATTGATGAGGTCGAATCCAGTTGTAGTGATGCATCAGGTACTGGCTGATGTCTCTCTGAGCTTGTTGGCCTGTCATGTACCCCGTAGTCGGTATCCACTCTGTTTTCAAGCTGCGAAATACCCGTTCCATCGGCGCATTATCCCAGCAGTTTCCTCGGCGACTCATGCTCTGGCGCATGCGGTAACGCCACAGCCGTTGGCGAAAGTTGCGACTGCCATATTGCGATCCCTGATCCGAGTGAAACAGTAGCCCTTGAGGCTTGCCACGCTGCTCGTAAGCCACGTCCAGTGCCTTGACCACTAGGTCTGCATCCGGCTTTGCGGATAACGCCCAGCTCACCACTCGGCGGGCGTAAAGATCCATAACAACCGCAAGGTAGTGCCATTTTCCCTGTGCCCAGATATATGTGATATCGCCGCACAAAACCTGGTTGGGCGCTTCGACATCAAACTCCCGGTTCAAGATATTTGGGATATAAGGCCGCTCGACTGTCGCCTTTTTATAGGCGTGTGATCCCGGCTGTTTGCTGACCAGTTCCAGCTCACGCATCAGCCTGCGTACCTTGAAGTGTCCAATGTGCTCACCCTCTTCTTGCATCATTAACATGATGCTTCGACTGCCCGGCGCACTTCGTCCTTGGGTGAACAACTCGTTCACTCTGCTACGCAACTTGAGGCGCTCAACGTCTGGTGTTCGCCGCCTGAGACGATGTGCGTAGTAGCCCGAACGGGCAACTTCAAATGCCTCGCACAAGCAGTCAACAGGCTCATGGACGCTTAGCTGATTGATCAGCGCGTACGCTCGAGATCTTCCGATATCAAGAGCGCGGTAGCCTTTTTTAATATTGATTTCTCGCGTTCGAGGCGAGCAATCCGAGCTTCCAGCTCCTGGATTTTTTGCTGCTCTGGAGTCAGGGCCTTGCTCTGGGGTGTGACGCCGGTGCGCTCTTTCTGAAGCTGGTCAACCCAGCGGCGCAGAGCCGACTCACCAACACTCAGTGAGCGACTGGCTTCAGTGAAACTGTAATTCTGCTTGAGCACGAGGTCAGCAGCCTCGCGTTTGAATTCTGGTGAAAAGGTACGGCGTTGCTTGGTCATCTGACACCTCAGTCTGGCGAGCATTCTCGCTTAAATGGGTGTCCGGTTTCAGTAGACCACTACAGCTCTACAATTTCTTGTTTATCAGTGGTTGCCGGCAGTCAAAAGGTTACGGTGCGACGGCTAACATTTTAAGCCAAAGTTCGCCATAGAATTCTCGTTTTTCTTCAGGTGTGTCCTGTCGTGCGACTAAAACTAGTAATGCATAACAAAGAGTGTAGGTGCTTTGCATTAGGTTCGAAATTGGTAAAGGTCGCACTGGATGTAATACTCCATTGAAGATTCACGTGGAGCGGTGATCAACGCGAGGATAAATCCGACCACGATGCAATGATGCTTTTCGATCAGTCCTGTTAGGCAATGATTCTAGTGTTACTGAAACCCATTCGAGTACAGGACGAGGCAACGAGAGAAAGGTCTCTGTATCCGCCGTAGCGCGATGAAAGCCAAAACGTAGGAATCAATCAGATGAGACCCTCGTTGGTCGGTACCGCAAGGGATCAAAGATCAGCTCTGGGAGACCGAACTCACTGACAGCGTAGGCACCTGTCTGGGCTTATAGTCGCTAGGGGACAGGCATCAGTTCCAGTGTGGGCTGACGCCAGACCGGGCCGAAGAAAATTTAACGTCCTCTCCGGTATTTGTTGATCTCCGTTCAAGCTGACTTTTGAACGGGGAGTTGAAAGGTTTCATCAGTGGTGCAGGGGAAAGGTGTCAACAACTAGGGGGGGGGGAGGCGCTCCTAGATAAACTTCACCAATGCTCGGCACCAGGTTGTGCAGATCGGCTTCGGCCTTCTGGTAGGTTGGATCGTAACGCGTGCAGTTCTTGCGCCCACCTTCTTGCCAGCACTGACGCTGATGGCCGATCTGCCAGGCCGGAACAATGTGCTCCCACTCGATGAGGGAAGCACGCTTGGCGTTTTTGCGCGGTACATAACCGCAGGCTGCGAGGTTGACCTTGTTGCCGGTGTATTTGCACCCGCAATAGAACTCTGTGGATTGCGGTGCGTAGAGCTTCCAGGCAACTTTCTTGGCTTCGTTGAAAGTGCGTGGGGCGCCAGCCTGTACGCCGAGGGTGATGAACAAAAACAGCAAAGCAAACCAGCGGACACTCATTGACTCAATCTTCCTTCGGCACAACCCAAAAAATCTGTACCCCGCCATCGTCGCGATAGGCGAGGGTGACGTTGTCGTTCTCGTCGATTTCTTCGAGTAATTGTTCCCACTCATCCACGGGTTCGTCCGGTAGACGGAAGATCAAGGCAGCTTTGGCTTTTTGGGCGGTGGGGGAATTGATGATTTTTTGAACGCGCATACCCATGCGTGTATAGGAGTCAGGTGAGGCAGAGGTGTTGGCCACGGAATTATCCTTATTAAGCTGTACGTGCATACAGTATTTAACTGTAAGCATTTTCGCAACTGCTTAAAATTCAAGAAAATCCTCTGACAGCAATTTTTCCGTTTGGTGTAGGACGAAGGGAAAATTTTTATCGAAATATCGGAAGGGGATGTGAGCCACTCGCCTGGGTTGGCGAGTGGTGAAAGCAGTGCCCGACCGGAACCGGTCGGGCGAGGGCGAATCAGTATTCCCAGAACATCCGTTGCAGCTCTTTGCTGTCGTTGGTCTTGGTCAGTGCGACCATGGCCAGGATGCGAGCCTTTTGCGGGTTCAGGTCATGCGCCACAACCCAGTCGTACTTGTCGTCTGGCTGTTCGGCGTTACGCAGTACGAAACCGCCGGCGTTGACGTGGGACGAACGAATGATTTGCACGCCGTCCTTGCGCAGGGCTTGCAGCGATGGGACTACGCGGGACGCGACTGAGCCATTGCCGGTACCGGCGTGAATGATGGCTTTGGCGCCAGACTGAGCCAACGCTTTGTAAGCGGTATCGCTGACATTGCCGTAGGAATAGGCGATTTCTACGTCAGGCAGGCTCTTGATGGTTTTGATGTCGAATTCTGAGTCCATGGTGTGACGCTTGGCCGGCAGACGGAACCAGTAGGATTTACCTTCAACCACCATGCCGAGTGGACCCCAGGCACTTTTAAACGCCTCGGTCTTGATGTTGATCATTTTGCTGACGTCGCGACCCGACTGGATCTCATCGTTCATGGTCACCAGTACACCTTTGCCGCGTGCCTCTTTGCTGCTGGCCACGGCCACTGCGTTGTACAGGTTCAGCATGCCATCGGCCGACATCGCGGTGCCTGGGCGCATGGAGCCGACAACGATGATTGGCTTGTCGGTTTTTTCCACCAGGTTCAGGAAGTAGGCGGTTTCTTCCAGGGTGTCGGTGCCGTGGGTGATAACGATGCCGTCGACGTCCTTGCTGTCGGCCAGCTCAGCCACTCGACGACCCAGTTGCAGCAGGTTGTCGTTGGTGATGCTTTCGGACGCGATCTGCATGACCTGTTCGCCACGAACGTTAGCCAGCTGGCTGAGTTCCGGAACCCCGGCGATCAATTGTTCGATGCCGACTTTTGCCGCTTGATAGGTAGCGCTGTTAGCGGCGCTGGCGCCCGCGCCGGCAATGGTGCCGCCGGTGGCCAGGATCACCACGTTCGCCAGTTTCTGTTGGGTTTCGACTTCTTTTGCCTGAAGGGCAGTAGGCAGGAGCAGCAGGAGGGCTAAAGCGCCCGGAACGAAGGTCTTGAAAGCAGATGTCATTATTTTTCTCTCTAGTAGTGAGACGGTGCTGATGCAGGTTCATCTAGATGCGCCCCAGGCGGATCTGAACGCTTGGGGTAAATGAGATGAGCAGGATCTGTACCAGTCCTACTTTGAATGAGGAAAACTTTTAACTTGATGATTTGTATCAGTATTTATTTGATTGGCCAGAATGGTTGCACAGTCTGTTGTCCGGGTTTCCGAACGCGTTGAGCGTTTGTGTTCGGCTCTCCGAAAAGTACTACGACCTCTATAGAGCAAATCGCCTTGCCAGATTGAGAATTAGTGCTAAAGAAACCCGCGCTTCGGTCGATGCTCCCTTAAAGGATCTTTCTACTCAGGAGTTCACATGTCGTTATCCATTGGTATCCCAAACGCCGCAGGCGTCACCATCGGCGGCAAGTCCGCCGCTACGATTCAAGCGTTGAGCGATCAGACGGCCGATGCCGCGAATCAAGCGTTGGGTGCGAAGGAAAGCGACAGCAAGCAAGTCAGAACCGGCGCTGTGGGCCTGGGTAAAAGTGAGGAGGCGTCGAAAGAAACGGATGGCGCCGACAACGCCTCGGTGGCGGAAAAGGTTTTGCTCCAGCGACTGAAAGAACTGCAAGAGCAACTGCGTCAGCAACAGCAGCAATTGGCGGCGGCCCAATCGGCGTCTTACCCGACGCCAGAAGCCAAGGCCACCGTGGTGATGGCGATTCAGGGGCAAATGGCCGATACCACTGCCGCAATACTGGAAACGGCCAACAGCCTTTACAAGGAAATGGCCAAAGGCTCCAGCACCGGATCGGTGGTCAACACGACGGCATGACATGAATGCCGGCATTTGCGGTTTCCCCCGCAAAACGGCTTTTCTGCTCGTTGACAAATGTCGGCAGGGTTCGCATAGTTCGTTCTACGCAAACGTTTGCGCGGTGCTCCCGGTGGTTATCCATCAGTGAGCGCAATGAAGCCTACGCCAGCGCAAGCGTTGCTCAGAATAATCATAAGATCGGAGTGAACCCATGAAGCTGCCATTCGCTGGACGTCTTCTCGTTGTCGCTATGCTGGCTGCCGCATCCATCGCGTTACCTGTCTCTTCGGCCTTCGCCGAGACTCCTGAAAAACCCAAAGTCGCGCTTGTCATGAAATCCCTGGCCAATGAATTCTTCCTGACCATGGAAGACGGCGCCAAGGCCTATCAGAAAGACCACTCCGGCGATTTCGAGCTGATCTCCAACGGCATCAAAGACGAAACCGACACGGCTGGCCAGACACGCATCGTCGAGCAAATGATTCTGGCCAAGGTCAATGCGCTGGTCATCGCGCCGGCTGACTCCAAGGCCATGGTTCCAGTGATCAAGAAAGCCATCGATGCCGGTATCACCGTGATCAACATCGACAACCAACTGGACCCGGCGGTGGTCAAAAGCAAAAACATCACCGTACCGTTCGTAGGCCCGGATAACCGCAAAGGCGCGCGTCTGGTGGGCGAGTACCTGGCCAAGCAACTGAAGGCCGGGGACGAAGTCGGCATCATCGAAGGCGTTTCAACCACCACCAACGCACAGCAAAGAACCGCAGGCTTCAAGGATGCAATGGAAGCGGCGCAGATCAAGGTCGTCTCTTTGCAGTCCGGTGACTGGGAAATCGACAAAGGCAACAAGGTTGCTGCCTCGATCCTCAGCGAATACCCGCAAGTCAAAGCCCTACTGGCCGGCAACGACAGCATGGCCGTCGGCGCAGTATCCGCCGTGCGTGCAGCGGGCAAGGCCGGCAAGGTGCAAGTGGTCGGTTACGACAACATCAATGCCATCAAGCCAATGCTCAAGGATGGCCGCGTTCTGGCTACCGCTGACCAGTTTGCAGCCAGGCAAGCCGTGTTCGGCATCGAGACTGCGCTGAAGATCATCAAGGGTGAGAAAGTCGACAGCGGCGCCAATGGCGTGATCGAAACTCCGGTAGAGCTGGTCACCAAGTAGTCCTTCTGGCGACACAACGGTGCTCGCCCGTCGGGGCGAGCGCATGGAGAGTTTTTATGTCAGTTTCTGCCCCGAACGCTGTCCTCTCGGTCAGCGGTATCGGTAAGACCTACGCCCAACCGGTCCTGACCGGCATCGATCTGACGCTGATGCGCGGTGAAGTGCTGGCGCTGACCGGCGAAAACGGCGCGGGGAAAAGCACGCTGTCGAAGATCATCGGCGGACTGGTCGCACCGACCACCGGCCACATGCAATTCCAGGGGCAGGATTACCGCCCCGCAAGCCGCACTCAGGCCGAAGACCTCGGCATCCGCATGGTGATGCAAGAGCTCAATCTGTTGCCGACCCTGTCGGTGGCGGAAAACTTGTTCCTCGACAACCTGCCCAGCAAGGGCGGCTGGATCAGTCGTAGGCAATTGCGCAAGGCAGCGATCGAAGCCATGGCCCAGGTCGGCCTCGACGCGATTGACCCGGATACGCTGGTGGGCGAATTGGGCATCGGTCACCAGCAAATGGTGGAGATCGCCCGCAACCTGATCGGCGATTGCCACGTGCTGATCCTCGACGAACCGACCGCGATGTTGACGAACCGTGAAGTCGAGATGCTGTTCGAGCAGATCACTCGTCTGCAAGCTCGCGGCGTGTCGATCATCTATATCTCGCACCGTCTCGAAGAACTGGCGCGGGTCGCCCAGCGTATTGCGGTACTGCGCGATGGCAACCTGGTTTGCGTCGAGCCGATGGCCAATTACAACAGTGAGCAACTGGTGACGCTGATGGTCGGCCGTGAACTCGGCGAACATATCGACATGGGCCCGCGCAAGATCGGCGCTCCAGCCTTGACGGTCAAAGGGCTGACCCGTTCCGACAAGGTTCGCGACGTGTCCTTCGAAGTACGCGCCGGCGAGATCTACGGGATTTCCGGTTTGATCGGGGCAGGGCGCACCGAGTTGCTGCGGCTGATTTTCGGTGCTGACATCGCAGACAGCGGCACTGTTGCGCTCGGTTCGCCAGCACAAGTCGTCAGTATCCGCTCGCCGGCTGACGCGGTCGGTCATGGCATTGCCCTGATCACTGAAGACCGCAAAGGCGAAGGCCTGCTGCTGACCCAATCGATCAGTGCGAATATTGCCTTGGGCAATATGCCTGTGATTTCCAGCGGTGGCTTCGTCAACAATGGTGACGAGATGGCGCTGGCCCAGCGTCAGATCGACGCCATGCGCATTCGCAGCTCCAGCCCGACGCAACTTGTGTCGGAACTGTCCGGTGGTAACCAGCAGAAAGTCGTGATCGGCCGGTGGCTTGAGCGTGATTGCTCGGTGATGCTGTTCGACGAGCCAACGCGTGGCATCGACGTCGGCGCCAAGTTTGACATTTATGCCTTGCTCGGTGAGCTGACCCGTCAAGGCAAAGCGCTCGTAGTGGTGTCCAGCGACCTGCGTGAACTGATGTTGATCTGCGACCGCATCGGCGTGCTCTCGGCGGGACGTCTGATCGACACCTTTGAGCGTGACAGCTGGACCCAGGATGATTTGCTTGCCGCCGCGTTCGCCGGCTACCAAAAACGTGATGCGTTGCTCAATGAAGCAGCGCCTAGGGATCTCGCATGAATACTGCAGTGACTGCCGGCAAACGTAGTGGCAACTTCTACGGCCTCGGTACCTATCTGGGTCTGGCCGGTGCCTTGCTGGCAATGGTCGCGCTGTTCTCGGTTCTGAGCAGCCATTTCCTGTCCTATGACACCTTCAGCACCCTGGCCAACCAGATTCCGGACTTGATGGTGCTGGCGGTCGGCATGACGTTCGTGTTGATCATCGGCGGCATCGACCTGTCGGTGGGGTCGGTGCTCGCACTCGCAGCGTCAACGGTCAGTGTGGCGATTCTCGGTTGGGGCTGGAGCGTGCTGCCTGCGGCGCTGCTCGGAATGGCGGCGGCAGCACTGGCTGGGACCATTACGGGTTCGATCACTGTGGCGTGGCGCATTCCGTCGTTCATCGTGTCCCTTGGCGTGCTGGAAATGGCCCGCGGTGTGGCCTATCAAATGACCGGGTCGCGCACGGCCTACATCGGTGATGCCTTCGCCTGGTTGTCCAACCCGATCGCCTTCGGCATCTCGCCGTCGTTCATCATTGCCTTGCTGATCATCTTCATTGCCCAGGCAGTGCTGACGCGTACCGTCTTCGGTCGTTACCTGATCGGCATCGGCACCAACGAAGAGGCGGTGCGTCTTGCAGGGATCAATCCGAAGCCCTACAAGATTCTGGTATTCAGTCTGATGGGGCTGCTGGCCGGTATTGCTGCGCTGTTCCAGATTTCTCGCCTGGAAGCGGCGGATCCGAATGCCGGCTCCGGGCTGGAGTTGCAAGTGATCGCCGCGGTCGTGATCGGCGGCACCAGCCTGATGGGTGGCCGCGGTTCGGTCATCAGTACGTTCTTCGGGGTTCTGATCATTTCCGTATTGGCGGCCGGGCTGGCGCAGATCGGCGCGACTGAGCCCACCAAACGCATCATCACCGGCGCGGTGATCGTGGTGGCGGTGGTGCTTGATACTTATCGCAGTCAGCGCGCAAGCCGGCGGACCTGAGTCATGGCAACGATCAAGGATGTGGCAGCGCTCGCGGGAATTTCCTACACCACGGTTTCCCACGTAGTGAACAAGACCCGGCCGGTGAGCGAAGAGGTGCGGGTCAAGGTTGAGGCGGCAATCAAAACCCTCGACTACGTGCCTAGCGCCGTGGCCCGGTCCCTTAAAGCCAAAACCACGGCGACCATCGGGTTGCTGGTGCCCAATAGCCTTAACCCGTACTTTGCCGAATTGGCGCGAGGCATTGAGGATTATTGCGAGCGTAATGGCTACTGCGTGATTCTCTGTAACTCCGATGACAACCCGGACAAGCAGCGTAGCTACCTGCGGGTACTGCTGGAAAAGCGCATCGACGGGCTGATCGTCGCTTCGGCTGGCGGTGACGCGGGGCTGGCGGAGGGCCTTGCAGGCGTGCGTACGCCGATGGTGATCGTCGACCGTGGACTGGAAGGTGTGAATGCCGACCTGGTGCGGATCGATCACGAATACGGCGCCTATCTGGCGACCCGCCACCTTCTGGAATTGGGGCACCGGGACATCGCCACCATTGGCGGCCCGGCGAGTACCAGCGTGGCGCAGATGCGTCTGGCCGGTTATTGCCGTGCCCTGAAAGAGGCGGGTGTCGAAGTATCCCGCGAGCGCATGCTGGAAAGCGACTTCACCAGCACTGGCGGTTACAACGCCGCCGCGATACTGCTGGAAAAGAACCCGCCGAGCGCGATCTTCGCCGGTAACGACATGATTGGCATCGGTGTGCTGCGAGCGGCGGCCGAGCGCAACATTCGTGTACCGACAGAGCTGTCGGTGATCGGCTTCGACGATATTCAGATGAGCCGCTATGTGTACCCGGCGCTGACCACCGTGGGGCAGTCGATCCTGCAACTCGGCGAGATGGCGGCCGAAGTGCTTTTAAGAAGAATTGCCACACCGGATATGGCCACCGATCAACGGATCGTGACGCCCAGTATTGTCCTGCGGGAGTCGACTGCGCCGCTGGCCGGCGTGTTCGCCCAGTTCCGTTGAAATAGAAAGCCGCTAAATCAAAAGCACCGCTGAAACAGAATTGATGAGTAGCAATGTATGCCAGCAAAAGTAGTGGTTATAGGCAGCCTGAACATGGACCTGGTCACCCGGGCGCCACGGCTGCCCCGTGGCGGTGAAACGCTGATCGGCGAGTCGTTTGCCACGGTTTCCGGTGGCAAGGGCGCGAACCAGGCGGTCGCCGCGGCGAGGTTGGGGGCGCAGGTGTCGATGGTCGGATGCGTGGGCAGCGATGCCTACGGCAAAGAACTGCGCGGGGCGCTGTTGGCCGAGCAGATCGATTGCCAGGCGGTCAGCACCGTCGATGATTCCAGCGGCGTAGCGTTGATCGTGGTCGATGACAATAGCCAGAACGCAATCGTGATCGTTGCCGGTGCCAATGGAGCGCTGACTCCAGAGGTGATTGATCGTTTCGACGCCGTATTGCGGGCGGCGGACGTGATTATCTGTCAGCTGGAAGTCCCGGATGCCACTGTCGGTCATGCGCTCAAGCGCGGCCGTGAATTGGGTAAGACTGTGATCCTCAATCCTGCGCCGGCCAGCCGCCCACTGCCGGCGGACTGGTACGCGTCCATCGATTATCTGATTCCCAACGAAAGTGAGGCTTCGGCGCTGAGTGGGTTGCCAGTGGATTCTCTGGCATCTGCCGAAACCGCTGCATCCCGGTTGATCTCTTTGGGCGCCGGCAAAGTCATCATCACCCTCGGTGCTCAAGGTTCGCTGTTTGCCAACGGCAAAGGCTTCGAGCATTTCCCTGCGCCGAAGGTGAAGGCTGTCGATACCACGGCGGCTGGCGACACCTTCGTCGGTGGTTTTGCCGCCGCGCTGGCGGCCGGCAAAAACGAAGCCGACGCGATCCGTTTCGGCCAGGTCGCCGCGGCGCTGTCGGTGACCCGTGCTGGCGCGCAACCCTCGATTCCCACCTTGTCCGACGTACAGGCCTTTAAAGCACCATGAAAAAGACACCTCTGCTCAACGTCGCGCTGTCGCGGCTGATCGCGTCCCTGGGCCATGGCGACATCGTGGTAATCGGCGATGCCGGTTTGCCGGTGCCACCAGGCGTTGAACTGATCGACCTGGCCCTGACCCAGGGAATCCCGGATTTCGTCAGCACGTTGAAGGTTGTGCTCAGCGAAATGCAGGTCGAGAGCCATGTATTGGCCCAGGAGATCCTGGACAAAAAGCCTTCGGCGTTGGCGACGCTCGATGAGCTGAATGCCGAAGGTGCGCTGGGTCAGCGTGAGCTGCTCAGCCATGACCAATTCAAAGTCCTCAGCCGACAGGCACGGGCGATTGTTCGCACAGGCGAATGTCAGCCGTATTGCAACATCGTGCTGGTGGCGGGGGTAACGTTCTAACTCGCTGTTGTCTTTCTGCTGTCCCACGCACAAGGAGTGCGCTATGCACCGCTATGCTCAGAAACTGCACCATCTGCTTCGGAGTCTGCTGCTTTTGTCCCTGATTACCGCAACAAGCGCCCAGGCGGCGGAAAAGATCGACCTGATCATCGACACCGACCCGGGTGCCGATGACGTGGTTGCCTTGCTGTTTGCCCTGGCATCGCCGCAAGAGCTGAACATTCGTGCGCTGACCACCGTCGCCGGCAATGTGCGTCTGGACAAGACGTCGCGTAATGCGCGGCTGGCCCGCGAGTGGGCAGGGCGCGAGGAGGTGCCGGTCTACGCGGGCGCTCCGAAGCCGCTGATGCG
This sequence comes from Pseudomonas sp. F01002, assembly GCF_004402115.1. NCBI lineage: Bacteria > Pseudomonadati > Pseudomonadota > Gammaproteobacteria > Pseudomonadales > Pseudomonadaceae > Pseudomonas > Pseudomonas sp. F01002. The sequence goes on along the minus strand of NZ_SOPU01000077.1, from coordinate 16,410 downwards.
CACGCCGATCTATGCCGAGAACATCCATGGTAAGGAAGGACTGTCGGGTGTCACCGTACATGAGCCGAAAAAAGGCCTGGCCCAAGGCAATGCGGTCAACTACCTGATCGACACCTTGAAAGCCGTCAAGTCCCATAGCATTACCATCGCCATGCTCGGTCCACAGACCAACCTGGCCCTGGCGCTGATCCAGGAACCTGAGATCGTTCAGGGCATCAAGGAGGTGGTGATCATGGGCGGAGCACACTTCAATGGCGGCAACATCACCCCGGTGGCCGAGTTCAACCTGTTCGCCGACCCGCAGGCTGCGGAAGTGGTATTGAAAAGCGGCGTGAAGCTGACCTACCTGCCGCTGGACGTGACCCACAAGATCCTCACCAGTGAAGCGCGCCTGAAGCAGATCGCAGCGATCAACAACAATGCCAGCAAGCTGGTGGGGGATATTCTCAATGAATACGTCAAAGGCGACATGGAACACTACGGCATTCCGGGTGGCCCGGTGCATGACGCTACTGTCATCGCCTATCTGCTCAAGCCTGAGTTGTTCACCGGTCGTTCAGTCAACGTAGTCGTTGATAGCCGCGAAGGCCCGACGTTCGGCCAAACCATCGTCGACTGGTATGACGGCCTGAAAGCGCCGAAGAACGCTTTCTGGGTAGAAAGCGGCGACGCCCAGGGCTTCTTTGACCTGCTGACCGAGCGTCTGGCTCGTCTGAAGTAAGCTTCACACCCGTAGGCGCCAGCGCCTGCGGGTTTCACTCCCTTTCGTTATATTCAACGCCCTTGTAGTCGGCCGGGTATTTCTCGAATACCTGCGCGATGAAGGATTGCGCCGCTTCAGTCCCCAGCTCCTTGACCAATAGATCGATACCAATGATTGCCAACTCTTCCGGGCTGCCCGGGCTGTAAGAGCTGTGGCCCTGTGGCCACTTGGCTTTGATGTCGGCGTCGATACTTACGGTGGTCATGATGGCGCTCGTGAAGTCGGGAAAGTCTGAGTGTCGAGTTAACCATTTTGCGCGGCTTTTGGCACTCCGACTTAGGCATGAGGGGAGGGCTATGCGACACTTGGTCTTTGATGAATTTTCAAGGACTGTGCTGTGCAGATCGATTTGAACACTCCTAACGGCTTGACCCTTGAGGCGGTGCGTCAGCTGCTGGCCTCTGCCAGCGACGATGAACACACTCAATTGCGAGTCACCAAGGGCGGCATCGCCTACATTTCATCTGGCGTTGTGGGCGGCACTGATATCAGCGGGTTGCTGTTTCGTCTGGAGACATGGGCCAAGGGTTCCGGTTATGTAGGATTGGTCGCGGCCAGTGACGAGGTCTGGGTCATGCAGATTTTCAATGCGCTGAAAGAGAACTGGCCGAATCCGCCGTTCGACTACATTGACGTCTATTGAACGCTGTTCATATTCAGTCACGATTGAGAGGTAAACGGCAGGGCGATGCTCAGGCAAACTCGCCGCGTGTCCGAATAGAGGGCAGGGTGCTAGTACTCCCTGTGAAACCAAACGCCAGATTGGCGGTCGCACGATCTCAGCTTAACTATTGAAAAAAGGAGGCTTCATGCCTTGGAAGCTCGCGTCATTGGGTACTTTGTTGGCCGTTGCCATGCTGGCCGGTTGCAGCACTACCTCCACCGAGTCGACAACAGATCCTGTCACGACAACTGACACGGGTCACAGCCGTTGTGAGGCAAAGGCTGCCGAATTCACCATTGGCAAAAAGGCTTCGCCTGAACTGCTGGAGCAGGCGCGTACTCGCGCAGGCGCGCAGAATGCACGGTTCCTCTTGCCCACCGACATGGTGACCCTGGAGTACCGCTCCGATCGTCTGAACCTGAATACCGATGCCAATCGGGTCGTCACCCGTGTCAACTGCGGCTGATCGCTTCAGGCTTTTGTTTCGCCCATAAAAAACCCCGTCACATGGACGGGGTTTTTTTAGTGCGGCTGAAAATTACTCAGCGCGGACTTGTGCAGCTTGCATACCCTTTTGGCCTTTCTCAGCCACGAAGGAAACGGTCTGGCCTTCTTTCAGGCTTTTGAAACCGTCGCTTTCGATAGCTTTGAAGTGTACGAACAGGTCGTCACCGCCACCTTGAGGAGTGATGAAGCCGAAGCCTTTTTCATCGTTGAACCATTTAACGGTGCCGGTTTGGCGATTAGACATGGTGTATCTCCAAGAAACATATATTTTCAGTAGTGCTGTGCTGCTCAGGCCAACTGGGCACACCGGGGTATCATAGTCGAAATGTTCGCTTTGGGAGCCCCCCGGACGTGCTGTTTGCCCTGCAGTCGCGTTCTGTTTGCTGCTTTGTTTGGCTGCAAGCCCCGTTTTAAAAGGCTTTCAGCCAAAAGTAAAGACAATAAAAAAACCTGTAAAACCTGCATAAATTGTACGAAAAGTCGGTTTTCAAAGGCTTTTTACTGTCGTTGCAGGCGCAAAAAGCGCTCTGTCGGGCTTATTTTTTGGCCTTGTTATCGGCTTTGCACGCGCTAATTTGCGTCAGTGCTTTTTGTTTCAGGGCATCATTGGCGGTGTTGTCCATCAGGGACTGGATGTCTTTGGCAGGGTACGATTTGATGGCATCGGCGCCGCAAGCGCAGTGAGCCTTCGCTGCTGCAGCACCGATCTGCGGAGTGGCCGCTTCTGTGCACTGAGCCATGTATTTCTCGCGTTCGCCCTTCGGCCAATCGGCATGGGCGGCCAGTGGCAGCAGCAAAACGATGGGGGCGACTACTGCGAATAAACGTTTCAGATGCATGCTGGGATGCTCCTTGTGGGTCAATGTCTTGTTATCTGAGGGGTAAAGCAGGGTTCTAGTTCAGCACTCTGGCATAAAATTGCCCGATTTGCCCCAAGACAAAGCCTCGGTGCATCGACGACCGTTCATCTGTGCTAGCATGCCTGCCTCGGGCGTTTGCAGGCTCCGGATGACCTTCAGTCCCGGTAGCGGCAAATGTGCGAATAACCCTGATTTGAATCCCAGTCACTCTGGTTCGGTTTTCCGGTTGGCCGCAAGGCTCCTGCCGCTGTAAGGCAGGCGTTCGTCATTGAATGGCCTGGATCGGATCTTGTACTGGCTCATCCCAACCCACGTGACCTTTGGTAGGGGTCACCACTAGGAGAGGAGGCGCCATGCCAACTATTACTCTTCCCGACGGCAGTCAACGTTCATTCGATCACCCGGTATCCGTAGCCGAGGTCGCCGCATCCATTGGTGCAGGTCTGGCCAAAGCCACCGTGGCCGGCAAGGTCGATGGCAAGCTGGTCGACGCCAGCGACATCATCGGCAGCGACGCTACGCTGCAAATCATTACGCCAAAGGATGAAGAGGGGCTGGAGATCATTCGCCACTCTTGCGCCCACCTGGTTGGCCATGCGGTCAAACAGCTGTACCCGACGGCCAAGATGGTCATTGGTCCGGTCATCGACGAAGGCTTCTATTACGATATCGCCTTTGAACGTCCCTTCACTCCGGACGACCTGGCCGCCATCGAACAGCGCATGCAGCAGCTGATCGAAAAAGATTACGACGTGATCAAGAAAGTCACTCCGCGCGCCGAAGTGATTGAAGTGTTCAAGGCCCGCGGCGAAGACTACAAACTGCGTCTGGTCGAAGACATGCCGAACGAACAGGCCATGGGCCTGTACTATCACGAAGAATACGTCGACATGTGCCGCGGTCCGCATGTGCCGAACACGCGCTTCCTGAAATCCTTCAAGCTGACCAAGTTGTCCGGCGCCTACTGGCGTGGCGATGCCAAGAACGAGCAATTGCAGCGCGTTTACGGCACGGCATGGGCAGACAAAAAGCAGCTGGCGGCTTACATTCAGCGCATCGAAGAAGCTGAGAAGCGCGATCACCGCAAGATCGGCAAGCGTCTGGGCCTGTTCCACACCCAGGAAGAGTCGCCGGGCATGGTGTTCTGGCACCCGAACGGCTGGACTCTGTACCAGGTGCTCGAGCAATACATGCGCAAGGTTCAGCGCGACAACGGTTACCTGGAGATCAAAACTCCGCAGGTCGTTGACCGCAGCCTGTGGGAGAAGTCCGGGCACTGGGCCAACTACGCCGACAACATGTTCACCACGCAGTCGGAAAACCGCGACTACGCCATCAAGCCGATGAACTGCCCTTGCCACGTGCAAGTGTTCAATCAAGGCCTGAAAAGCTACCGTGAGTTGCCAATGCGCTTGGCCGAATTCGGTGCGTGCCATCGTAATGAGCCATCGGGTGCGCTGCATGGCATCATGCGTGTGCGTGCGTTCACTCAGGACGACGCCCACATCTTCTGCACTGAAGAGCAGATGCAGGCCGAATCCGCTGCGTTCATCAAGCTGACCATGGACGTTTATGCCGACTTCGGCTTTAAAGACGTCGAGATGAAGCTGTCCACTCGTCCGGAAAAACGCGTCGGTTCCGACGAACTGTGGGATCGCGCCGAAGCGGCCCTGGCTGCAGCCCTTGATAGTGCTGGCCTGCCATATGATCTGCAGCCGGGTGAGGGTGCGTTCTACGGTCCGAAGATCGAGTTCTCGCTGAAAGATTGCCTTGGCCGCGTCTGGCAGTGTGGTACCCTTCAGCTCGATTTTAACCTGCCTGTCCGTCTGGGAGCCGAATACGTCTCTGAAGACAACAGTCGCAAGCACCCGGTGATGTTGCACCGGGCGATCCTTGGCTCCTTCGAACGTTTCGTCGGAATCCTGATCGAGCACTACGAGGGTGCATTCCCCGCGTGGCTGGCTCCGACCCAGGCAGTGATCATGAATATCACTGATAAACAGGCTGATTTCGCCGCTGAGGTTGAAAAAACTCTCAACGAAAGCGGGTTTCGTGCCAAGTCTGACTTGAGAAATGAAAAGATCGGCTTTAAAATCCGCGAGCATACTTTGCTCAAGGTTCCTTATCTCTTGGTTATCGGAGATCGGGAAGTCGAGATGCAGACTGTCGCTGTGCGTACTCGTGAAGGTGCTGACCTGGGCTCGATGCCCGTCGCCCAGTTCGCCGAGTTCCTCGCTCAAGCGGTTTCCCGGCGTGGTCGCCCAGATTCGGAGTAATTACTATTAAGCGTGAAATGAGACAAGATAAACGAGCTGCACCGAAGGCCCCGATCAACGAGAATATCTCGGCACGCGAGGTTCGGTTAATTGGGGCTGAAGGTGAACAGCTTGGGATTGTGTCAATTGAAGACGCGCTTCTTAAGGCTGAAGAGGCCAAACTGGATCTGGTGGAAATTTCCGCCGATGCAGTACCCCCTGTTTGCAAACTGATGGACTACGGCAAATCGATCTTCGAAAAGAAGAAGCAGGTTGCCGCGGCCAAGAAAAACCAGAAGCAGATTCAGGTTAAAGAAATCAAGTTTCGTCCAGGGACGGAGGAAGGGGATTACCAGGTAAAACTGCGCAACCTGGTACGTTTCCTGAGTGATGGGGACAGGGCCAAGGTATCCTTGCGATTCCGCGGCCGTGAGATGGCCCACCAGGAGCTGGGGATGGAACTCCTCAAGCGAGTTGAAGGTGACTTGCTCGAGTACGGTTCGGTCGAACAGCATCCTAAGATGGAAGGACGCCAACTGATCATGGTCATCGCCCCGAAAAAGAAGAAGTAATCAATAGGGCACGGCAGGCCTTCTGATTATGTTTATCAACTGAATGCGGAGTATCCGAACATGCCAAAAATGAAAACTAAAAGTGGTGCTGCTAAGCGGTTTCTGAAAACTGCTAACGGTATCAAGCACAAGCACGCTTTCAAGAGCCACATCCTGACTAAAATGTCGACCAAGCGTAAGCGTCAACTGCGCGGTAGCAGCTTGCTGGCACCGTGTGACGTGGCAAAAGTCGAGCGCATGCTGCGCCTTCGTTAATTTAGTCAAGAATAGAGGAAGTAACTCATGGCTCGTGTAAAGCGTGGCGTCATTGCCCGTAAACGTCACAAAAAAATTCTGAAACTTGCTAAAGGCTACTACGGCGCTCGCTCGCGCGTATTCCGTGTTGCCAAGCAAGCGGTAATCAAGGCAGGCCAATACGCCTACCGTGACCGTCGTCAGAAAAAACGTCAGTTCCGCGCTCTGTGGATCGCTCGTATCAACGCTGGTGCACGTATCAACGGTCTGTCCTACAGCCGTTTCATCGCCGGCCTGAAAAAAGCGTCCATCGAGATCGACCGTAAGGTTCTGGCTGATCTGGCAGTGAACGAAAAAGCGGCGTTTGCTGCGATTGTCGAGAAAGCTAAAGCCACCTTGGCTTAAGTACCCCCGACAGTCACCCGGCCTCACCTCTGTGGGGTCAGGTGTTAAACGTCATAAATAGGGGAAGAGCCTTCAAGCTCTTCCCCTATTTTGTATCTGGAGTCTGTACATGGAAAACCTGGATGCGCTCGTCTCTCAAGCTCTAGAGGCTGTGCAAAGCGCTGAAGATATCAATGCCCTGGAGCAAATCCGGGTTCACTACCTTGGCAAAAAGGGCGAATTGACTCAGGTGATGAAGACCCTGGGGAATTTGCCGGCAGAAGAGCGTCCGCAAGTCGGCGCACTGATCAACGTTGCCAAGGAGCGTGTCACAGAGGTTCTCAATGCGCGCAAGGCACTGTTTGAAGAGGCCGACCTGGCCGCCAAACTGTCCGCCGAGTCCATTGACGTGACCCTGCCTGGCCGTGGCCAGACCTCGGGTGGTCTGCATCCGGTTACTCGCACTCTGGAACGTATCGAGCAGTTCTTCACTCACATCGGCTACGGCATTGCCGAAGGCCCTGAGGTCGAAGACGACTACCACAACTTCGAAGCGCTCAACATCCCAGGCCATCACCCGGCCCGGTCGATGCATGACACCTTCTATTTCAATGCCAACATGTTGCTGCGCACCCATACCTCACCGGTACAGGTCCGCACCATGGAATCGAAACAGCCGCCGATCCGCATCGTCTGCCCAGGCCGTGTGTACCGTAGCGACTCCGATATCACCCACTCCCCGATGTTCCACCAGGTCGAAGGCCTGCTGGTCGATCGCGATATCAACTTCGCCGACCTGAAAGGGACCATAGAAGAGTTCCTGCGCGTGTTCTTCGAAAAAGAACTGGCCGTGCGTTTTCGCCCTTCGTACTTCCCGTTCACCGAGCCATCCGCCGAAGTCGACATGGAATGCGTGATGTGCAGCGGTAAAGGCTGCCGTGTCTGCAAACAGACTGGCTGGCTGGAAGTGATGGGCTGCGGCATGGTTCACCCGAATGTGCTGCGCATGTCCGGGATCGACCCGGAAGAGTTTTCGGGCTTTGCCTTCGGCATGGGTGTTGAGCGTCTGGCCATGCTGCGTTACGGCGTGAACGACTTGCGTCTGTTCTTCGACAACGACTTGCGGTTCCTCGCGCAATTTCGCTAGTCGTAACGAATTCTTAGGAGAGCAGGATGAAATTCAGTGAACAATGGCTGCGTGGCTGGGTAAGCCCGCAGGTAAGTCGTGACGAGCTGGTTGCTCGTCTGTCGATGGCCGGTCTTGAGGTCGATAGCATTACGCTGGCCGCCGGCGAATTCACCGGTGTGGTGGTGGGCGAGGTGCTGAGCACCGAACAGCACCCGGACGCCGACAAGTTGCGCGTTTGCCAGGTCAGTAATGGCTCGGAGACCTTCCAGGTTGTTTGCGGTGCGCCCAACGTGCGCCCGGGCCTGAAGATTCCGTTCGCCATGATCGGTGCCGAACTGCCAGGCGACTTCAAGATCAAGAAAGCCAAACTGCGTGGCGTTGAGTCTAACGGCATGCTGTGCTCCCAGGCCGAGCTGCAAGTCGGCGAAGGCAACGATGGTCTGATGGAATTGCCGGCCGATGCGCCGGTCGGTCAGGACATTCGTGAGTACCTGAGCCTGGACGACGCCAGCATCGAGGTCGACCTGACCCCGAACCGCGGCGACTGCCTGTCCCTGGCCGGTCTGGCTCGTGAAGTCGGCGCGTTGTACGCTGCTGAAGTCACCCGTCCGGTGGTTGCTGTCGTGCCAGCCGTGCACGACGAAGTGCGTTCGATCGAAGTGCTGGCGCCAGCCGCTTGCCCGCGTTACCTGGGTCGTGTGATCCGTAACGTTGACTTGTCCAAGCCAACGCCGCTGTGGATGGTCGAGCGTCTGCGTCGTGGTGACGTGCGCAGCATCGACGCCGCCGTCGACATCACCAACTACGTGATGCTGGAACTGGGTCAGCCGCTGCACGCTTTCGATCTCGCCGAAATCAACGGCGGCATCCGCGTGCGCATGGCTGAAGAAGGCGAGAAGCTGGTACTGCTCGACGGTCAGGAAGTCAGCCTGCGTAGCGATACGCTGGTGATTGCCGACCACACCCGCGCCTTGGCAATCGCCGGCGTCATGGGTGGCGAGCACAGCGGCGTCAACACCGCGACCACTCGCGATGTGTTCCTGGAAAGCGCGTTTTTCGATCAGATTGCTGTCGCTGGCAAGGCCCGTTCCTATGGCCTGCACACCGATGCCTCGCACCGCTACGAGCGTGGCGTGGACTGGCAATTGGCCCGTGAAGCCATGGAGCGCGCGACTGGCCTGCTTCTGGAAATCACTGGCGGCGAAGCTGGCCCGATCATCGAAGCCGTCAGCGAGCAGCACCTGCCGTCGATTGCGCCAGTTACTCTGCGTGCGCAACGCATCACTCAGATGCTGGGTATGGAAATGGATTCGGCCGAAGTCGAGCAACTGCTCAGCGGCTTGGGTCTGAAGATTTCTGCCGATGGGGCAGGGCAGTGGCGCGTCGAAGTGCCAAGCCATCGCTTCGACATCAGCCTGGAAGTCGATCTGATCGAAGAACTGGCTCGTCTGTATGGTTACAACCGTTTGCCGGTTCGCTACCCGCAAGCTCGTCTGGCGCCGCAGGCCAAGGCTGAGGCGCGGAGCGATCTGCCTGAGCTGCGCCGTCTGCTGGTAGCCCGTGGCTATCAGGAAGCGATTACCTACAGCTTCATCGATCCGAAACAGTTCGAGTTGTTTAATCCAGGTGTCGAACCGCTGTTGTTGGCCAACCCGATTTCGAACGACATGGCCGCCATGCGCTCGTCCCTGTGGCCAGGCCTGGTCAAGGCGCTTCAGCACAACCTGAACCGTCAGCAGGATCGGGTTCGTTTGTTCGAAAGCGGCCTGCGTTTCGTCGGTCAGCTGGACGGCCTGAAGCAAGAGCCGATGCTGGCGGGTGTTGTTTGCGGTAGTCGTCTGCCGGAAGGCTGGGCGCAAGGTCGCGATGTGGTGGACTTCTTCGACGTCAAAGCCGACGTGGAAGCGGTGCTGGGCTTCGCCGGTGCACTGGATTCATTCACTTTCGTGCCGGGCAAACACCCTGCGTTGCATCCGGGTCAAACCGCGCGCATCGAACGTGAAGGTCGCTTGGTTGGTTTCGTCGGTGCTATCCACCCTGAATTGTCGAAAACCCTCGGTCTCGACCGTCCAGTCTTCGTATTCGAGCTGGTTTTGGCCGAAGTAGCGTTGGGCAAAATGCCTAAATTCCAGGAGTTATCGCGCTTTCCTGAAGTGCGTCGTGATCTGGCACTGATTGCGGCCACGGACGTTGCGGCCAATGCTGTGCTGGACGTAATCCGTGAAAATGCAGGCGAATGGCTGACAGACCTAAGGCTATTTGACGTGTATCAGGGTAAAGGCATTGATCCTGATAGAAAAAGCCTTGCAGTCGGCTTGACCTGGCAGCATCCATCGCGCACTCTTAATGACGATGAGGTGAATACCACGACGCAAAACATCCTCACCTCGCTCGAACAAAGGTTGAACGCCACGTTAAGGAAGTGACGTATGGGGGCTCTGACGAAAGCTGAGATGGCGGAACGTCTGTATGAGGAGCTGGGCCTGAATAAACGGGAGGCCAAGGAATTGGTCGAACTGTTTTTTGAGGAAATCAGGCACGCTCTTGAAGACAACGAACAAGTCAAATTGTCCGGTTTCGGCAATTTCGACCTTCGGGACAAACGCCAGCGGCCTGGCCGCAATCCGAAAACAGGTGAAGAAATCCCGATCACGGCTCGCCGTGTGGTCACCTTTCGTCCAGGGCAGAAGTTGAAGGCCCGAGTTGAGGCTTATGCTGGAACCAAGTCATAACGACGAGCTACCCGTCATCCCAGGCAAACGCTACTTCACCATTGGTGAAGTCAGCGAGCTGTGTGCGGTAAAACCACACGTGCTGCGTTACTGGGAGCAGGAGTTTCCTCAACTCAACCCCGTCAAACGCCGCGGAAACCGCCGGTATTATCAGCGACAAGACGTGCTGATGATCCGGCAGATCCGCGCGCTTCTTTACGACCAGGGGTTCACCATCGGCGGTGCACGCCTGCGTTTGTCCGGCGATGAAGCCAAAGATGACACCACTCAATACAAGCAAATGATTCGGCAGATGATCGCTGAATTGGAAGATGTACTGGTTGTGCTCAAGAAATAATTTCCTGCTTTTAAATACTTCCAGTTTTCAAAAGCTTGCGATATATTCTTGAGCGTTCTTCGAGAAGAGGAACGGGTTTCACGCCTAGTCGGGGCGTAGCGCAGTCCGGTAGCGCACTAGCATGGGGTGCTAGGGGTCGAGTGTTCGAATCACTCCGTCCCGACCATATAATTCAAGGGGTTGCGAGATTTTATCTCGCGACCCTTTTTTATTTTTGATCGTTTTTACCCCTACAAAACGACTGGCTTTGGGTGGAATCCTCACCTCTTTCGGAGGAGATGGGCGCAAGATTTCTGGGTGCCAATGTCCCCCCGCAGTAATTTCGGCGATGGAGGGCAGGGATGGACCTAGTTGACGGCTCGTCAGGCAGTTTTCAGCTTTTGCTGTGGGGGTAGCTGATGGCGACTACTTGCCTCGCTCGCTCTGAAAGACCTCCTGAGCGTTGCAATGCAATTGATTTGTCGATTTTTTTCTCAAGTTCCGGATAAAAATCCATTACGAGGAGACGTAACCGATCTAGAAGTTTAGGATCATTTTTAAGCTGGTCTCGTAAGTGGACTGCGTAACCGTAGTTGGAAGTTAAGGCATCGTCGGGCGCAAATGCCCGCATCCACTTCAGCATGATATCTGCGTCCCCTCCGAAATTTATCAGCAGGTCGATGTAGCGAATCAGCTGGGCCGAAGCGTTATAAAGTGTATATCTGTTGATGTCTAAGATGGACGTTTGACGTTCGACTGCGATCTTCTTGATGTCCTTCCATCCCTCACTGAGCTGGAAGGATCCTTTCATACTTACAGAGATTGTTTTGGCGGTGGGTTTACGTGGGGTCAAATGATCCTGTTCGACAGGTAGCGCCCGAATGGCCCCGGTAGTGACATTTACGTCGATCAGTAGCACGGGAATTAACGAAACAGACAAATAACGCGCGGTCGTGGACTTCAGGCGGATTTTACCTATATCAGTCCTGGTTCCTTTGATCTGCAATCGTATAAGTGCGCCGGTCACTGAGCCTCGCTTCTTGACAATCTCAATTTCCGCGTCCAGACCGTAGTCTTTTGGTAAGTCTCTATAAATCCAGCCTTTTTTTGCAACGGCTTTTTTTACTAAAGCGGTTGCTTGATCGTCAACTACATGGGACTTCGTTCTCATAGGAAGATTTTCTGTCATTAGGTCCATCTAACTCTGTCTCTGTCTCTTGCGCTTGTTGGAGGAGGGACATTCAATGCCGTTTTATTTTTGATCACTGGATAAAATGACGCATGTTTATTAGCTAACTACAAATGATCTCTGCAGGCCGGTGGTGATCCGTCGTCGGTGCTGAATTCACTTGCCCCGCAACCCAACCACACCCTTACCACTTGCACAAAAACGGCACCAGAGTACGCTTCAATCGGATCCAAAGGAGGGATTGCGGTGCCGAATTTTTTTGTTGAGCAAGCGGGGACGCTGAATCTGTTTCAACAGCAGCGTACTCCCAATCATGGATTCAGACCTGGACAGTTGGGTGCGTTGCACGCAGTTTTGGCGCATTTTTCCGTGCAGGACGACCCTGCCATCGTCTGTTTGCCCACTGGCTATGGAAAGACCTCCTTGATGATGGCGCTTCCCATGCTGCTGGGGCCGGCGCGTGTACTGATAGTGGAACCTTCAAGCGCCTTGAGAAAACAGGTGCATTCACATATTTCTGTCATGTCCACACTCCGCCGGATTGGTGCGCTAGCTGAAGATTGTCCGCTTCCCGACGTGCACCTGCATATCGGCCGTCCTCAATCCCTTGAAGAATGGCAATTGCTTCAAGTCTACGACGTCGTCGTTTCGACACCTTCAAGCTCATCACCCGACCTAGCCCCTGGTGCGCCGTCGGACCTCTTCGATCTTGTTATCTTCGATGAAGCCCATCATGCTCCGGCCGATTCCTGGATGGCCTACGTAGAACACTTCACAAAAGCTCGGTTCTTGTTTCTCACGGCAACGCCCTTTCGACGAGATGGGCGCGTCATTCCAGGGAAGCTCGTTTATCGATATCCGGTAATGCGGGCTGTCGATGAGGGGGCCTTTGAGCCAATTAACTTCTGTGCGGCACCGATCGAGGACGAACTCGATGATGAACACGTTGATCAAGCCATAGCTCGGGCGGCTGTTCAGCAGCTTAACGAGGACAGGGCAAACGGGTTCGATCATAGGCTGTTTGTACGCGCAGGGACTATCAAGGCCGCACAGGATCTAGTGCCGCTCTATCAAGGCCTGGGCATAGCGGTCGAGGCCATTAGCAGCAAACTTACGAAACGTCAGCAGGAGGCGATTGAGGAAAGGCTAATCACCGGTGCGCTGGAAGCGATCGTTTGCGTGGACATGTTCGGGGAGGGTTATGACTTTCCGAAACTCAAGGTGGCGGCGCTCCATGCTCCCCACCAGTCTCTGGTGCCCACAATTCAATTCATTGGACGCTTCGCCCGTGTGGACGAAACCACAGGCCCGCCAACGCTGATTGCACCAACTTTCCGTATCAAGGAGGCAACAGCGTCTCTTCTTAAGGAAGGCGTAAATCTTGCGCAGATGATTGATGAGGCTGCGATCGCTCAACTCGCGGGATCTCTGGAGGAGCAGGAGTTTATGGAAAGGCTCCCCGTGAGGAAGATTGCCGAATCTGACTACGAATCTGTCTCGCCGCTGTCTTTTAATTTATATGCCCATGTACGTGTTTTCGAGTGTGACGAGCCACCGAATTTTGGGCTCCTTGACTCCACGATTGGGCGGCATTTGCGGATTGTGAAGCAGTGGGGAACGCAAGACGGGACAATCTCGTTGGTTTTGACGGCAGACGAGACGTCTCCCAATTGGGCCATCTCTGATGCTCTGATCGATGTGCGTCACGACGTGTTTCTCTTGATGTTTTTCGAGGCGGCAAAACTCTGCTACATAGGGTCGACCCGTCGAACGGAAAAGCTTTACCTCAGCATCATGGACACGATTGCTCCCGGTGGCTGCAGACCGCTTAGCTACCAACAGACCAGCAGGGCGCGCGCGGGCTTGGAGGAGGTCAAGTTTTACAACGTTGGGCTGAAGAACACGACGTTCAACTCGCAGGGAGAGACTTATCGAACCCTCACTGGCCCCCAGGCGGAGAGGGCGGTGACAGCTGGCGACAGTCGAGTCTTCTCCCAAGGACACTTCTTCGGCAGCGGTATGAATGGACAGGTCAAGGAAACGATTGGCGCAAGCAGCAGTTCCCGGATATGGGAAGAAACAAGATTCAGGCTTTACTCTGCACAAAAGCATACCGGAGAGGCCGTCAGGAGGTTTTCAAATGCGCTTACTGTTGATGAGGCGGTCGGTGCTGTAAATTTTGTACGAAGTCAATATGACGCATTGGAAAAACGTCCATCTGGCTGTGCGAAATATGCGGATAATTTTTTCCAATGTGATCCGAATATCCAGTCACGAATAATTAATCAGTTTTCATTCGAAAGTGGTGTCAACGATCCAGTTCAGGATCTGAGGAATAGACTAAGTCTTGGGCTCTCAGAGCCTGTACAAGAATTAGCATGCCACTATGTGTTGGGATGGGTGCAAGATGCCGTTATCAGTCTTATTTCTGACCGTAAACCCGCAATAATCAAGGCGAGCGTGTTTCGTGAAAAATATGCTGCGTTTGTTCGAAAACATCAGAATGATAACGTTTTGCCAATATTTTCGGAAAAGCCATCTGAGTCTTCCTTGAAAGAAGCGCTCGGGACCATGCCCATTTATGTTAGACAGCTTGATATAGTAGATGCTGACGCAGATATTAAGATAAGGGCTGTTAGTGATTTTTTAAGGGCTTCTTCGGAAAAAACAATATGGAGCGCTAATTCAATATTTCTTCCCGATAGTTTGGAGGAGCTAGATGTTGACCTAGAAAGGCAGTGGGCTAATCAGAGTAAGATGGTTCGATTGAAGAACGCGTCACTGTCAGAAGAGGAGCTAGGTCTTCTTTTTTATCTAGAAAGCATCGAGCGAAAACATAGGATGGAAAACAAAGATCTGCCTGCTTTTTTTGTGGCTGGATCTCTTCATTGTCTGGCGAACCAATTGGTTATTGGTTGGCATTCTAATTACAAGACTAAGGTAGGTTAGTCAGCATGGAGGGTGGCGATGTGCGTGGTCTTAGTGAGGGCGAAATTGTTTATAATTCACCTTTGGGTGCTTTCTTGCTTTGGACTTTTGCAAGAAAATACTGCATGTTCTCGAAGAGTGATAGTGTTCCGTTTGAATTGCTGTTTATAGTGTTGCCTCTTCTTTATCATGGAGAGACGAGAAAAGTAATATCGTCTACACAGTCCGGTTCGGGGCTGCGAATATTTTCCGCAAAGCTTTCAAAATCTCCAGCGCCAACTTTTGTCATACAGGATCGTGTACTTGGGTTTAGGGGGCTGAGCCTTCGTTGCATAAGCACATCAATCGGAATGAATCTAATACAACTGCTTCCCCAGGAAGGGATGGTTCGAATCCTCAATGTCGACGATAGCTCTGCGCCCACTGAGTTTGTAAATGATCTTATAAAAGCGTCGGAAAAGCTCGGTCGATGGTTCGCTGAAGTAGATATTCAAGAAATTACCAAATTGCTAAGGATTCTTCTCTGATGGAACTGCAAATTCTTGAAGTCATATTGTGGCCTAGACATGGAGGAGAGCCGAGACGTCTAGAGTTCACTCCTGGAAAAGTAAATGTCATAAGCGGAGCTTCAAAGACGGGCAAGTCTGCGGTGGTGCCTATCATTGACTACTGTTTGTGTTCAAGTAAATGTGCCATCCCAGTTGGAGTGATACGCGAAGCATGTTCATGGTTTGGAGTTCTTATACATACAAAGGAAGGTAAGAAATTGCTGGCCCGTAAAGAGCCTGGCGATAATGCTCAATCTGGCGATATGTTTATATTGGAAGGTGAACAGATTGAGCTGCCACTAAAGATTGAAGGGAGAAATGCTAACGTTGAAAATGTGAAGTCAATGTTGAATGGGTTGTCAGGGCTTAGTAATCAAGGTTTTGATCCGGAAAGTGATGCTGGGACGAAATCCAGGGCTGGTTATGGCGTTCACATTCCAACCACAGAATATTGTGGCTAACCCAGATGTTCTTTTTTTCGGCTCGGATACCACTGCTCATAGAGAAAAGCTTAAAACTATTTTCTCATATGTATTGGGTGCAACCACGGCAGAGATGCTTTCTGCTGAGTGGGAAGTCGGAGCGTTAAATAAAGAGTATCGACGCAAAAAGGCGGAGCACAAAGCACTTACCGATGCTTCATTACGTTGGCGTGGAGAGGTGAATACCTGGTTTGAAAAAGCTAAAGAATTGGGGCTTGTCAATCCAGATGAGGTTGCGCCAGTAGCTTGGAATGTTGCCCTAAATCGTCTGAGAGATATCACACTTAAAACTTCTAGTGATGCTCGACAAACACGTGCCCATATCGAAAATAGTTTGGTCGAATTGGAAAAATTGAGAAAGCTTGATTCCGATCAGTCCATTGTCGTGGCCGTCAATAGACAGCGATTGGATGGGGTCCTAAGCTTAAAGGCAAGTGCTAGTTACTATGTTGAGGCCAATGGGGTACAACGTGACCGGTTGTCGCTTTCAACTTGGCTAAAGGAGGTTGCGCGACCTGGCGCTGATAATCCATTAAAAATTGGAAATATTCAGCCCTCAGAAGAGCTGGCGCAACTTTGTGACACATTAGCGATAGTAGAAGAGAAGGCTAGGGCGGTTCCTCGAGTAACAGAGTCCCTTGAAAAAGAAATTTTTTCAGCTCGATCTGAGATGAAGGCTTCTGTGGAACAACTGAATATTATACGAACTCGCATTCGAGAAGTAGAGTAACCGATCCACGAACTACACCTACCTCAAGATGAGGCAGTCGTTTACCGTGGCATCTCTGGCGAGCAGTTCCATGGCAGCAAGGCTTCGTAGTCCCCAACCGATTGTGCCTGCGGTAGT
>NZ_SOPU01000076.1:0-10961 GCF_004402115.1 Pseudomonas sp. F01002 | reverse complement strand
CTTGCGGTGCCTCGTCACATTGTCGAAGGCGCTCTTGATTCAGCCTTCTAGATTCACCCGGTGACACGGGAGGTTCCCGCAGAGGGGAACAACTTCATTAAGCGACTTCGTGTCGCACCTCTGCCCAATTATTATCAATGGGTACGGCCCCGTCCTCGAGGTAGCGCGACAGCGCTGCCCAGCGTTTCAGGCTGTAATCGAGTGCTCTGCTGATAGCCGAACCGTCGGGCACGAGATCGCGCTGGGCGATCATCCAAGCATGCAGCATGTCCATCACCGGTACGGCTTTTTCTTGCCGTATTCGGCGCCGTAAATCCGGTTCCAGGTCGCGGACTTCGCTCTCGATTTCGTAAAGCAACTGGATGTAGCGCAAAGCCTGCTCGGCGAGCTGGCTCTTGTTGGTGGCATGCAATTCGAAGAACTTGCGCCGCGTATGCTCACGCGATGACAAACTTCGATGAACTGCTTGAGCAAGTTGCCGCAACTCGCAAGCCAGTTTTTATCGACGGTGACCGCAATTGCGCGGTGCTGATCTCAATGGACGAGTGGGATTCAATCCAGGAAAAGCTTAGGCCTCGTTCGCCAACAGAGCTTTGAAAGTCTCCCGCTATAGGGTTTACGTTACCGTCAGTTACTCATCGGCAAAGTGGAATGAAAAAAAGCGCCCGGTGGGCGCCTTTTAGAAGTGTAGGAGGGCTGGTGGTCGCAGCAGTGAGTAGTTTTTGAAAAAAAGAGCAATAATTACTCTAGTATGGTCTTGCCTTCGCCTTGTAACGCAATTATGATTCCGCGCCTCTGACCGGCCTTTTGAGCGGTGCTTTTATTAGCTAAGGATTGGCTATGACTTCCTCCCCAATTATCTAACTAACACGCATCCAGACTCCAGGATAAGACCTGTGAGTTGGTATGTCTGTGCCTGAAAGTTAACCTCTATTTAAAATTTTTCGTGGATCTGTTTTCACGGAATAAATGGGCGTGTTTAGCCAGGCTTAATCGCGCCCGCAACTTTAAAACAGCAAGGAATAGCCGTGGAAAATAAAGCCAGTGGTACTGAACTCGTTGAGTTTGACGAGTATGGATCGTATGAAATTACAGACTTGGAAGTGCTGGATGCTGTAGTCGGCGGCTGGGAAGTTAACATTGGTTGTAATGGTGGCTCGGTCAATGCCAAGTGCGGAGACACTCCCGTAAATGGTGCTTGCGGTTCACCGCCAGTTAACTCGAGTTGTGGTGATGACCAAGATGGTTGATTGATGTAATGAACGTGGAGCACCCATTCGGTGCTCCACTCTAATAAATAGAATGATGAGTGAATTAGATGGATCTAGATAAAAATATTCTGGCAACGCTAAATCCTAAAAATCTTGAACTGATTCTTTATCCTACGGAGCAGTGTAACTTTAGGTGCACCTACTGCTATGAGGATTTTCTGATAGGGAGAATGGATGAAAAGACTCAGGAAGGCATAAGAAATCTCATCGGCAGGCGATTGCCAAAACTGGATAACCTTCATCTCCAGTGGTTTGGTGGCGAGCCACTTGCAGCAAAGGATCTGGTTCTTGGATTGAGTGAGTTCGCAAAAAAAGCCTGTGATCAGGCCAGTGTGAATTTTAGTGGATCCCTGACCACCAACGGATACCTCCTGACACTTGATCTGGCAGAAAAACTTTGTGGCCTGAATCAGCGCAATTATCAGATCTCATTGGACGGGTTTGAGAGCGGTCATGACAAAACCAGAAAACTTGCTTCCGGCGCGGGTACGTTCAATAGGATATGGTCAAATCTCCTGGCGTTGAAGGGATCGAGCCTGGACTTCAACGTTACGCTCAGGGTTCACCTCACCAAAGAGAACGTCTCATCTGTAAAGCGACTTGCTGAAGAGATAAAGAAAACATTCCTGTCTGACTCAAGATTTACGGTATTCCTGAAAACAATTGAAAATCTGGGCGGGCCGAACGATACGTCAGGAGTTTTGCTCTCCAAGAGCGAAAAGCTCACAACTATTGCAGAGCTGAATGAGCTGTTAAATACCAAAACCGTCAGTAAGTCTGACAAAGGCGTATACGTTTGTTATGCGTCGCGCCCCAACTCTCTCGCGATACGCGCAGATGGAACGATACAGAAGTGTACTGTGATGCTTTCAGATGACAGGAACTCCGTTGGTAAAATAAACGAGAACGGAACTGTCAAGCTTGATTCGGAGCGGATGAGTATGTGGATGAGGGGGTACTCGGATGACAAGGAAAAATTAAGTTGTCCAGCTGTTGGTTTGCCAAAAATGCCAAACCTGATTCCCGTCGTAAGTGCCAGCTAACCCTTAATCGCCATCTTGCTGCAGTCGAGAGATTTGAATGCTTATTGATCTTGGAGTGTCGAGTGAGTATTTCTTGAATAATATTCAGGAAAAAAATTTTCACCTTCGTCGAGGGGCGGTTAAAGCCGAAGCCTTCACGCTTGCCGATATAGATAATATTCTTGGTACGATTGAACCGGAAGCTCCCAGTGTTAATCTCCATAATGGTGCGTTTATACCGGAGAGTGAGTATGTTTTTACCTATAATGAAGTTGGTAAGCCACGAAAGACCATCATTAAGCCGAAGTTCTACAAGCTTATGCAGGATGGGGCTACGCTAATTTTAAATAGAATGCAAAAAAGCTCTCTGTATATAGATAGCCTCTGTAAAGAAATTTCTGGCGTGGTGAATCAGGAAACGCTGGGCAACGGCTATCTGGCTTTCAATCCACAGGCTGCATTTGGAAATCACTGGGATTGTCATGATGTTTTTGCTATCCAGTTGGTAGGAAGGAAAAGATGGAAGATCTACCCACCAACGTTTGAGTTGCCGATGCCAGGACAAACCAGTAAGGAATTCAAGAGCGAATGCTCAGAAATTCCAATATTGGATACGGTTCTGGAGGCAGGTGACCTCTTATATGTACCTCGTGGCTGGTGGCACAGTGCGGTAGCGATAGGCGAACCAACTTTCCATGTGGCGATCGGCGTACACACTACGCATATAAGCACCTATGTTGAGTGGGTGTGTAATAAGTTTCTTGAAAAACATATTGAATGTCGGAAGAGAATTGGTTTTTCGGACGCCGACTTTCATGATCTCGAACTGGCTTTTGATAAAGTCAGGCAAGAAATCATGAGTGAGGAGAATTTTAGCACTTTCAAGCAGACGATTATTTCCTCCAACAGGACAAGCACGAGATTTGATGTGGGTGCGAATGTGTTCGGCCGTGGTGATGGTCTCTGTACTAGTACAAGGTTGAATTTGAGTAGTAATTACGCTGCTGTTAGTGATGAAAGCTGCGTGGTAAATGGAGTGAAAGTCCCGATCAATAGTCTTGAATGGAAAGTGATAAAGCTGCTTTCATCGCAGAATGGACTATCTATTGATGAGTTGTCGGCGCAACTCCGTATACCGTCTGACCCAATGAAAAAAATCGTAAGTTCATTGATGTTTCATGATGTTTTATATCGTGCCAGTGCGTAAGTTGCCATGAGTAATATTATGTTCAGGAAAGAGGCGTTGGTTGCCAAGGCGAGCAAGAATGAGATTTACGGAGAAATAATTCTTGCGAGTCCGGTCAACCATACGCTGATATCTGCCTTTGCTATTGTGTTTACATTGATAACAGTTGGATTCCTGTTTGGCGGCGATTATACGAAGCGTGTAACGGCACATGGAGAGTTGATTCCAGAGAGCGGTGTTACTCAGATATATGCCGTCCAGAGTGGACTGATCAAGGCCCGGTCTGTCAGTGAAGGGCAGAAAGTCAAGGCGGGTGACACACTTTTTGTTTTATCCAGTGACAGGAAGAGCCAAAAAAAACTGGCCATCCAAGAAACCATTAACGCAGCTCTTCAAGATAAACGAAGTAGCCTAGCGTCTGCAATAAAGACCACAGAGCATATTCATGAACTTGAGATGGAGGCGCTGCGTAATAATGCCTCTACGTTGACCCGTGAAAGGGATAATCTTGACCAGCAGATATCGCTTGCGGTTCGAAAGATGGCGTTATCCGAAGGTTCGGTCAAGCGTTACAAAGGCTTGATGGAACAAGGCTATATCGCTCCAGAACAACTTGATCAGAAACAGGAAGAGTTCCTTGAGCAGAAAATTCGCCTGAAAGACCTTGAGCGAAGTCGTGCAGATGTTGACTATAAATACGCGACTGTTGTTCGAAATATCTCAAGTACACCGCTCACGCAATCAAATATTAGAGAAGAACTTGCGCGAAGCTTGCAGGTTGTCGATCAGGAAGTAGTCGAGAATGAAGCTAAATATGAAGCCGTTGTCTCTGCTCCAAGCGACGGCACCGTTACAGCGATAAGGGGGAACGTTGGTCAGACGGCAAAGATTGACGAGGCATTGGCTGCCATCGTTCCAAGCGGATCAAGGTTTCAGGCTCATTTGTTTGTTCCCAGTCGCGCAATAGGATTTGTCCGCAAAGGTGCTGTGGTGGGGGTTAGATATCAATCCTTCCCTTATCAAAAATTTGGCCAGGCCAAAGGTTCGGTTTTGGATATATCCGAGGCACCTCTGCTGCAAACGGAAATGCCACCGATAGCGAATCCTGAATCCAGCAAGGAGCCGATGTATAGGGTGACGGTTGAGCTTGAACGTCAGTTTGTAAAAGCATATGGCGATGTTATTCCCTTGCGAGCCGGGATGCTGCTGGACGCGGACATCATGCTCGAGAAGCGCAAGTTATATGAGTGGATTATTGAACCAATCTATTCGATAACAGGAAAGATATAACTGGAAGTGACAATGAAAGAGTTGCTTGGGAAAATAAATTTTCACTCCGAAAATAGTACGCCTGTAATTCATCAGTCCGAGCGTTCAGAGTGCGGGTTGGTATGCGTAGCGATGATTGCCAGTCATTTTGGATATCACACCGATTTAAGAGAGATTCGTCAGCGATTTTCGGTGTCCCAGCAGGGGTTGACTCTGCGTGGACTCGTAAAAATTTCAAATGCAATGAATTTGAATAGCCGACCTGTAAAACTGGAAATGACCGGCTTGAGTAGTCTCAAGTTACCTTGTGTACTCCATTGGAATTTCGACCATTTCGTGGTTTTGGTTGAAATCAATAAGGCTGGTTGTGTCATCCATGATCCTGCACACGGACGGCGTACAGTCACCTATGAGGAAGTTTCAAAGTTCTTCACTGGCATAGCACTGGAACTGTGGCCAAATCCAGGCTTTGAGCTAAAGAAGAAGCCACCGCGTGTCGGCATAACGTCGGTCATTGGCAACGTCCGCGGAGCTTATCGATCTGCAGCAAAAGTTCTCGCAGTAGCGTCGGCATTAGAACTTATGTCACTCATGTCGCCCCTGTTTTTACAGCTGACACTGGATAACGTTTTGCCGGCATTTGATGTCGATTTGTTAGTCATGCTGGCGCTTGGTTTTGGGGGGCTGATGCTGGCCCAGGAGTTCATGAAGCTCATAAGGGCCAGAATGCTTTTGTATTTTGGTACGCATTTAAATATACAACTTAAGGCTAATATATTTAAACATCTTATAAGTTTGCCGATTGAGTACTTTGAGAAGAGAAGTCTGGGTGATATCACTTCGAGATTCTCATCCATTGATCAAGTTCAGAGGACTCTCACTACCTCACTGTTGGAAGCTTTGCTGGATGGTGTAATGTCTGTAGCCATCGTCTGTATGATGTTCTACTACAGCGTATTTCTGGCATCGATTTCTGTTACGGCTCTTGCCCTCTATCTGGTAATACGTTTTTTATGGTTTGTACCTTTGAAGAAGGCTACGGAAGAGCAAATCATACATTCTGCCCGACAAGAAACTCATTTTCTGGAAACCGCGAGGGGCATACGCGCAATAAAACTATTTCAACGTCAGGAGGATAGGAGCGCGTCCTGGCTGTCGATGCTGGTAAGTCAAGTGAATCTGGACTTGAAGGCACAGCAAATTCACATTTTGTATCATGGCGCTATAGGTGTAATCACCGGAATAGAAAACATATTAATCATTTACTATGGTGTCAGCATGGTGATTGATGGAAAGTTTTCTATCGGGTTTTTGATGGCGTTCATTGCCTACAAATCAATTTTTAATCTAAGGTTGACTGCGCTGATCAACAAGGGTTTCGAAGTGAAAATGCTTCAGGTTCAGGGGGAGCGTCTTGCAGACATAGTTCTGACGAAGCCCGAACTCATGATGGAAGAGTCCGGATCTTATAATCTAGCTGTTGAGCCAAGTATCGAGGTCGTCGGGCTGAGTTACAGCTATGGTGATCATGAAAGGGAGGTTCTGTCAGATATAAGCTTCAAGGTTGGGGCAGGCGAATTTGTAGCCATTACCGGGCCTTCTGGTTGTGGTAAAACAACGTTGCTGCATTTGTTGCTTGGTATTTTCAAAGCGACTTCAGGGAAGGTTCTGGTAGGTGGTGTAGATATCAATGAAGTTGGTATAGAAAATTTGCGGGGAATTATAGGCACTGTTCTCCAGGATGATGATTTATTCTCTGGTTCGATCGCCGACAATATTTGTTTTTTTGATCATCAACCTGATCAGGAGTGGATAGAGAGATGCGCGAGGATGGCAGCTATCGACGAAGATATTAGGTCAATGTTGATGGGTTACAATACGTCGATTGGTGATATGGGCAGTGTTCTTTCTGGTGGTCAGAAACAAAGAATCCTTCTGGCCCGTGCACTGTACAAACGTCCTAAAATACTTTTGCTCGATGAAGCGACCAGTCATCTGGATATCGAGAAAGAAAAAGAAGTAAATAGCGCGGTGGCTAACTTGAAAGTGACGCGAATTATCGTTGCTCACCGACCCGATACAATTGCAGCGGCTGATCGGGTGATTCAAATGAGGCGGTCTTGATATGTACAAGTATCTATCGCCGGTGTTATTGACAGTGCTTGTTATTTTGCCTTCGTTTTCTTGCGCGGAGCAGGTGTCGGACTTTTATAGGCCCGGAGAGGTGGGTTATCTCAATGCTTCCAAAAAGCGAAACGGGATCACTGAGACAACGAAAGGAAATTTTTCATTTGGATGTGCATGGGATGAATCTCTGAGCATCGATGAGGCGTTGGAGCTTGCTCTTTGTGCAAATCCGAAGTTGTCTCAGGCGCGAGTTAACATAGAAATCCAGAAGCATAAATTGTCAGCTGCCAAGTCTGCTTATCTGCCAAGCTTGTATTTGAATAGCGAAGCGCTCAAGGATGTTGCTGCTTCAAATGAAAAAGCCTTATGGGATTCTTCGTTGAATTTGTCATGGCTTCTTCTGGACTTTGGTGGAAGGCACGGCAGTGTGGAAGAAAATAGAAGTTTATTGCTTTCTGCAGTTTTAGCTCAGGATTCCGAGACATTATCTCTGGTGTCAGATGTTTCCAGAGACTATTTTTCCGTTGCAGCGGCCAGAGGGGTAATTGATTCGAGTCTGGACAATGAATCAGCAGCAAAGGAGAGCTTTTTGGCTGCTCAGGCCAAATATATTGCAGGTGTAGGTGCGCGGGCAGATTTGCTGCAGGCACAAACGGCTCATTCTGAAGCAATACTGGATCGCGTCAGAGCACAGGGGAACTATCAAAAGGCTGTGGCACAACTAGCCTATACGTTAGGCGTAGATCAAGGCTCGAAAATAGTAATTGATAAGCTCGATGAGTCGGTTTTTTCCGATGATTTGAGTAAATCGCTGGATTTACTCATTCAGGATGCGATTGCGCAGCATCCGTCCGTTCTTTCTGCCAGAGCCCAGCTTGAAGCTAGTAAGTTTCATCTGCAAACGGCCATCTCCGAGGGGAAGCCCAGTCTGTCTTTTGTGAGTTCTTATTCAGAAAAGCGCTATGCGCAGGAATATGCCAAAGACTTTAATTCAATGGAAGTCGGACTCAAACTGTCATTTCCTTTGTTTGAAGGTTTTCGCAATAGTGCGAGGATTTCAGAAGCGTATGAAAGCATACAGCTTCAAGAGGCACTTTTAAGGCAGGCCGAGTTGAACGTTACCAATGCCATATGGATAAACTACTCGGATCTCAAGACAGAAAATGAAAGCATCAACATTGCAAAAAGTCTGGTACGGTCGGCCGAGGAATCCTCCGGGGTAGCCAAAGGGCGATACAGAGCCGGAGTGGGCTCAATTATTGAACTGTTGAACGCTCAAACCGCGCTAGCCAATGCAAATCAGCAGTATGTGCAGTCTCTTGCTCGATGGAGGGCTGCGCGGATTCGCTTGGCTGCGAGCGTTGGCATACTTGTACGCGATAACCACATGAAATCCATGTGATCAAAAATCTGCTTTGGTTCTGGTACTTTTACATGATTGATAGTTTTGATGTGAACGTTGTTAAAAGATTTTTGACTGTTGTCCTGGCCGGCGTCGGTGTTGTCGGTTCTGTGTTTGCTGATGAGTCTCCCAAGGGTGGATTAGTCGATATGGCGGTGACAGACCTTTCTGCCGTTCACCAACTGATCGTTTCCTCTCACCCAGGCACCATAGATCAAGAAAATAAAAGTTTTATTGACTGGGTTGAGCGAGGTTATCGGGAGGCAAAGCAGTTGGCCCTGCGTGTCAGCTCGGAGAGGGATGCTCAAGCCGTTCTGGGTTTCTATATTTCAGGGTTCAAGGACGGCCATGTAGGCGTTTATCAATCCAGCAAAGGCAAATCTTCCTGGGCCGGTTTCATGCTGGATATGAGAGGGGAGGATTTTGTCGTCAGTCGTGTTCCAAAGGAGTGGCCTGTCCCTTTGCCTCCAATCGATTCAAGAGTCATCTCATGTGACGGGAAAACAGTCCGCGAAATATTGGGTGATGAAATATCGCCCTACGTAGATCGCCGACTGAATTTGAAATCTACATGGAATCACTTGGCCAAGCATTTGACCGTTGATGATGCGGACTATCCAGTGCTCGCCAGAAAACGGGCAAGCAATTGCCTGGTTGTTCTGCCGAGCGGAGTACAGCAAAACTTTGCTCTGTTATGGCAGGAGGATCGCGGGCAATTAAACGATTTTCTGACTCAGCCTCAACCACCTCAGGCTCTTCAGAACCTCGGAGGCGGGCGCTATTGGGTGCACGCATCGAATTTCGCACCTTCGGCAGTCGAGAATGCGTCCCTCGAAAAAATGCTCGACGCTCTCAAGAACATCGATGATGCCAAGCTGGTTGTACTTGATACACGTGGCAATCGCGGTGGTAACAGCTTGGTTGGGGCCAGGATTCTGTCTGCTTTATTGGGTGAAAAGTTTGTTGAAAGCCTGGATCAATCCTCACGTTCGTATGCAATGTGGCGGGTCTCTCCTCTTGCGCTTGCAACACTGAATAGCGCTTTGGCCAGCATGGAAAGCGATTACGGAAAAAACAGCGACGCCTACAAGTTTGTTTCAGGTTTGCGTGAGTCGATGAGCGCTGCGCTTGTGGAGAGGAAAGACTGGTTGCGACAGCCAGATACGTCTTCGCTCGATCAAGACCGCTCTAAAGAATCGAATCAAAAAACATTCAAAGGCCAGCTTGTGCTGGTGACGGATTCATTCTGTGCAAGTGCCTGTCTGGATTTTGCAGATGCGGTTCTGGCCGTTCCTGGAGCGACCCATTTTGGGTTATCAACGAGTGGTGACACGTTGTATATCGATATTGGCTCTCAGGTCTTACCAAGTGGGGCTCAGTTCTGGTTGCCCTTGAAAGTCTGGAGAGGGCGAGTGCGGGGGAATAATCAAAGTTATGACCCGCAATATGTTTTCGATGGCGACATAAATGACACGCCAGCCGTTCAAAAGTGGTTGCTTGGTTACTTTTGAGCAGGTCGGCGTGGGGATTCCACGCGCACTTGGACAGTGATTTTCCACTGATACATCCCATGCTCAGGCAGGCAACGACGCAAGGTTATTCACTACCATCGACCTCTTTTTTCGAAGCGAAGGGGTCGTCGTGGAGCGTTTACCCAATGGATGACGTGCGATTGATGAGATCAATCCGAATAGAACCAAGAGACAAAGGCCGCGATATTCAAGACATCGATCGCGTCTACAGCCCAAAAACTATCGGCCCTCCGGGCTTCTAGCCCGGCTTGACTTCGCTTTTCGCTAAAGAGAAATCAGGGAAAATATCCTGTGCAAACCAGAGCGGTAGGCCTACCCGCAGCGTATGGCGATTAGATGCCGAGCTCACCGCAAGGCCAACATTAATCACCTTGCTGAGCTGATTGCATGCTTCGCGAGGCTGAAGTCCGATAAAGGTTTCGAACTCGGTACGCGGTAGTGCGCCCTGATTCAGCAGTGCAAGGAATGCCGGCCCTGTTTGCGGTCTGATCCCCGCCTCTATTAACCGCGAGTTCGTTCTGAAGCCATGCATCACTGCTTCCCGAAGCTGGCGGCGATTCAGCGCAGCAGTCATGTAATCCACTTCTCCAAGGCAAACCTCGAGCACTCGAGCACGAATTCAATAAAGCTGAGAGTGGATTTACCTGACGGTTGGACGCCACCAGTAGGCTCGCTCACTTGCGTTCGATGAGTCGGAGCAAAAGCGTGATATTCCTCGTGCCTACGGGCCAAGCCGCGAGCAAGCGACCACAGGTGGGGATGCAACCCGAGCTGAGCCAAATGCTGGTGAATGACCACCCTCGCGACAGTCCCTTTACCATCGGGATACGTTCGAGTTTGGAGAAGGTGAAAGTGGTGGACTACCGCTGCAACAATACGCCGACGAAGCTCAGGTGCCTTCATCAGGGTTGACTGCCAGTTCGCTGAGTTAAGTGCATTCTTCAGAACTTCTGGCTCTGTGTGGTACCCGTCGATGATCCTTGAATAATGGGCGTCAGAGCCCATCAGCAGGTTGCTTAAGCACGCAACGGTTTCGTAACCGATCCACGAACTACACCTACCTCAAGATGAGGCAGTCGTTTACCGTGGCATCTCTGGCGAGCAGTTCCATGGCAGCAAGGCTTCGTAGTCCCCAACCGATTGTGCCTGCGG
>NZ_SOPU01000075.1:0-4842 GCF_004402115.1 Pseudomonas sp. F01002 | reverse complement strand
CGGGTCTGCTCGACCTGGCTAACGCCGAACAGGTGGCAGCCTTCGAGGCTCACGCGGTCGATGTGAAAGGTTGGTGTGATGCTTCGGACTACCTCGCAAAGCAAGACGACAGCCGCCACTGGGGTGCAGATAGAGAGTTGGCCAAGGGCAGCACCAAGGCCGGTCGGGCCAAGGGTAAACACCCGTTTGGCCTGCTCGCGGCAGCGTCCGTGGGCGACAAGCAAGCGGGTGCGAAATACATCGAATACGCCGGAGTGATGAAAGGCAAACGGCAGCTGTTTTGGTCGTCCGGCCTGAAAACCCGGGTCGGTCTCGTTGAGCGAACCGATGAAGAATTGGCCGAAGAAGAGCGCGATAGCGCGGAAATGCTCGGCCTGCTCGATTTGTCCGACTGGAAATTGGTGCGTGAGTCCGGCAAACGGGCTCAGCTGCTCGATGCCGCTGAAAGCGGTGGATGGCCAGCGGTGCAGGCCCTTTTGAAGGGGCTTGCGCCGGTGCTTGCTCCATCTGCAGGCTTGATATGTACACAACAAAAGCCACTGCGACGGAGAAGCGCAATGCAAATCGTAGAACTGAGCAACGAAGAAAAAACCCTGTTCATCCAAGCTGGCAAGGCCCTGTACGGCGAACCGTTCAAGGAAAAAGTCCGGGATATCGTGGGCGCAGCGCCAAGCCCAAGGACGGATGAGGAAATGGTCTATCTGGTCGCTGAACGCGATATGCCCACGCACGTGTGGTCGGCTTTCCAGCTCATGCGTAGGTGGGGCTATGCAGAAAACCAGAAAGACAAAGACCCTGAGCAGGAGGGCGAGGTGCTGTTGGTCGATGGGTCGATTTTGGATCTGCTGATGGACGCGTTTGCGCGAATCCTTGAAGCGCTGCTGGGTGGCAGCGCCGGGGCCCCGCCGGCTGGGCCGACTCGCAAAGCTCGACCAGCGCGCCAAGGGTCATTGCTCATCGAGCACGACGGTCGGCGTTAATCGCCACCAAAAAACAGGCCACCTCGCGGTGGCCTGTTTTTTACTGGCCGCGAAAAAAAGCCTGCAAATGCTCCCAGCGACTGAGCCGGGGCAGCGGTTTTTCGGGCTTTTCGGCTTCTTTTTTCCAGCGGTCGCGCTCGGTTGTGAGCGCAGCGGCTTGGGCTTTCAACGATCCGACTTGCTCTGCAAGTTGCGTGACTTTCTCCTGGTCATGATTGACCGTCTGCATTTTCGCCTTCAGTGCTGCCAATTCATCGACCAAATCGCGCACGTGAGCGATAGCCTGATCTGATTGAGCGGACAGGGCTGAAATACGCGCCGTGGCTTCCTGTAGCGCCTTCTCAGCCGTTTCTGCCCGCAATGTCAGCGCTTGTACCGATTCGCTGCGGCGCTGCTCCTGTGCGTCTTTGCGGGCTTGGCGCAGGGTCTCCAGTTCCTCGGCGGACTGCGGGAACGGCAGGTCGTCGCGCTTGCAGTCCAGGGCGAGTGTGTTCACTTCGGACGAGGTGAGGGGCTGCGTCTCAAGCCACGGGTAGGCCTGCACGACCGACCATGCGCGGCGCCAAGCTTTCCATGCACTGAAATTCCACCCAAGGCCGCTGACGTCCGTCGGCGCCTCGATCATTTCCTGCCAGCTCGAAAAACCCAGCTGCCCGATGGGGCAGCGCTGGATCGCCTCTTTGCTCGGGCGACCGCTGGACAGCACATCAGGTAAGAGCCGGGTGACCGTCCGCATGAAGGCCATCCACTGGCCGGGGGTGTTTTCGGTGCCGAGCGCGGCGACCAATTGGTCGTAAGCCGCACGAGCGGCGGGTGGAATGAGCATCGTCATCTGATGGCCGGGCATGGTGTTTTTCTCCGATCTTGGTTAACGGTGTAATAGTGTAAATTTTACACTATTTTACATTCTTTTGAAAAAATACTACTGGCTAAGTATACATATGTTTTGCGGCAGTGATATGCTTTTGAAGAACCATACTTCCGAGCGGAAGTATGGGGGTGTGGTGACTTCGTGAGGGACGAGTGAAGGCATGGGTGGGGTGCAGGAAGGAACGACCGGAATCCCCAGCCAAACGCCTTGCTCTTGATCTGTGAGGGGTGGGGGTCAAGAAGAAAATCGTGGGGGCCCCGTTCGAAGAATGGGGTTCCGATTTTGTTCTTGATGCCCAGACCGAACGACCCAAAGCCTATTGCTGGGTGTTGGGGGTCGCTTCATCCCCCAGCACCCTGCTACCGGCGAGGGCAGGAGATGACAAGAGGACAGAGTCCTCTTGGTTTTGATCTTCATCCGATACCGAGGGTGAATCTGATAGGGGCACCGATCAGCTGATGCAGTAGGGCGAAGGCAACAACGGTTTGAAACAGAACAGGATGGATCTGCATTGCGGGCCTCCTAGGCCTCGTTGAGTTCCATCACAGTCTGATGTCACGACGGAGGGCTTTTTGGTTGGGGTTTGCATGCTTTTTCGAAATTTCAGAAAACAAATAACAAGAGGGAAAACCCATGGCACGACGTAGCAAAGCAGCTTTGCAGAGGATGGAAGATGAGCGCGGGAAGTACGCAGGCGCGACTTTTTACGAAAGCCGCGAAGGCGGCGGCGCTGCGCCGATGATGCCGGATGGCTTCCGCGAGCTGAACAAAACCCGCAGTGAGTGGGAGGCGGTAGATCGCCGGATCGTCGACTGGACGGCGAGCGCTCATATCGCAAGCTGGTGGCACGGATCGGCGCGTTTTCCCACGCAGTGGGTCGCCGTTTACGGCATTGAGCGCACCAAGGTGATCAAGCGCAGGACGCCGGAAGCGATCCGGGCCCGCTTAGATGCGGGTGAGCGTGTGACACTCCGGGAAAAAGGACTTCTGCTCGAAGACGCGTTGGGCCTATGAACGCATCGACTGAAGAGAGCTACCGCAAGCTTGCCGCGCACTTTTACAAAACGCGGCTCCAGGGCGAACAGCCCACACCGAAGCGGATCGCCGATTCGTTGAAAGCGGCTGCCGGTGATTACCGCCCGGCGTATTGGCGAAAGCTGCGCAACGCGTTGGCTTTCGACCAACGGGAACGGGGGTTTGCCGAAGCAGCGAAGCGAATCGATGCCACAAAAAACCCACTGACAAAGGACGGGGCCACCGAAGGCATCAAGCCAAAGCAGGCCCGTTCAAGGCGGGTCGATCAGGCAGACGAAGATCGTCTAATGCAGCACTTTTCCAAGCTCGATGACCGGGCGACCACTGCGGCGCTGTTCGTATCGAAATACACCGGTGCGAGGCCTGCGGAGCTCAAAAACATTGAGATCCGGGGTGACCTGGTGTTTATCCACGGCGCGAAAAAAAGTCATGGCGGCGCCCGTGGGGCCGACCGTGAGTTGGTGTTGCCGCCTAAGGTCGTGGAGATGATCGGGAAGGCGCTGCCCTATCTGAAAGATGACATTGGGCCGATTCAAGACCGGATCAGGGCGGCTGGGAAAAAACTGTGGCCGCAGCGGAAGTCGGTGCCATCGCTCTATTCGTGGCGTCACCAGCTTGGTTCTGAGCTGAAAGCCTCGGGCATTGATCGCCGGGAAGTGGCGTATTTGATGGGGCATCAGGCAACGGAAAGCGTCGACAGATACGGCAACAGCCGAACCGCGAAAGGAAATGGGAAAGGTCTGCCGAAAGTACCGCCCGATGCTGACCTATCCTCGATCCGCGTCGATCACAGCGAGCCGCCTACGGCGAATGGTCGATCTATTGGGATCGATGCGGCGCAGGAAAATATTTCAGATTTTGAAAACGGCGGAAAAAGCTTGAAATTGCTGACTTCAGCGACAGAAAAGAGCCAAAAAGGCCAAAGAGTTGTCGATTGGGGTGAGTTGAAACCGGGGGGCTAAGAAGGCAAGATGAGCCGTCCGTCGCCAAAGAGCAGACGACAAAAACAACAAAACCCGGATCAAAGCGTTGGCGCGCTCCCCGGGTTTCATCGATATTCGTGGGGTAAGTATGTACATCGTGAGCACAAGTTTCAAGTGCCACCCCCGCCTGAGAGGCGGGGGTGGGCATGTCAAATGCGCTGAAAATAGGGCGTTCTGACGCCGTTCATGGGGTCGCCAGAACCCCACTCGGGAAGTACACGAAATCTGCTACCCCCCCCACCTCGACCGAGGTGAAAAACAAGCTGCGCGCTACGCGTGCCGAGCGCTACGAGCTGCTGGCAGCGGCGCGAGCCCTTTTCTTGTACCAAGGCAAGCAAGAACGCCTTAAGCATCCTCACGATTGGCACCGTTCCGCGAAATGCAAATGGATCAGCGTCGCGGGCGCCGTGGGCGTGCATGCGTCCTGCGAGCACAACAGCGCTTTCTACAGCGGCCTGATGAACTGCGGCAGTGTGTGGGCTTGCCCGGTTTGCGCGGCCAAGGTGCAGGAACGGCGGCGAGAAGAGATCGGCAAGGCCATTGCTTGGGCCTATGCGGAAAAGCTCCAGCCGGTGATGGTCACCCTGACCTTTCCCCATTATTCGTGGCAGCAACTGGCCGATCTGGTCGAACAGATGGCGGACGCTTTGCATCGTCTGCGCGCCGGGGCGCCATGGAAGCGCTTTAAAGATTCGGTGGAATATCAAGGTTTGATCCGCTCGTTAGAGCTGACGTTGGGCCTGCATGGCTGGCACCCGCACACCCACGAACTGTGGTTCGTCTCGGCGCTGGTCGATGCGGATGAGATGAAAGCGAAGGTTTTGGAGCGCTGGAAAGCCTGTTGCGCTCGTGCGGGTCTGCTCGACCTGGCTAACGCCGAACAGGTGGCAGCCTTCGAGGCTCACGCGGTCGATGTGAAAGGTTGGTGTGATGCTTCGGACTACCTCGCAAAGCAAGACGACAGCCGCCACTG
>NZ_SOPU01000074.1:0-4819 GCF_004402115.1 Pseudomonas sp. F01002 | reverse complement strand
TACACTTTTTCAACGCTGGCATTGGGACGCATCATGGTGATGGGCTCCTGATGGAAATCGGGAGCACAGCATCAGCCGTCAGCTATCCGCTTGGAATGTGGAGTTCATGGAGCGGATACGACGAATCGGCACTGCTGGGCTTTCTACAAAACGCCTACGACGTACTCGATGAGTTGGCGGGTGATGCGCTGGCCAACACGTACTTCAATCGTCTGGCCAACTTCGTTGATACTTACAACCTACGTTACGAGTTGCGCCGTCCGTGTCAGCTATACCCGACCATGCCCGGCCTGTTCGCCAACCTGGTTCAGGAGCTGCGCGACAGCAACGCCAAACACCCACACCTCCACACCCTGCAAAGAGACTTCGACGAAGCCTTTCGTGATCTGCACGACAAGGGCGGCGAAGGGCGGATCAAAACCTGCCTGCAAAAACAGATCAACCTGTTGGAAGCCTTAGGCCGCGACAACCCATGGGTCAACGAATACGCGCTATCAAGCATCTGCGATCAGCTCACCCATTGGCCCCACGCCAAGGTGCGCAATGCGCTGAAAAGCCTCTATGGTTTCACCTGTGACTATCCGGGCATTCGCCATGGCGGAAAACCCGGCAGCGTAGAAGGCAATATAGAGATGCGCGATATGCTGGCACTTTGTATCCTGTTCACCGGATTCACTCCGTACCTGACCGACCGGTTAGACGTGGCCGCCATATTTCAAGGACGTTGATATGAGTAACTTTGCCTTCCTGCGTACTGAATGGCCCGGTCTCCATGCCGAAGCGGTCAAGGCCGAGGCCAACGTCCTGGCGGACCCGCGCTCGTCTTGCTTCTATGCCCGGCGCACTCTGGAGTTGCTGGTGGCGTGGCTGTTCCAGGCCGATCGCAGCCTGAAGCTGCCATATAAAAGCGACTTGTCGGCGTTCCTGTTTGAACCAAGCTTTAAGACGCTGACCGGGCCGATGCTTCACGCCAAAATGGAAGTCATCCGCAAGCGTGGTAACGATGCGGTGCACAGCGCCCGTCAGGTCCGTGAGCAAGACGCCCAGGCTGTGCTCAGCGAGCTTTTTCATGTGGCCTATTGGCTGGGCCGGCATTACGCACGCAGTGCCGCTGGTAAGCCGGATGGTGCGTTGCGCTTTAACCCGGCGCTGTTGCCAAAGCCGGCAGTAACCGCTGCGACTCAAAGTCTGGCTCAGTTGCAAAAACTGGAAAGCGAACTCGCCCAGCGAGACGTCGCACTCGCTCAAGCACAAAAGAAAAACGCTGCTCTGGATCAAGAGCTCGCTTCGCTGCGCGCTGATGTCGCCGCTGCGAAAGTGGCCAATGCGGTTCAACCCGATACCCACGATTACAACGAAGCGCAAACCCGCGACCTGTTTATCGATCAGTTGCTGCACGAAGCAGGTTGGCCGCTGGATGCCGCCCGTGATCGTGAGTTTGAAGTGGCGGGCATGCCGAACACGCAGAGCCAGGGCTTTGTCGATTACGTACTCTGGGGCGACGACGGCAAGCCAATGGCTCTGATCGAAGCCAAGCGCACTCAGCGCGATGCCCGAGCCGGGCAACAACAGGCCAAGCTGTATGCCGATTGCCTGGAGTCGATGTACGGTCAGCGACCACTGATTTATTGCACCAATGGTTACGAGCACTGGCTATGGGACGACACCTCGTACCCGCCGCGTTTGATTCAGGGCTTCCATAAGAAGGCCGAGTTGGAACTGCTGATTCAACGCCGTAGCAGCCGCAAGGCCTTGGGGCAGGCGACGATTGATCCGTTGATTGTCGAGCGCCACTACCAACTGCGGGCCATCCGCCGCATCGGTGAAACCTTCGAGCAGGATCGTCAGCGCAAGGCCTTGGTGGTGATGGCCACTGGTGCCGGCAAGACGCGGACGGTGATTGCCCTGAGCGATTTGTTGATGCGTTGCAATTGGGCCAAACGCATTCTGTTTCTGGCCGACCGCGTCGCATTGGTCAATCAGGCGGCTAATGCCTTCAAAAGCTTTTTGCCCAGCGCCGCGCCTGTGAATCTGGTTACCGAGAAGAACACTGAAGGGCGCATCTACGTCTCAACCTATCCAACGATGATGGGCCTGATCGATGAAAAACAGGACGGACAGCGGCGCTTCGGTGTAGGCCATTTCGATTTGATCATCATCGATGAAGCCCACCGTTCGGTGTATCAAAAATACCGAGCGATTTTTTCCTACTTCGATGCGTTGCTTGTGGGATTGACCGCGACCCCTAAAGATGAAATCGACCGCAATACCTACAGCCTCTTCAACCTCGAGAGTGGCGTCCCGACTGATGCCTATACCCTGGAAGATGCGATTGCCGAGGGTTATCTAGTCAAGCCTCGCGGGGTTGCGGTGCCGTTGAAATTTCAGCGCGACGGTATTAGCTACGACCAGCTTCCCGAAGATGAGAAAGATCAGTGGGACGAACTGGAGTGGGGCGAAGAGGAAGAAGTACCGGATGAGGTGAGCGCCGACGCGGTCAACCGCTGGCTATTCAACACCGACACGGTAGACAAAGTATTGCAGACCCTCATGGAGCGCGGCCATAAAGTGGCTGGTGGTGACCGTTTGGGCAAGACCATCATCTTCGCGAAGAACAACGCTCACGCTCAGTTTATTGCTGATCGCTTTGATGTGAGCTATCCCGATAAGGTGGGTGCCTTTGCTCGGGTCATTACCTACAAAACTGAATACGCGCAGACCTTGATTGATGATTTTTCACTCAAAGACAAGGCGCCGCACATCGCGATTTCGGTGGATATGCTCGACACCGGGATCGACGTGCCAGAAGTGGTCAATCTGGTGTTTTTCAAGATCGTTCGCTCAAAAGCCAAATTTTGGCAAATGGTCGGACGAGGCACGCGGTTGTGCAAAAACCTTTTCGGCCCAGGGCAGGACAAAGAAGATTTCTTCATTTTCGATTTCTGCCAGAACCTCGAGTATTTCAATCAGAACCCTGAACCCACCGAGGGGACGCTGGGCGAGCCGTTGGGTCAGCGCTTGTTCAAAGCGCGTCTGGAAATGCTGGCGGCGCTGGATCGGCGGCGTAACAGCGTCGAGATCAAGGAGCCTCACGGCGTTTACTCGGTGGTATTCAGCGATGATCAGCTGCGTGACGACATCGCCTTGTCGCTGCATGAACGGGTGTGCTCAATGACGCTGGACAACTTCGTTGTTCGTCCTAAACGACGTTGGGTCGAAATCTATTCCGCTGCAGGTATCTGGAAAGATATCGGAGAGACTCAACTGCGTGAATTGGCCGACCATGTTTCAGGTTTGCCAACCACATTAACGGAAGAAGACGAAGAGGCTAAGCGCTTCGACCTTCTGTTGCTGCGATTGCAACTGTGCATTCTCAACGCGGAACCAGGTTTTGCCCGTTTGAGTGAGCAGGTTCAGGACCTGGCTCAGGCGCTGTTGGGGCAAACCAACATTCCGGCGATTGCCAAAGAATTGCTAATGATTGAAGCCGTAGCGGGGCCGGAATGGTGGGAAGACGTCACCGTTTCGATGCTGGAGCAGGCTCGCCGCAAGTTGCGCGGTTTGATCAAGCTGCTTGAAAAGGGACGCGGCGTTACCGTCTATACCGACTTTGCTGATGAGTTGGGGGAGATCGAGGAGGTCGTTATGCCTTCGATGGTGAACCCTGCGAGTTTCGAACGTTTCCGCGAAAAGGCCCGTGCTTTCCTACGAGCTCACCAAGACCATTTGTCTTTGCAGAAGCTAAGGCGTAATCAACCACTGACGGCCTTGGACCTTGAGGCTCTAGAGCAGATGCTGGTCGAAAGTGGTGCCGGTGCAGGGGAGATTAATCGGGCGAAAGAACAGGCCAAGGGTTTGGGGTTATTCATTCGCTCCTTGGTTGGTCTGGATCGCGATGCTGCTACTGACGCGTTGTCTGGTTTCTTGGCTGGAAAAACACTCAGCGGCAGCCAAATCGAATTTAGCAACCTAGTGATCCAGCACCTCACGGAACACGGGGTGATGAATGCGGATTTGCTCTACAAGTCACCTTTTACGGATATCACACCCAGTGGGCCGGAAAAGTTGTTCGAGCCAGGGCAGGTCGATGAACTGTTCGCAGCGCTGCAAAAAATTGAGGCCAGTGCTCGCGTTGCTTAACGCAGGCGTTCATAAAGCCAGTTTTTAGTATGGATTGACAGTTTAAAGGAGCTGCACGATGACTTCGATTTCGACCGGTGATGTGATGGCGAATGCTGCGAATGAGGATCTAAAACCCTTGGTCGAATACATTCTCAAAGCAAGCACGACTGAAAGCCTGTCTGGCAAAGATATCTATAAGTCTCACAATCCTGATCATCGTCGTTATGCCAATGAAATCCTGGATGAGATCCGTCTGTTCGGTGGTAATAGCTTCGTCAACCTCTTCCGCAGCAACGGTCCCGACTACCATGAAGTTGTAAAGGACGTGGCTAAAAAGTTTGGAGTTAAGGATGTTGACTCCTTCAGTCTTGTTAAGCTCGAAGAGGAGTTGATTCAGAAGATTTTGCGCGATGCGTTGAAAAAAGCCGAAGGCAAAGAGCGAGCAGATATGGAGGCCATTCTCAAGGAGGCGGGGCTCGGTAAAAGCGACTTAAGTGCGCTCTTGTCTGGAGCCTCTCTTTTTACCTTGTTAGGTGCCAGGGCCGCTGGAGTGGTGACCTACCAAGTATCGACAATCTGCGGATTCCACGCCATCCGGACACTCAGCCCACCAACATCCGGACACTCATTCCACGCTCATTCGGACAGGCAGTCGGAGCGCAGCGACGCAGGTTTGCATTGTTAGTCTGAAGTCTCT
>NZ_SOPU01000073.1:0-2580 GCF_004402115.1 Pseudomonas sp. F01002 | reverse complement strand
TGTTGGCGCTGATTGAAAACTGACCCACCCTGCCGATTGAAAAATGACCCAGGACGGATTGCTGATTTTTGTCCCAGCAATTGTGGATAAGCTTAGCAGCAGTGTTCTGGTTGAAGACGCATCCAGCCCCACCGCATGTATGCATGCAGCAGGGCAATTATGGAGCGGATCAAAACTGCTCATCGTCCTCGAAATCATCCCCATTCTTGCGCTTTCGCTCCCTTGATTTGATCTTTGTCTGAGCGGCCAAGGTGCTGTGTTGAAGGCGGTACGACTCGTTGCCCGTTTCGACGATGTGGCAGTGGTGTGTCAACCGATCCAGCAACGCAGTAGTCATCTTGGCGTCGCCAAATACGCTCGACCACTCCGAAAAGCTGAGGTTGGTGGTGATCACCACGCTGGTGTGCTCGTACAGTTTGGACAGCAGGTGAAATAACAGGGCGCCGCCGCTTTGGCTAAAAGGCAAATACCCCAGCTCATCCAGTATCACCAGGTCTGTGCGAAGCAGTCCCTGGGCGATTCGCCCTGCCTTGCCATCGTACTTTTCACGCTCCAGCAGGTTCACCAAATCCACCGTAGAAAAGAAGCGCACGCGTTTGTTATGGGCCGTGATTCCGGATACAGCCAGGGCACTGGCCAGGTGTGTTTTTCCGGTTCCCGGCCCACCGATGAACACGACATTCTGCGCGGTTTCAGTGAACGCCAAGCTGGATAGATCGCTGACCAGCCGGGCATCAGCGCTGGAAGCGCTGAAGTCAAACCCAGCTAAATCACGGTGCATGGGAAGTTTGGCCATGTTCATCTGATGATTCACCGAGCGCACCGCGCGATCCGCATGTTCCTGCTGAAGCAGATGTTCCAGCAGCCATTTCGATGAAGCCGTCGACGCTGTTCCTTGAGAGACCAGTTCTTCCCAAGCACCGGCCATGCCGTGCAGGCGCAGTTCTTTGAGTTCCGTCATTAGGTCACGCATTGCGATTCTCCTCATCAGTCGAACGGAGCCGGTCGTAGCGCGCCGTATTGGCAACAGGCGCTACCTTGAGTTGCAAGCTGGTTTCTACGCAGGGAGGTGGTGCAGTGGAGGTCAGGCGGGCAAGGACATTGAGGATGTGATCGGCGCTCAGACTTCCCGACTCAAGTACCAGCTCCACCGCAACCAGCACCGGTTCGAGACCGGCGATAGGCACAGCAGCCAGTACCTGCATCATGATTCGATCACCGTTGGTGTGACGCCTCAGTCCCCGTTTGAGAAGCAGCAACGGCTTCGGTAGATCGGCAAATGGCGCGCCATTACGCAGTGCACCGGGCTTGCGTTCGATGAGTGGGATGTAATGCTGCCAGTCAAAACTGACCTGATCTCGATCAAAGAGGCGCTCGTGGCTGGCGATCACCGTTTCATCGGCGATGACCATGATTCGCGAAGGATACAGACGGCTGCTGACCCACTGGCCAACTCGCTCACATGGCACTGAATAGCGATTTCGCGCCACGCTGATCAGGCAGGTGCTGGAGACCCGCACGGTACGTTCGACATAGCCATCAAACGCTGTCGGCATCGGCATCATTTCAACCCGCTCCAGCTCCAAGACCTCAGCCACCGTCAGCCCGTTGTACTGAGGATGCACCAGCTCGCTCCAGAGCGACCGGCAGCGTTGACCGAGCCAGATATTCAGTTCTTCGAAGGTGTGAAACATGCAGTCTTGAGCGTCGATCCAAATGCGCCGCCGGCTGTCTTGGACGTTCTTTTCAACGATGCCTTTTTCCCAACCCGAGGCGACGTTGCAGAAGTCCGGGTCGAACAGGTAGTGGGCACACATGACAGCAAACCGGGCATTGACCGTGCGGCCTTTGCCTTTGTTGACCTTGTCGACAGCCGTTTTCATGTTGTCGTAAATGCCGCGACGCGGGACTCCGCCAAGCGCACCAAAAGAGCGGGTGTGGGCATCGAACAACATCTCGTGGCCTTGGCTGGGATACGCAACCAACCAGAACGCGCGACTGGCGCACAGCTTCATGTGGGAGACCTGGATGCGTCGGAACAGGCCGCCGATCAGCAGACCTTCTTCGCTCCAGTCAAATTGAAAGGCCTCACCCAAGGCAAAAGTCAGCGGTACAAAAGCGCGTAAAGACTTGCCTTGCTCGCCTCGCCAAGAGCGTACAAACGCCGTGAGCTGGCTGTAGCCGCCGTCATAACCCTCAGCCTTGATCTGTTCGAAAAGTGCTTTGGCGCTTCTGCGGTTATGCTTTGCCCGAAACGAATCGGCTTTCAGCGCCTGTTCGAGCGTGTCGTGGAATGGGCTGAGTTTGTTGAAGGTTGCGCACCGTTGGTACGCCGGCTGAGTGGCTTCGGGCGCTCTGACCCACTTTCGGATAGTGTTTCTCGACAGCCCGGTACGCTTGGCTATCTGATGCAGCGAGAGCTTATCGCGGAAGTACATCCGCCGGATTTTTCCCAACATTTCCATGCTTATCACCCTGTGTTCTCCTGCTCGAAAAGTGAGCAGAAGCAGTTGAACACCTGGGTCAGTTTTCAGTCGGCAGAACAGCCTCTACTGGGTCAGTTTTCGGTCAGCGGCAACA
>NZ_SOPU01000072.1:0-2459 GCF_004402115.1 Pseudomonas sp. F01002 | reverse complement strand
GGATCCTGGCAGTGCTGCGCAACCGCCAGTTCTTCTCGCTCGGAGAACTCAACACGGCAATCAGCCTGCTGCTCGAACGCCTCAATCAAAAGCCCTTCAAGAAGCTGCCCGGCTCACGCCGGTCAGCCTTCGAGACCATCGACCAACCGGCACTGCAAGCGCTGCCGGAACACCCGTACGTTTACGCCGAATGGAAAAAAGTACGCGTCCACATCGACTACCACGTCGAGGTCGATGGCCACTACTACTCGGTGCCGTATCAGCTGGTGAAACACCAACTCGAATTGCGGTTGACCGCGCAGACCGTCGAGTGTTTCCACGCCAACCAGCGCGTGGCCAGCCATTTGCGCTCGCTTCACAAAGGCCGCCACACCACCCAGATCGAGCACATGCCCAAGCCATCGCGAACACGCTGAGTGGACACCTCAGCGACTGATCCGTTGGGTAGACCAGACAGGCCCGAATACGGCCGGCGTCATCGCCCACATCCTCGAACGCCGAGTCCATCCGCAGCACGGCTTCCGCGCCTGCCTGGGGATCCTGCGCCTGAGTAAACAGCACGGCGAACAGCGGCTGGAAGCCGCTTGCCAGCGAGCGCTGGCACTGGGCGCGTGCAGTTACAAAAGCCTCGAATCGATCCTGCGCCAAGGGCTGGAACGGCTGCCGCTGGCGCAACAAAACCTTCCGCTACTGCCCGACGAGCACATCAACCTGCGCGGCCCCGGCTACTACCACTGACCTAAAAAGGATCCCCCTAATGCTGCCCAACCCGACGCTCGACAAGCTGCAAACCCTACGCCTGCACGGCATGATCAAGGCGCTGAGCGAGCAACACGCAACGCCCGACATCAACGATCTCGGCTTCGATGAACGCCTCGGCCTGATGGTCGACCGCGAGCTGACCGAGCGTGAAGATGGACGCCTGAGCACTCGACTCAAAGCGGCCCGACTGCGCCACAACGCTTGCCTGGAAGACATCGACTACCGCAGCCCGCGTGGCTTGGACAAGTCTCTGATCCTGCAACTAGGCAGCGGTCAATGGCTACGCGACGGCCTGAACCTGATCATCGGTGGCCCCACTGGCGTGGGCAAAACCTGGCTCGCTTGTGCGCTGGCCCACAAGGCCTGTCGCGATGGCTACAGCGTGCGCTACCTGTGGTGACCAGCCAGATGCCGGTGGACAAATGGCATGCGCTGATCGGCGATCCGACCTTGGGCGATGCGATCCTCGACCGGCTGGTGCACAACGCTTATCGGATCGAACTGAAGGGCGAATCGATGCGCAGACGCGCAACGAAATTGACGGCAACAGGGACTTCAGACTAACAATGCAAACCTGCGTCGCTGCGCTCCGACTGCCTGTCCGAATGAGCGTGGAATGAGTGTCCGGATGTTGGTGGGCTGAGTGTCCGGATGGCGTGGAATCCGCAGCGCATATGAATGTGAGACCGAAAAGGAAATGGAGTATCTTCCGCCCCATAAACCAACCTGGATTCATGGAGGAAGGAATGCGAATTTTTATTACAGGCGCCTCGTGTGCGGGCGTAACCACATTAGGCCAGAACCTTGCCGTGCAACTCGGGTTGCGGCACGCCGACGTCGATGATTATTTTTGGATGCCGACGAACCCACCTTTTACGACCAAGCGGCCTGCCAGTGAACGGGTGCCTTTGATCCAGCAAGCGCTCGGCGACGAAGCTTGGGTACTGACTGGTTCTTGTATGGTTTGGGGAGATGCACTACTGGATCAGGTCGATTTGATCGTGTTCGTCGTGACGCCAACACCCATTCGGCTAGAACGGCTGGTCGCTCGTGAAAAATCACGCTTTGGCGAACGTATTGCACCTGGAGGTGACATGCATGAAATACATGCGGGATTCAAGGAATGGGCTTCGCAATACGACAATCCTGACTTTTCAGGACGAAATCGCGCGTGGCACGAGCGATGGTTATTAGGACAAACGTCTCCAGTCTTGCAAGTTGACGGTACAAATAGTGCGCAGGAGATGGCTGCTGATGTCACTCATGCGCTGTCGCGAGCATCGGAGCAACCCTCAGGCGCAGCCTTTTCCTGAGGCAATCGCTAACTAATAGTAGGCGTACCCAGAATATACCTTGCCCTTGCGCAGGTTAGTCAGGTATCCATTGATGCGGCAATAGCTGCTCGACCTCACTCGCCCGCTGCGTCGGCAGACGTGTGAGGACATCCTTCAGATACGCATACGGATCATGGCCATTCAGCCGCGCAGACTGGATCAAACTCATGATCGCCGCCGCTCGCTTTCCGCTGCGTAGCGACCCTGCAAAGAGCCAGTTCTTGCGTCCAAGAGCCCATGGCCGGATCTGGTTGTCGGGTAGTCAGACGCGGTTACCCGCGTCCAACCCCCTAAGAACCGTGCATGCGAGTTTCCCAGCACACGGCTCAAGCCTCTACAAAGGCACTGTTAAGTACCCAGCTA
>NZ_SOPU01000071.1:0-2051 GCF_004402115.1 Pseudomonas sp. F01002 | reverse complement strand
GTAACCGATCCACGAACTACACCTACCTCAAGATGAGGCAGTCGTTTACCGTGGCATCTCTGGCGAGCAGTTCCATGGCAGCAAGGCTTCGTAGTCCCCAACCGATTGTGCCTGCGGTAGTCTTTCCAGTACGTGGCGCAGCCACGTATAAGGCTCCTGGCCGTTGACCTTGGCGGTCTCGACCAAACTGTAGATCTGCGCACTGGCGGTGGCACCCTTGGGCGTGTCGCTGAACAGCCATGCCTTGCGCCCGATTACAAACGGCTTTATCGCGCGCTCCGCCGCGTTGTTGTCGATCGGTAAAAAACCGGCCTCCACGTATCGCTCCAGACGGCTCCAGTTGTTGGCCAAATAATTCACGGCTTTACCCAACACACTTTGCGGCGTCACTTGGGACTGTGTTTTATCCAGCCAGCTTTTCAACTGCCCCAGGATCGGCAGGCTCTTCTCCTGACGACCGATAAAACGCTGTTCATCGCTAACGTCCTTGAGTTCACGCTCGATGCCGTACAGCTTATTGATCATTGTCAGCGCGATATCGGCACGCCCGGTTTTGCCCTTGGGCTGCACTTTCTGCGCGTCGACAAACTTACGACGCGCATGCGCCATGCACGCCAATCGCTCAACACCGGGCTGCAACGCCAACGCGTTGTAACCCGCGTAATCGTCGGTCATCACGTAGCCGCGATAACTTTCCAGCAGGCGTAGAGGCACTTCCTGCGCACGGCTGGTGGTGTAGTCAAATAGCACAACTTTTCGATCCGGCGGCCCGCTGGCCTGCACCCACATCCACGATTGGCTGGTTGGGTCTCGATCCGGCTCTTTCAGTACCTGGACTCTTGTTTCATCGCAGTGGATGACCGGACTTTCCAGTAATCGGTCGCGCATTAAATTCAGCAAAGGCTGGAAGTGTTCGCTGCACTGGATGACCCAGCGCGCCAGTGTTTGTCTTGGAATATCCACACCGTGTCGACTCAGCACGGTTTCGAAACGATGCAACGGCAGGCCATCGACGTACTTGGTGGTTAAGAGCATGGCCAATACGCTGGGGCTGGCCATGCTCTTTTCGATCATCTGAGCGGGTTTGTCTGCGGTGACCGGCGCGGTTTCACAACCGCGGCAACCGTAAACTTTGCGTATGTGTTTGAGTACGCGAATCTGCATCGGCACGATCTCCAGCTGTTCGCTGGTTTCTTCACCGATGACGTGTTTGCGGCAACCGCAAGCGCAGGTCAGTTCGTGCTCGGGCAGTTCGTGGGTCACTTCGAAGCGTGGCAGATCAGCCGACAGTGGCTTGCGTTTGCCGCGACGTGGCGCCGAAGCAACAACTTCTTCGTCAGCGTCGCCGACTGGAAGCATCGGCTCGCTTTCGGGCTCATTGAACAACGCCAGTTGCGGCGTGTTGGGCTCTATGGTCTGCTCGGATTTTCGACCGAACAAACGGTCGCGCAGCAGCTTGATCTGTTCTTTCAAATCGACGATATGAGTCTGGTACGCCTCAGCCGTTACTTGCTGACGACTGAGTGCCTCAAGCAACATTTGCTTGAGCAAAACAGGATCATCGGGAAGGTCTTCGGGTATCAAATTCATGCCGGGGATTATACCCGTCAGGCGACGAATCTTGGCGTTAAAACCTTATGAGGACGATTGCGCCAGAGATCAAAGCCATCCAGTAACCAGTTCAATTCCTGGACAGTCAGCACGATCGCCTCGTCGACCTCATCAGGGGAAAGTTTGAAACGTTCAGACTCCAGGCGCTTGAGCCAAAGGCAGAAGCCGTTGCGCTCCCAGTACAACACTTTGACGCGGTTGCGGTGGCGATTTAGAAAGACGAAAAGCACAGGGTCGAACACCGCAACTTTGATGTCCAGTTCGACCAATGCAGCCAGGCCGTCGATGGACTTTCGAAAATCGACAGGCTTTGGGTA
This sequence comes from Pseudomonas sp. F01002, assembly GCF_004402115.1. Taxonomy (NCBI): domain Bacteria; kingdom Pseudomonadati; phylum Pseudomonadota; class Gammaproteobacteria; order Pseudomonadales; family Pseudomonadaceae; genus Pseudomonas; species Pseudomonas sp. F01002. The sequence goes on along the minus strand of NZ_SOPU01000071.1, from coordinate 123 downwards.
GAGGTACACTTTTTCAACGCTGGCATTGGGACGCATCATGGTGATGGGCTCCTGATGGAAATCGGGAGCACAGCATCAGCCGTCAGCTATCCGCTTGGAATGTGGAGTTCATGGAGCGGATAC
>NZ_SOPU01000070.1:0-1944 GCF_004402115.1 Pseudomonas sp. F01002 | reverse complement strand
GCGATGCCGACGGTGACCAAAGCACCACCACCATCACCATCGACGTGATCAACAGCTGCATCCGAGCGGTCAGTGACAGCGACGTGACCGTCTATGAAAAAGCCCTCGACCTGAACCAGGATGGCCAGGATCTGGCGCCCGGCACCGTTACCGGGAGTCAGCCGGGTCTCACGGCTGAAACCGCCAGTGGCACCCTGGTCGGCTCCGTCACCGGTGCCAGCGGTGCGATCACTTACACACTGGTCGGCAGCGCCACTGGCACCTACGGCCAAATCCTGCTCAATCCCGACGGCACCTACACCTACACGCTGACGTCGGCGCCAAGCACCACGCCGCACGCCGACGATGGCGCGAATACCCTCAGCGAAAGTTTCACTTACAAAGCCACCGACGCCCTGGGCCATTCAACCACCAGCACCATCGTGGTCAAAATCGTCGATGACCTGCCGACCGCCAACCCCGACGCGGCCTCGGTAGCGGAGGGCGGCATCGTCAGTGGCAACGTGCTGGCGAACGACTTCAGCGATGCCGATGGGATTGGGGCGGTCGGCGTGCGTGCCGGTTCAGACACCTCGACCTCGGCCATCGGCGGCCTGAACAGCCAGATCAATGGCACCTACGGTTACCTGACGCTGGATGCCGCGGGCAACGCCGTCTACCACAGCAACCCGGGCGCCGTGAACGGTCCCGGTGCGACCGACGTGTTCACCTACACCTTGCGCGATGGCGATGGCGACGAGAGGACCACCACCATCACCATCGACGTGAACAATAGCTGCATCAGCGACAACGACCAGGCCAGCTCGGTTTTGACGGTCATTGCGAACGCGCCACCGGTGGTGGTTGATGACCACATCATCACCAACGTGCTGTCGGGCAGCATTGTGGTGCCGGGCGAGTTGCTGCTGGCCAATGACACCGATCCGAATGGCGATCCGCTGACTGCTTCGCCGACCACCATCAGCACCGGTTGGATTGCCAAAGGCGCGGACTTCACCGGCACCAATCAAAACTTCAGCTTCACCGGCGGTAACGCGCAGGCGGTGACCCTCGCCCGCAGTGCATTCGTCGCCAACACGACAGCCATGACGGCGGTGTTGGTAGTCAGCGGGGCGCTGGGAGCGGTCAACAACCCCCACGATGAGGACCGCATCACCGTCGACCTCAAACAGGGTGAAACCCTCAACCTGGATCACAATCTGGCGGCCGGTCATGTCGCTATGGAGTACTCAATCAACGGCGGCGCATGGATCGCCCTCGGGGACGGGCAAACCCTCACCGCAACGTCGGACAGCACCTACCAGATCCACATCACCAACATCGACAACGGTGGTCCGGGCAACAGCGGGAAGGGGGCGGAAAACTACCAGCTGACCATGACCGTCAACTACGCCGGTGCCCACGACATCACGCCAGATGCCCACGGCACCTACGCCGCCAACGACAACCATGGCGGCAGCGACAACGCCGCCGTGACCATCACCTATCAGGACGGCCACACCCTCACCGGCACGGCGGGCGATGATGTACTGGTGGCGGGCGCCGGTAACAACGTGATCAATGCCGGCGACGGCAACGACGTGCTCACCGCCGGTTCCGGCAACAACGAAATGCACGGCGGCGCCGGCAATGACTTGCTGTACAGCGGAGCGGGCAACGACCTGCTCGACGGTGGCACCGGCGTCGACACCGCGAGCTATGCCCACGCCACCGCCGGGGTCACCGTCGATCTGAGCCTGCTCACCCCGCAGAACACCGTAGGTGCCGGGACCGACACCTTGGCTGCAATCGAAAACCTGACCGGTTCCAACTTCAACGACTCGCTCACCGGCGACAACCACAGCAACATCATCAACGGCGGTCTGGGTAACGACATGCTCAACGGCGGGGGCGGCGACGACTTCCTGATTGGCGGTCTGAGCAACAACACCCTCACCGGCGGCA
>NZ_SOPU01000069.1:0-1621 GCF_004402115.1 Pseudomonas sp. F01002 | reverse complement strand
GGATCCTGGCAGTGCTGCGCAACCGCCAGTTCTTCTCGCTCGGAGAACTCAACACGGCAATCAGCCTGCTGCTCGAACGCCTCAATCAAAAGCCCTTCAAGAAGCTGCCCGGCTCACGCCGCTCGGCCTTCGAGACCATCGACCAACCCGCACTGCAACCGCTACCAGAACATCCGTATGTCTACGCCGAATGGAAAAAGGTGCGGGTGCACATCGACTACCACGTCGAGGTCGAGGGCCATTACTACTCGGTGCCGTACCAGCTGGTGAAGCACCAACTCGAAGTGCGGCTAACCGCTAAGACCGTCGAGTGCTTCCACGCCAACCAGCGGGTGGCCAGCCATCTGCGCTCGCCGCACAAAGGCCGCCACACCACCCAAACCGAGCACATGCCCAAAAGTCACCGCGAACATGCCGAATGGACGCCGCAGCGACTGATCCACTGGGCTGAGCAGACCGGGCCGAACACCGCTGGTGTAATCGCCTACATCCTCGAACGCCGAATCCATCCGCAGCACGGCTTCCGCGCCTGCCTGGGGATCCTGCGCCTGAGCAAACAGCACGGCGAAGAGCGGCTGGAAGCCGCTTGCCAGCGAGCGCTGGCACTGGGCGCGTGCAGCTACAAAAGCCTTGAATCGATCCTGCGCCAAGGGCTGGAACGGCTGCCGCTGGCCCAGCAAAACCTGCCGTTACTGCCTGAAGAACACATCAACCTGCGCGGCCCTGGCTACTACCACTGACCTGAAAAAGGAGCACCAAAATGCTGCCCAACCCGACACTCGACAAGCTGCAAACCCTGCGCCTGCACGGCATGATCAAGGCGCTTGGCGAACAACACGCAACGCCTGACATCAACGATCTCAGCTTCGACGAACGCCTCGGTCTGATGGTCGACCGCGAGCTGACCGAGCGCGAAGACGCCCGCCTGACTACTCGCCTCAAGGCCGCACGACTGCGCCATAACGCCTGCCTGGAAGACATCGACTATCGCAGTCCGCGTGGCTTGGACAAGGCCTTGATCCTGCAACTGGGCAGCGGCCAGTGGCTGCGCGACGGCCTGAACCTGATCATCGGCGGCCCAACTGGCGTAGGCAAAACCTGGCTCGCCTGCGCGCTGGCTCATAAGGCCTGCCGCGACGGTTACAGCGTGCGTTATCTGCGCTTGCCGCGCTTGATGGAAGAACTAGGCCTGGCCCACGGCGACGGCCGCTTCGCGAAACTGATGGCGGGTTATGCCAAGACCGACTTGCTGATCCTGGACGACTGGGGCCTGGCGCCGTTTACCGCTGCGCAACGGCGCGACATGCTTGAACTGCTGGACGACCGCTACGGCAACCGCTCGACGCTAGTGACCAGCCAGATGCCAGTGGACAAATGGCACGCACTGATCGGCGATCCGACCTTGGGCGATGCGATCCTCGACCGGCTGGTGCACAACGCTTATCGGATCGAACTGAAGGGCGAATCGATGCGCAGACGCGCAACGAAATTGACGGCGACAGAGACTTCAGACTAACAATGCAAACCTGCGTCGCTGCGCTCCGACTGCCTGTCCGAATGAGCGTGGAATGAGTGTCCGGATGTTGGTGGGCTGAGTGTCCGGATGGCGTGGAATCCGCAG
>NZ_SOPU01000068.1:0-1085 GCF_004402115.1 Pseudomonas sp. F01002 | reverse complement strand
TCCGGCGAGCGCATGAGCGAAATCGTTATCCAGTGGTACCGCACTTCGGCTCAAGGTACCCAAGAGCACTACTACACCACCAAACTGGAAGACGCGATCATCGTCGCCATCAACAACAAAATGCACAACTGCCAGGATCCGTCGAACTCGCACTTCACTCACCTGGAAGAAGTGCAGTTCACCTACCGCAAAATCACCTGGACCCACGAAGTATCCGGCACTTCGGGTTCCGATGACTGGCGTCAGCCGGTCGCCTAACTCAGGCCGACCGTCTCAAGCATCGGCCAGCTCTGCTGGTCGATGTTGTTTTCGCCTTTCCAGAATTTTCGCGTCCGCAAGCTCCCTGCACGGGTGCCGGCGAGCGCCGCTGCACTGCACGAGGAACAAGGGATGTTCGCGCCGGCCAATCAAACTCACTTTGCCCTGACCATCGAAGGTCTTTCCAACGACTTCCAGGTTCTTTCCCTGCAAGGTCGGGAAGCCATCAGCCAGCCTTTTGTGTTTGAGGTGGAGCTGGTCAGTGAACAGCCGTCCCTGGACCTCGAGACCCTGCTGCACAAACCGGCCTTTTTGCAGCTCTCGCCCGACGGCAGCGGCATCCATGGCCAGATCTACCGCGCCGCCCAAGGCGATTCCGGCAAACGCCTGACCCGCTACGCGGTGACCCTGCGCCCGCACCTGTCTTACCTGGCGCACCGCATCAACCAACGCATCTTCCAGAACCTCACAGTGCCGAAAATCATCGGCAGCGTCCTCGAAGAGCACGGCATCCAAAGCAATGCCTACGAATTCAAAGTCGGGGCGATTTATCCCGAGCGCATCTACTGCGTTCAGTACGATGAATCGGACCTGCAGTTCGTCCAGCGTCTGTGCGAGGAAGAAGGTATCCACTACCACTTCCAGCACAGCGCCACGGCCCACAAGCTGGTATTCGGCGATGACCAAACGGTGTTCCCGAAACTCGCGCCCGTGGCCTACCAGCAAGACTCCGGCATGGTTGCCAACGACCCGGTGATCAAGCGCTTCGACCTGCGCCTGGAAACCCGCACCAGCCGCACCACCCGCCGCGACTACGACTTCGAAAA
>NZ_SOPU01000067.1:0-900 GCF_004402115.1 Pseudomonas sp. F01002 | reverse complement strand
CGGATCTGGTTGTCGGGTAGTCAGACGCGGTTACCCGCGTCCAACCCCCTAAGAACCGTGCATGCGAGTTTCCCAGCACACGGCTCAAGCCTCTACAAAGGCACTGTTAAGTACCCAGCTATACCTCTTTGACATTGGCGTACTGCTGATCTCTGGGGCAACGCAGATGATAGATCTCAAGATTGACTGCGGCGTCCGTTCCGCCGTCGGCCAACTTTACGATGTGGCGACTATGCCACGGCGTATCTTTGGTAACGGGCTTATGACAAACAGCACATAGGCCGCCTTGCTGTCGCCAGACGCGATACAGCTTCGCTCGTCCCTTTGTTGATTTGAGCATTTTCTTGCCCCATCGGAACTCGAAATACTCATCCCAATTGGGGTCATGCGGGTTGGCAGCGGCCTTGATCTTGATGTGCCGAACAATCGGCGTATCCGACTCCTTCAGTAAGGTGTATTCCCTTGCCTTACCGTCTGCGTATTTTTCAACGGTTGAGAACACCCACCGGCGCGATCCTCGGACTTTGAAGTATCTGTCCTTGACCCACCGTGTTCCTTTGCGCGGATGCCGTCTCACCGCCCAGCGCCAGAGCATTATCCAGACTTCGCTGTCTACCTGATTGAATACCTTCTTGGCGACCACGTGGCTATGGTAGTTCGCCCATCCCCTTAAAATCGGGTTGAGCAGCCCGATCAAATTGACCTGTTTGATCGCCTTGTTGGTCTTGATCACTTCCCGGAGTTTGGCGAGGTGAGCCCTGATGTTCGCTTTCGATGGCTTGATCAGGAGCTTGCCGTTGTACTTGCGCAAGTTCCATCCGAGGAAGTCGAACCCGTCCCCTATGTGCGTTATTTTGGTTTTTTCCGGAGAGAGGACAAGTCCACGCTCTGCCAGAAACT
>NZ_SOPU01000066.1:0-817 GCF_004402115.1 Pseudomonas sp. F01002 | reverse complement strand
TCCAGCCCATCCAGCACCAAATTTGCCAAGGTGGGCGAGATAATCCCGCCCTGTGGCGTACCGGCATCCGTTGCCTGTAGCTGGCCTTTATGAATCACACCAGCTTTCAACCATTTCCGGAGAACCACTTTGTCCGTTGGGACGTTGGCGATTAGCCAGTCATGATTGATATGGTCAAAACAGCCTTTGATGTCCGCTTCCAAAACCCATTGGGCCGAAACCTTCTTGGACAGGCAAACGAACAGCTGCCCCATCGCATCCGCCGTAGAGCGTTCGATCCTGAAGCCGTAGCTATTTGGATCACCCGTGGTTTCTGCAATAGGCGCCAGAGCCAGCAGATACAGCGCCTGCATAGCCCTGTCCGTCATGGTTGGAATGCCCAGAGGACGCTCCTTTCCATTTGACTTCGGAATAAACACACGTCGTAAAGGCCGCGGCTTATATCCATGGCGCTTCAACCCATTTGCCGCCTTCCATTTGGCATCGGGTGTATCCCAGAGCACGCGGTCGACTCCCGCCGTGCGCTTACCCTGGTTTTCAGTGACTCGCCGTACGGCCAAGTATCTGGCCGAGCGAGAGCGGGTCAGCATCCGCTGCAGGGTTTTCATCCTGCGCCAGTTGCCTTCCCGACAAGCCTTCGCAATCCGTATCTGCATCGCCCGGACATTCCGCTGGACACGCCACCAATCGATGTCATGCCAGTGCTGCGGAGCGCCGGAAGGCGCAGACACGGCCATTTGGCTATGTTCTAACATGCTGCCTTCCTCTCAAGTTTCCCCAAGCGAAAGACGTACGCATCCCCTGACGGGAATGGACG
>NZ_SOPU01000065.1:0-690 GCF_004402115.1 Pseudomonas sp. F01002 | reverse complement strand
CCACCATCACCATCGATGTGCACAACAGCAGCATCCAAGCGGTCAGCGACAGCGACGTGACCGTCTACGAAAAAGCCCTCGACCTGAACCAGGATGGCCAGGATCTGGCGCCCGGCACCGTTACCGGGAGCCTGCCGGGCAACACGGGCGAAACCGCCAGCGGCACGCTGGTCGGTTCGGTCAGCGGCGCGGTCGGTGCGATCACCTACACCTTGGTCGGCAGCGCCACTGGCACCTACGGGCAGATCCTGCTCAATCCCGATGGCTCCTACACCTACACGCTGACCTCGCCGCCAAGCACCACGCCGCAGGCGAACGACGGCGCCAACACCTTGAGTGAAACCTTCACCTACCAAGCCACCGACGCCCTGGGCAACAGCACTACCAGCACCATCGTGGTCAACATCGTCGATGACCTGCCGACTGCTCATGCCGACGAGACTTCGGTCGCCGAAGGCGGCACCGTCAGTGGCAACGTGTTGTGGAACGACGTCGGCGGCGCCGATGGCCTCGCCGCAGGGGGCGCGGTGGTCGGCGTGCGTGCCGGTTCAGACACCTCGACCTCGGCTGTTGGCGGCCTCAACACTCAGATCAATGGCACCTACGGTTACCTGACGCTGGACGCCAACGGCAACGCGGTCTACCACAGCAACCCGAACGCCGTGAGCGGTCCCGGGGCGACCGACGTGT
>NZ_SOPU01000064.1:0-672 GCF_004402115.1 Pseudomonas sp. F01002 | reverse complement strand
GGCACCGGCAACATCATCATCGCCAGCATGACCAGCAGCAACAACGGCACACCCAGATTGCCTCGACTTAAGTCGGCAACGTTTGTGCGAGCACTGTTGAATAACTGAGAGCGATCCACCGGTTTTCCCCGTTCCTTTAAAGCAAACTTTTTGACGCCTGAAGCAGGCGCAGAGCTGCTACTGCAAGAAGCCTTCCAACTTTTGCGGGGGCGGGGAATAGAGGGGTTTATGGATTCTGTGTAGTCTGGACTGGCGCCATAGCGACCAAGTCCGCTATCACCTGGATTAGCCTCGGACTGACAGTCGCGGCACTTCCGACCGGCAACCCTGAAAATTCACCGGACATTTCCATGGCTCTGGAATCAAGGGTGCAGGTTTATTTTTCATGTCGGAAAAATAAACCTTCACCTTTTCTGCTCATTTACTTTTTAAGCTTCAGGAAAGTCTTCTCACTATGATGTTATCTATCTGATAGTCATTCCCTCCGTCACTGCCACCGCCACCGCCCCTGTCCTGGTGACTCATTATGCGCACTAGCTGATTTCCAGTCTGGGTAACGGAGAAGTTGGCACTCTGTTGATACCATTGCCCTGTCCTGGGGACGCTATAGACAGGAAGTATCTGTTGGTTCGAGGCGGTGCTGACTGAAAAAATCGGCGGTATATTGTTTAC
>NZ_SOPU01000063.1:0-636 GCF_004402115.1 Pseudomonas sp. F01002 | reverse complement strand
GAGGTGCGACACGAAGTCGCTTAATGAAGTTGTTCCCCTCTGCGGGAACCTCCCGTGTCACCGGGTGAATCTAGAAGGCTGAATCAAGAGCGCCTTCGACAATGTGACGAGGCACCGCAAGGTGCAGGGTACTAATCGTGAGAGGCGTACCCTTCTGGCAGCCATGGCCGGACAAGGGCTAGATAGTCGGTATGGTGAACACATGTGAACCTGCGTAAAGATCGTTAAATTGAACGAGCGGAAATGGCTTATACGCTCGAACCAAAATGGTAATGGAGATGGGAACAGCGTTTTTCTGCACGCGCGTTCGTGACCCACATGTCTCCCGGTCGATAGCAGGCACCTAACCCGACGTACTTCAGTAAGCGGAACGTGGAAATCCCGTATCGCCCCCGTGAGGGAAAGCTGTTTGTAAGAACTGCCGATGGCGGTGCGGGCGAAGGAACGAGGAAAAAGCGAACGCCATCCTGTAACGGGCTGGATAGAAGTTGAAACATCACTTCACGCGAAAGCGGGCAGACGTCCTCATGGTCTCTCTTCACAAGAGAGTGTGTAGAACCCTTTCAACGGAAGGAGAGCAAATGAACGCAGCAGCATTGGCGTGTGCACCTTCCGGCACGTCGTGGAACGGCATCA
>NZ_SOPU01000062.1:0-542 GCF_004402115.1 Pseudomonas sp. F01002 | reverse complement strand
GCTACCGGCGGCAACTTCGAGAACCTGGTGACCAGCCCGGCGGCGGCAGTCACTGAGGTGACTGACACAATCAACATTTCGACGGTCAGCCTGACCGCCAACGGCTCTGTGGCCGAAGGCGGCACCGTGGTTTACACCGCGTCCGTGTCTGCTGAAGTCACTGGTTCGCCGGTCGTCGTGACCCTTTCCAACGGCCAGACCATCACCATTCCGGTCGGCTCGAGCAGCGCCAGCGTGAACTTTGTTGCGCCGAACGATGCTTTGGCCGGCGGCGGTTCGCTGAGCGTCAAAATCGACGACGCCAAGGGCGGCAACTTCGAAAAGCTGGAAGTCGACGGCAAGCCTGCGGACACCTCGATTACCGATACGGCTGACACCACCACACTGAGCCTTACGGCTACCGATTCGGTTGCTGAAGGCGGCTCCATCGTTTACACCGCAACACTGACCAACGCTGCCGGCACGCCAGTGACTGTGACCCTGAGCAACGGCGCCGTGATCACCATCGCCGCCAACGCTACCAGCGGTTCCGTCACCGTCGA
>NZ_SOPU01000061.1:0-488 GCF_004402115.1 Pseudomonas sp. F01002 | reverse complement strand
GGTTCCAGAGCCAGCAAATGAAGCGCCTGCATGGCCCGGCATTTCATCGCGGGAATTCCGAGAGGTCTCGTCTTGCCGTTTTTCTTCGGAATAAGCACTCTCCGAAGCGGAAGCGGCGAGTGGCCTCGCCGCTTCAATGACGCTATCGCACCGATCTTGGCCCCTGGTGTATTCCAAGTGACCTTGTCCACACCGGGGGTGTTTTTGCCTTTGTTTTCAGACACCCATTTCACGGCCAATACTTTGCCGCTGAACGAGTGAGTCAGCAGCCATTGCAGGGCTTTCGCTTTGTTATGCCTGCCTTCTTGTACAGCCTTCACAATACGCGCTTGCAGCCCTCTTACTCGACGTTGAGCGTCGGCCCAATTGATGCCGTTCCACGACGTGCCGGAAGGTGCACACGCCAATGCTGCTGCGTTCATTTGCTCTCCTTCCGTTGAAAGGGTTCTACACACTCTCTTGTGAAGAGAGACCATGAGGACGTCTGC
>NZ_SOPU01000060.1:0-488 GCF_004402115.1 Pseudomonas sp. F01002 | reverse complement strand
GGTTCCAGAGCCAGCAAATGAAGCGCCTGCATGGCCCGGCATTTCATCGCGGGAATTCCGAGAGGTCTCGTCTTGCCGTTTTTCTTCGGAATAAGCACTCTCCGAAGCGGAAGCGGCGAGTAGCCTCGCCGCTTCAATGACGCTATCGCACCGATCTTGGCCCCTGGTGTATTCCAAGTGACCTTGTCCACACCGGGGGTGTTTTTGCCTTTGTTTTCAGACACCCGTTTCACGGCCAATACTTTGCCGCTGAACGAGTGAGTCAGCAGCCATTGCAGGGCTTTCGCTTTGTTATGCCTGCCTTCTTGTACAGCCTTCACAATACGCGCTTGCAGCCCTCTTACTCGACGTTGAGCGTCGGCCCAACTGATGCCGTTCCACGACGTGCCGGAAGGTGCACACGCCAATGCTGCTGCGTTCATTTGCTCTCCTTCCGTTGAAAGGGTTCTACACACTCTCTTGTGAAGAGAGACCATGAGGACGTCTGC